>JBBRND010000006.1:0-162270 GCA_038230515.1 Bacteroidia bacterium | reverse complement strand
GAGATACACTCTTTGCAAATACAGGAGCAAACTCTTATCAATGGTACTTCAACACAGTTATTATTAACGGAGCAACAAATTATTTTTATGTAGCACCATCAAGCGGAGATTATAATGTGGTGGCAACAGATGTGAATGGATGTGAGGTGGAAGCAGCGGTGTTCAATGTGATAGCGGCTGTTCTCCCCTCTCCCTTGGGAGAGGGGTCGGGGTAGAGGTTATATCCGAACCCTGTCGTTGATAAATTAGAAATCACAGGTTTGTTTCTCAAAGACAAAAAAGAAATAGACATTTCGATTTACAATCTCCTTGGCGAAAAAGTATTGGCTGTTTCTCCCCTCTCTCTTGGGAGAGGGGTCGGGGGAGAGGTCGATGTTTCCGCGCTTCCTTCCGGCATGTACTATCTCGAAGTAACCGCAGGCAATAAAGTTTTTCGCAGTACATTTGTCAAGCAGTAAAATAGTTATTTGAGTTGACCTGGTTAATTAAGTTGATTGAGTAACCCGGTTGCTTCCTGAATTTGCCGAATTAATTTTCTTAACCTACTAAACCAAACATCAATGAAAAAAATCTTCACTCTTTTTTTAATTCTTAATTTCTCATTCTTAATTTCTAATTCGCTGCATGCACAAGTCCTCTGCATCCTGTGTTTTAATCAGAATGATTCCATCAGCCCGAACGTAACAAACCTATTGCAGAACGGGGGTTTCGAAAACGGCAACTGCGGTCCCGGCACCGGCTACTTCTGCCCCAACTCTTCATTCTACTCCTGCGATTTTCCCAGCTGGACATGCACCGGTGGCGGCACCAGCACCTACGCCCACAACTCTGATGCTAACTTCTCCATGGTGATAGAAGGAACCCAGGCAGCTTACATGGGTAACTATTATTGCAACGCCTGTTCTAATAATGCCAATGATACATCCTGCTTAAGTGATACTGCCTGCACTGTTAATTCGCTCCCTCCCGGATTCCCTAATAATACGACTGCTTATGGCGGCACAACCGGTGTAAGCTTAGAGCAAACAGTAACGGGTCTTACGCCCGGCAACATTTATGTATTGGAGTTTTGGGCAGGTGGCGAAGGCAACATTTGGCCTAACAGAGGATTGTTTGGAGTAGATGTAGGTTTTGGAGATACGCTCCTAAGGTGCAAACAAACCAGCGCGTTTTCAACGGACATTGGCATTCGGTACATCATTGAATTTATGGCTGCTTCAACTTCTCATACCATCAAATTTACAAACTGGGGACACATCTGCGCTGACTGTACAGAACTTATTCTTGATGATGTTAAGCTTTATACACTTGCTCAGTTATCGTCTGCCATTTCTCCTTGCCCGGGCATTACTCCGATTGCACTTTTCAGCGCGCCTCATCACATCTGCCCCGGCACCTGCACGGACTTTACCAATCTTTCGCTTTACTGTAATGCTTTCCAATGGACATTCACAGGGGCTACTCCATCTACAAGCACAGACCCAAACCCTACCAACATCTGCTATAACACACCGGGAAGTTATTCTGTTTCCCTTATTGGAAGCAACGCTACCACAAGCGATACGCTCACTCTGAATAATTACCTTACTGTCTATCCTTATCCGCCTCCGCAGGGAATTGCTCAAAATGGAGATACTCTCTTTGCGAATCAGGGAGCGGTAAGTTATCAATGGTATCAAAACGGAAATAGTATTGCCGGAGCTACAGATTATTATCTTGTAGCACCTTCCAGCGGAGATTTCAATGTAGTAGCAACTGATGCGAATGGTTGCGAGGTGGAGGCAGTTATTTTCAATGTCATTGCTTCCGTGCAGTCGGCTGTTGGTAACCAACAATCGGTAATAATACATCCTAATCCTGTCGAGGAGAAATTGGAAATTAGTAATTTGAAATTGGGAACGGCCATTAACCTTTCTATTTACAACATCGTTGGCGAAAAGATTTACTCGGCTGTTGACTGCAAACTTAGGACTGTTGACTGCGGACTTTTCCCTTCCGGCTTGTACTACCTCGAAGTAACCGCTGCTGATAAAGTGTTTCGCACTAAGTTTGTGAAGCAATAAATTTTTCTTCTCATCGGAATAATTTTTATGTATCCTCTTGTTGGGTACACGGATGTGTCTTGTCATAAATCAGCAATGAAAAATAAACTTTTACTTCTTTCAGTTTTTGCTTTTCTCTTTTTCTCCTGCTCGCGCACAGGCAGTACTGTTAATCCATTACGCAAAGATGTGGTGGAAACAGTGTATGCTTCAGGCAAAATTATTTCAGAGAACGAATACACCTTGTTTGCTTTGAGCAACGGAACTGTGAAGGAGAAGAGGGTAAAGGAGGGAGATGCAGTCGCAAAGGATGAAATACTTTATGTAATCAGCAACGATGCCCCTGCAGCGCGACTGGAAGCAGCCCAGAGTACCTATGAAAATGCACAAAAGAATGTGTCTGCCGAATCGCGAATACTGAATGATGTAAAGCTGACGATGCAAAGCGCGCAGGCGAAATTCAGCAATGACTCGCTGAATTATTTCCGGTTGAAAAATTTATTGGAACACGATGCTGCTTCGAAAAGCACGGTTGACAATGCGTTTACAGGTTACACAATATCTCTGAACCAGAAGAAATCTGCCGAAGAAAAATATTATGCTGCACTGAACGAACTGAATGTTGCACTTCACAATGCGAAAAGCCAGGTAGCAGGCGCACAAAGCGACCTGAATAATTATTTTATCCGCAGTGAGCAAAGTGGAACTATTTTCCAGATGTTGAAGGAAGTTGGCGAAGCTGTTCATGCAGGTGAGCCGGTTTCGTTGCTGGGAGAAACTGCAAGCCGCATCATCAAGTTGTCCGTAGATCAACAGGACATTGACAAACTAAAAACCGGACAGGAAGTTTTGCTGAAAACAGACGTAACAGGAAATAAAATTTTTCATGCGGAGGTGTCGCGCATCTATCCGATGATGAATGAAATTGATCAGACGTTTCGCGTGGATGCTGTTTTTAAAGACAGTGTTGATTCGGGCTTGGGAGGATTCATTCACAGTTCGGTGGAAGCGAATATTATTATTCAGGAGAAGAGTCATGCGCTCATCATTCCGCGCGCTGCCATGGTAGCGGATGATAGTGTACAGGTAAAACGGGACGGGAAAGTAAAAACCGTTTTTGTGCAAACAGGAATTCAAACGCTTGATGATGTTGAAATTTTGAATGGGCTTGATGAATCAGCGGAAGTAATTATTCCTAATAAAAAATAAATGGCGCTTCCGGTTAATCTTGATATATCAAAAACGCATTTGCTTTCCCGCAAAAAGCAAACGCTGGTAGCCATCCTTGGTGTTACGTTTGGCATTGCCATGTTCATTCTCATGATCAGTTTCATGCAGGGCGTAAATAAATTTCTTGAAGACACCATGCTTCAGGCAACTCCTGATGTGCATATTTTCAACGATCTGAAAACGGATTATACCGCTTCTGTTGCGAGTGAATATTTCAAAGCAACAGATAAACTCGTTGTGGTCCGTCATCCAAAACCGAAGCACATCAAGCTGAATGTAAGAAATGCAGATGGCATTATAGCAGATCTGAAACGAAACCCTGATGTGGCTGCGGTTTCTCCTTTGCTGAGCACGCAGGTTTTTTACAATTACGGTCCCGTGCAACTAAATGGCTTTATTGAAGGGGTAAACATTATCGAAGAAGCGCAGTTGTACAATCTCAATGAGAAAATGGTTGACGGAAAAACTGAAAACCTACTTACAACAGACAATGGAATACTGATGGGCAGCGGACTTGCTCAAAAGCTGAATGTGCGCACAGGCGATCTTGTTTCTCTAGCAACGCCAACAGGGAGTACGATGCGTTTCCGCATTGTCGGAATTTTTAAAATCGGAATTGGAACACTTGACAATGTAAAAAGCTATGTAAACATTTCAAGCGTTCAACAACTGCTGGGCAAAGACAGAAACTACATTACGGACATAAACGTGAAACTGAAAGACAATAAACTTGCAGTAGCGAATGCAAAAGAATTTCAGAAAAAATACGGGAGTAAAGCGGATGACTGGGAAACCTCCAACTCAAGCGTTACTGCAGGAAACACCGTTCGCAATGTGCTGACATTTGTTGTGAGTATTACATTGCTCGTTGTTGCCGGTTTTGGTATTTATAACATCATGAACATGACTATCGCAAACAAGATGAAAGACATTGCAATCTTGAAAGCGCAGGGTTTTGCACGAAAAGACATTGTACAGATATTTTTGTCGCAGTCTTTGGTAATTGGGTTACTCGGAGCTTTGAGCGGAATTCTTCTTGGCTTTGTATTGGCGTATGGATTATCGTGCGTCCCTTTTCCGGCAAATGATTTTCTGGGATTGAAATATTTTCCCGTTATCTTTAATCCAAAGCATTATGTTTTCGGAATTGTATTTGGCATACTTACTACGTTTGTCGCTGGTTTCATGCCTTCGCTCAAGGCATCCAGGATTGATCCGGTAGCGATATTGAGGGGGTAGATTATTCAAATTAGTAGCACTCCTAATTGACAGGTCGTTGGGAGCATTGAAATTCATGCGATTATTCATAATTTATATTATTCGTTTGCATCTACCTTTTTCTATCTTCGCGCCCTCAAAATTTAAAAACCTATGTACTCAAAAGCATTTTCAGTATTATCAATCCTCTCTCTTTCGGCATTGATTGCCTGCAACGGACAAAAAGGAAAATCCGATGTTAACCTTAAATCAAAAGCGGATTCTGTGGCTTATGCCATCGGCACCAGCATTGGTGGAAGCATGAAGAAGGATGGACTTGATTCTTTGAATCTTGATATTCTTAAAGCAGGATTGATGACTGCACTGCGTGGCGACAGTGCATTGATTGACCAAATGAAATCTCAGATGGTGATTCAATCTTATCTTCAGGACAAGCAAAAATCAAAGGGTGATGCAAACATCGCTGCCGGGAAAAAATTTATGGATGAGAACAGGTCGAAGCCGGGTGTGAAGGAGTTGCCGGATGGTATACAGTACATGGTGATGACGGACGGTACAGGTGCAATGCCTGCGCTTACTGATACTGTGAGGATGCATTATCACGGAACTTTGATTGACGGAACTGTGTTTGACAGTTCCATTGAGAAAGGTCAGCCGATTGAATATCCTGTGAATGGTTTTATAAAAGGCTGGCAAGAAGTGTTACAGATGATGAAGGTGGGTAGTAAGTGGAAAGTGTTTATTCCCGCTTCACTTGCTTATGGTGAGCGGGGTTCTGGAAAGGTTCCACCAAACGCTACATTGACTTTTGAAATGGAGTTGTTGGGGATTAAGGGAAAATAATTGGTTAGAAAAAGATCTTTAGAGAAAGCCGATCAGAAATGGTCGGCTTTTTTATTTAGAAAAAAATCCTGATGACGATAATTGAATAATTTTACTGCACCAGAAATACAAACGACATAGTTCCTTTCTGAATATCTGCTGACTCAGGACTTGCATTGAACTTGGCTTTGAGTGCGGCTTCGCGGGCTTTGGAAAAAAGATAGGCACTTGATGTTGTTGAGCCGCGTGCGCCAGGTCTTGCGTCAACAACGTTGCCGTCTTTATCAACAGTGATGCTTACTACTACTTTTCCGGTTTCCTGAGAGCGGTCGTCAATGCTCGGTTTGCGAAGGAGAATTCTTCCGTTGAGATCAAAAGAAACTCCGCTTCCCTTTCCGGGACCGTGGCCGTCTCCATCTCCTCCACCAGTGCCTGTGCCGGTACCGGGTCCACCGCCTGTTCCGTTCTTGCCTGTGTATTTAGAATTGGGATCGCCCTGCCTGCTCCCTTGATCGCCTGTCCCGCTCGAAGCAGTTCCCTGAGAAGTGGAATTGTTTTTTTTGCCTTTGTACAATGAACCTGCCTCTGCCGTTTTTACAGGTTCTGTCTTTTTTGTTTCGGTTAATAACTTCTTAGAATCCTTCTTCACATTTTTCTTTTCATGTGAATTCATTGCAACTGATTCTTCATTTTCCTGAGTAGTAACTTTTTCTTCATGAGATGCTTGAGGAATTGCTTTAACAGGTTGCGGATTTTGAGTAGCAGTGGAACTAATGGGTTGAACATCTCCGGTGGCTTCGTCAACATAACCAATGTTTACAAGCACACCGCCACCGCCACCTGCTTCCGGAAATGGAGGCATTGTTGTTGTCATAACGAAAAAAAGAAGCAATAAGAAAAGTGCTCCGTGAATTGCAATGGAAATAATTAATGACCTCGACCGGATTTCAGCGTTCACTTTTATTTATGGTTTGATTTTCCTGAAGTAGAAGTAGCGAGCACCATTTTTATTTTTAGCCGGTTGCCTATGTCGAGAAGATCAACAAGGTTTTGAACTTCTACACTCTTGTCAACTTTTAATAATGCAGTAGGGTCGGTTTGATCCTTTATAACTGCTTTCAAGGTTTCTTCAATCAATTCAGGAGAAACAGGAGTATTGTTTACAGCATATTGCAAATCGCTTGTAACAGAAATCGTAATCGGATGCTTGATACTTTGTGTACTTGCCTTTGAATTTGGAAGCAACAGTTTCAAAACATTTGGTGTTGCAAGTGTGGATGTAATGAGAAAGAACAACAACAGGAAAAACATGATGTCATTCAGCGATGAAGTGTAAACTTCAACTGTGCGTTCTCTTCTTTTTCGTAGATTCATAGATCAGATATGAGAAGTGTGACTTTTAGATATAAAAAAACCAATCATTACTTCACAGGTTCTTCCAAAAGGTCCATAAACTCTACAGCATTCATTTCCATATTATGTACTACGCGATCAATACGATGAATGAGGAATTGATAACCGGCATATGCGATGATGCCTACAAGAAGTCCGGATGCACTTGCAATCATCTTTACATATAATCCTCCTGAAATAGTTCCGATTTCCAAACTGTTCTGCAAATTGATCTCATAAAATATTTTTATTACACCGAAGATGGTTCCAAGAAATCCAAACATGGGAGCGAGACCAGCGATGGTACTCATCACACCAAGATTTTTTTCCATGTTATACACTTCCAGTTTTCCGACATTTTCAATGGCGCCTTCAATTTCATGAATCGGCTTACCGAGACGCATCAATCCTTTGCCGACCATTCTAGCAACGGGACCTTTGGTATTCTTGCAAAGTGATTTTGCAGCATCAATATTTCCGCTGTGCACATGATCTCGAATCTGGTTCATGAAATTCTGATCTACTCTTGAAAATTTCTGAATTGTGAAAAAGCGTTCGAAGAAAATATACACTGCCATGATGGAGAGTATTGCGATCGGGATTAGGATAGGTCCGCCTTTTTGTGCCATGTCCCAAAGTGAGATGGATTGTTCTGCAGGTTTATCAACGGCAGCCACCACTTTATTTAGAGAGTCACCGGTAGTTTGGGTAATTTCAAGAATGATTCCAAGCATTTCGTTTTTTATTTTAGCGATCAAAGGTAGAAGAGCCGAGTGCAGCACCCGTCATTGGACACTGCACTTTTAAACATTGTTTTGTTAGCTAAACGGAAGGCGGTTTCAAATATTTGATCCTGATAAACTGAATCGCACCGGTACGCAGTAAATTGTTTTTACTGCATTGCCTTTATATTTTCCCGGACTCCAATCGGGCATTTTAGTTATTATACGAATTACTTCTTCTCCCATTCCTGCGCCCGGATCTCGGATGATGTTGATCTTGTTTATTTTTCCATCTACACCAATTACAAATGAAGCATAAACAGTTCCTTCTACTTGATTCTCCCGCGCCACCACAGGATAATGTATGTAGCGTGTGAGATATTTGTAAAGTTCTTTTTCTCCTCCCGGAAAGGACGGAGGCACATCTACCACTCCCACATTCATTGGTTCATCAGAAACCGCATCTGCTAAAACTGATTCAGCATCTGAAGAAGCGGAACTGCTGTCAGAAATTACTCCTGTTGCATTTGAATTCCTGTTTTTTAATTCTTCTTCTACTTTCTTTTCGTCAGGATTTGGTTTCACTTCTTCATTCTTCACAACATGAAAATCAAATTTTGAAATTGCTTTGATCGCATGTGGAGGAGAGAGTTTTGCGATGACAGCTGGTTTTTCCATATTGAATGTTTTTGAAAGATCAACAGTCATTTCTGTTGTAAGCGCTTTCACGGCATGTTGATGACGAAAAATTTTTGTGAGAACAAACGGCACTAAGAAGAGCAACGATGAGATGAGCAGCGCGATGCAATTTGATTTGATCAATCGCCTGTTGTAATTAACGCGGAGTTCATACGCGCCATATTCTTTGTTACGGTTTTCGAACATCTGGTCTAGCATGGAGGTTTGATTCTTTTTCATAATGATTGAATTTTACAAGTAAGATTCAACCGGAATCGCAATTCCATAATCAAAACAAAATTTATTTTGTGGGAAGTCCGAAAGAGGAAATTTCTATTCCATCGTTTCTTTTTTATTTTCCAGATAGACTGAAGTAGATGGAAATGCAAATGAGCATCCGCACTTTTCTACAATCTCCATAATTTTCAGGTTGATTTCTTCATTTACCTCTAAATATTTTTCGTACTCCGGATTCGTGATAAAATAATTTACAAGTATATCAAGTGAGCTTGAATTGAAATCGCGAAAATGAACAATGATTTTTTTATCAATCATGGGATGGTTTTGTAATAGCTTTTTTATTCCTTCAGTTATTAGTTGGATATTATTTACGCTTGAATCATAAGTAATCCCAATTGTAAAGCGAACTCTTCGAAGTGCACGTTCATTTTCATTTGCCAATTCTGCATCAATCATTTTTTTATTCGGTAGAATAATGAGCGACTTATCCATCGAACGTATTCTTGTCGTTCGAATACCCACACTTTCTACGGTGCCTTCCACAGCGCCTACCCGAATCTGATCGCCTACCTTGAATGGCTTGTCAAGAAAGATGGTAAACGAGCCAAGAAGATTTTCCAATGTTTCTTTTGCTGCCAGTGCAAACGCAAGTCCTCCGATTCCGAGTCCGGTTACAAGCGAAATAATATCAAGATTTAAACCCACTCCGAGCGCGGAGAACATCCCGATTACCGCCAGTATTACTTTTGCAACTTCACGGGTAAATAATACAAGTTGGTCATCCATTTTTGATTCTGTCTGGGATGCCCTGTAAAGAAAAATCAGCGCAACAAAATCAGTTAGGCGAAGCACAATCCACGTAATTGAAAAAATGATTATCACATAAAAGGTTCGGAAAAACACCATCCTGATTCCGAAAACGTTCTTTGGCTCAAAGTTCCATTCATTCGGGAATTCGAGTTTGTCGAAGGCAAGGTAAAGGGTAATAAGGAGGACAAAAACCGAGAATGGCTGGGTCAGTAATTCCAGGAACTTTTCAACACCCACAGACCGTGTTTTGCGCCCGAAGAAGGCAAACAGAATTCTTGAAATAATCTTTGAAATCAGGCGTTTAAAGATGATTCCTATGAGTAGAATCCCAGTAAACCACAGATAGCTTTCTATGGAATTGCCTAAAAACCTTTGTTGTAAAAAATCATTCGTACTAAACATATAGAGATCTTGTGGCGGTAAAAGTAACAGTTAATCCAAACAGGGGAGGGGGGCGGAGGACAAGGGCGAAATTTTTTTTGGAAACCTCAAATAACTTATTGTAAATTTGAAATCGAGATTTTAAGTTTGCATTTCAAAATAAAATTATAAGCCATGGCAACAAAGAAAAAAGTCGCTAAAAAATCAAAAGCAAAATCATCGAAGAAAAAATCTTCTGTAAAAAAATCAAAGAAGGTTGCTTCGAAAAAGAAACCGTTGAAGAAAAAAGTTGCAGCAAAGAAAAAACCTGCGAAGAAAAAAATAGCAGCGAAGAAAAAACCTGTTGCAAAGAAAGCAGTGAAGAAGGCAACACCTAAGAAAAAACCAGCAGCAAAAAAATCTACTTTCGCTAAATCAAAAGTATCTTCTTCGAGAGAAGAGATGATACCTTTGATGATTGTTGAAGAAACAACCATTATTGAAGAGGCACCAATGCCTTCTGATCTCTCGCAGGAAAATGATGTGGATGAATTACCGCTCGATGATCTCAAAGACATGGACGACACAAGTCCTGCAAATGAGATGGACGATGATGATGACTTCTGATTATTCAGGATAAAGTGTTTTCAAAAACAACCTGGAAAATAGTTGCTATGGATTTATTCAAGATAGCTACTCAAAAATAAAAGTACACCCGGCTTCTTATTTTACTTTCTTTTTCTACATCCGATTTTGTGGACATAGCGTGTTGAGGATTTACCGTGATTTCAATTTCAGTGACTGAAACCGATTTTGGTTTGACAAAAAACATGACAGAATATTTTTTTGAGAAGAAAGAATCCTTGCGTTGAGCAGAGATGATGTATTGGTCATGATCCGCTACAATATTTTTGTAATTGTGATTTTGCAGAAACAATTCAAGTTCTTTAAAGACTTCTCCCTTTGAAACAAGCACTGAGCAGGTTACCATATCAATTCAGTTTTGAAGGAGAATTCTTACTCCGGAAGAACGAACATCACAAACATACAACTGCTATAAAGCAGTTCATTCTGTACAAATCAGTCTTCAAATGCCACTCAACAATCGCAGTAGCCGAATAGCAAATTGATTTTTGTTTCCCCGTTGATAAGAAAAGTATCCCTGTTTTCTTATTAGTCAATCAAAATAAATGCGCCTTGTGTTTTCGCCAGTAAAAAAAGAATCTGTTGCAATGATACAAACACTTTCCTATTCACAAGATGAACTCCGAATGATTTAGCATTAACACAGTACGTTTCAACTCCTATATTTGCCGCTCAAATTTTACAATGAAGATTTCATACAACTGGCTGAAGCAATATTTTGATATCAATCTTCCTGCCGCTCAGGTTGCGCAATTGTTAACTGATTGCGGACTTGAAGTGGAGGCGACTGAAACATTTCAATCAATGAAGGGTGGCTTGGAGGGTTTGGTAATTGGCGAAGTAAAAACATGTGCGAAACATCCGAACGCTGATAAACTGAGTGTGACTACTGTAGATATCGGTACGGAAAATTTATTGAGCATTGTGTGCGGTGCCCCAAATGTTGCTGTGGGACAGAGGGTAGTAGTTGCAACGGTTGGAGCGAAATTATTTCCGACAGAAGGCGAACCGTTTGAGATAAAGAAATCAAAAATTCGCGGAGAAGTTTCGGAAGGCATGATTTGCGCGGAAGATGAAATCGGGTTGGGAAAATCTCACGAAGGAATTATTGTTCTTCATTCTGAGGTAACCGTTGGAATGAGCGCCAAAGAATTTTTCAAAGTGGAAGAAGATCTTGTGTTCGAGATCGGGCTTACTCCTAATCGTGCTGATGCAGCTTCGCATATTGGAGTAGCGCGTGACTTAGCTGCTGTATGCAACAGGCAGTTGGCAGTTGGCAACAAGAAAAATGAAATCAATTATCCGACACTTGATGATTTCAAAGTTGACAATAATGATCTTCAAATTGCTGTTGAAGTAATTGACAATTCTGCCTGTCCAAGATATTCCGGAATTACTGTAAGCGGTGTGTCTGTAAAAGATTCTCCTCAATGGTTGAAGAATAAATTGCTGGCAATCGGTGTGCATCCCATCAACAACATTGTTGATATTACAAACTATGTGTTGCACGAGTGTGGTCAGCCGCTTCATGCTTTTGATGCAGATGAGATAACCGGAAAAAAAGTAATTGTAAGAAATGCGAATGATGGTGAGAAGTTCACAACGCTTGATGGAGTTGAGAGAATTCTTTCTTCTTCAAACCTGATGATCTGCAATTCAAGTAATGCAATGTGTATGGCAGGTGTTTTTGGCGGAATCAATTCAGGCATCAGCGAAAAAACAAAAAATGTATTTATTGAGAGCGCGTATTTTAATCCTGCTTCCATCCGCAAAACATCGAAGCAACATGGGTTGAAGACTGATGCCTCGTTTCGCTTTGAGCGCGGCACCGATCCTGAAGCTACCATTTATGCACTGAAGCGGGCTGCACTGCTGATGAAAGAAATTGCCGGAGGAAAAATTTCTTCTGATGTGGTGGATGAATATCCGCAGAAGGTAGAACCGCAACAGATCGCATATCATTTTAAAAGTGCAACTGCTTTAATCGGAAAGGAAATCGGAAAGAATGAATTGAAAAGTATTCTTTCCTCGCTCAGCATTTCTGTTCTGCATGAAAGCGATGAAGCATTGCAGCTTCAAATACCAACTTACAAAGTGGATGTGACGCGCGAGGCAGATGTGGTGGAAGAAGTTTTGCGCATTTACGGTTACAACAATGTGGAGATTCCTCAAAAACTTTCTGCATCGCTTTCTTATTTTCCAAAAACAGATGCTGATGCTGTGCAGGAGAAAGTGAGTGGTTACTTAAGTGATGCAGGTTTTTTTGAGATGCTTAATAATTCACTCTCCAAACAAAAGTATATTGAACTGTCAGGAACAAACGATGATGCCGCAGTAAGAATTTTAAATCCGTTGAGTCAGGATTTGGGAGTGATGCGCCAATCACTGCTCTACAGCGGACTTGAGGCGATTGAATACAACCGCAACCGTCAACATGCTGATCTGAAATTTTTTGAATTCGGAACTACTTATCATAAAAAAGAAAAAGGTTTTGAGGAACAACATCGCCTTTCAATTTTCGTGACGGGTAAAAAACAGGCAGCGTCATGGAATGGTGATAAAGCCGCTGCGAATTTCTTTTATCTGAAAACATTTGTAGAAAATATTCTTCTTCTAGCGGGAATGAATATGGCGAAGCTGAAAGAAACTTCTTCTGAAGAAAAAAATTTCTCGTATGCTGTGTCATGGACGATGAATGAAAAGGAAGTGGTGCGGTTCGGTTCTGTTGCTAAAAAGCAGTTGAAACCTTTCGACATCAGCGAAGAAGTTTTTTATGCTGACTTTAATTGGAAGGCAGTTTTGAAAGCAGCTTCTTCAAAGAGGATTCAATATACTGAAATACCGAAATTCCCGCAGGTGAAGCGCGACCTGAGTATGGTGATAAATGCAGAGGTTACTTATGCGCAGATACGCGACATTGCTTTCCGCACTGAAAAGATTTTGCTGCGCGATCTAAATCTCTTTGACGTTTATGCAGGAGATAAGATTGAAGAGGGAAAAAAATCATACGCTGTTTCTTTTCTCCTACTTGACGAACGCCAGACACTTACCGATAAACAGATTGACAAAGTGATGAACCGGCTGATGGAGCAATTCGAAAAAGAAGCCGGAGCTGTGATCAGGAAATAGTTTTTGTTTTACTCAGCCGCCTGCTGCAACGATTTACCGGCAGTTATTTTTGCTGAAGGAAGATTTGCAAAAGCCGGTTTCACCACAAATGTTTTCTCAATCGTTTTTCCTTTCTTGAAATCAAGAGCAGAGAAGGTAGTAGTTTCAATTTTGTTTCCTGAAATGGTTATGCTGCGGATGCCTTCATGAAATTTGAAAACTTCTGCTATTCCGTTGATGTCGGTAGTGGATGATTTGGCTGCGTATTCTCTTTTAGTTTTCGGATCAATGTATGAGTTTATCTTCACGGTGCAGAGGTAAGGTTGCCCAAGTTCATTTACTACAGTGGCAATAAGGCGAGTATGCCTGGAGCCGATGGGCTGCTGCCTGCGAGCAATGCGGTATCCGGTTACATAAGCAATTTGAGTTTCGCTGAGTCCGAATACGAGCGGATCAATTATGTTTCGCTGAAAATCATTTGCATCGGTAAACATTTTATTCAGCATCCCATTCACACTTTTTCGATCTACTTTTTGCTGGCGCGGCTCTCCGCGATATTCAGCATAAAGAGTGGCGGCAGCAATTACTTCATCAATAGAATTTTGAGTAATGCCGTAAGGTTCCAGATCTGTTACCAGTGGGGAGAGGAGCGCCATCAATCCTATTACAATGGCTGCAAACTCAGCATCCTTTATTCTATAGAGTGCAGTATAGGAATAGTCTATTTTTCCTAGCAAGGAAGCTTTACTCTCTGCAGTCGCAAAAGATTTTGCCCGGTTAATAACCGTCATCGCAATTTTGGCTGCACTCTTTTTGTAATTATTTTTCTGGGCGGCTGCGCCTTTAATCTTCTCATTCTGCGCGCCAATTAAATCCTGGATGGCGGCTACTTTTCCGCTAAAAGTTATTTCAACTGCATTGCCGAGAGCGGGAATACTTTCCGTGATGCTCTTATTTTTATCAGAGGTTGTGTAATTGAGTGCGCTTGTAAATCCGTTTAATAAAGTAACGAGTGTCTTTTTCATTTCTGTTTTTGTATTAACTTAAAAAGAATGTTTGTACTTTCTTTTGTATGAGGAAAACAAAAAATAGGTTTCATTGTTACCGATAATTGTTTTCAGTTATCAGTCAACATTATCATTTAATAATCTTGACGAATAACCGGAATACACAGAAATTCTTCCAAATTGAAGGATTACTTTTGCTTCGCAATTTATTAAGTTTAAATTTTTACTCTTTAACTAATTTACTTATGGCTTCAGCACAGTTTGATGCGGGTGGATTTTTTCAGAAGCGAATCCGTTTAATTTATATTCTAATTGCCGCTATTATTTTGATAGCATTGGGTGGCTGGCGGGAATATTCACATTTGGAGGAAGTGAAACAATCGCGCCTCGCATTGCCGGTTCAGAAAGATTGTCCGCCTTCGCCAGCCGTTCAGTATAGAATGAATGAATATAAGTTTACTCATCCGCTGCTGCTTGGTGACGGGCGAAAGGAATCGGATGAGTTTGCGGGGCTGAAGAATGAAGTTTCGTCTTTTATTCAAAGTAAAATACAAACCGGTCAGATTTTGAATGCCTCCGTGTATTTGCGAAGGTTTAAGGACGGCAACTGGATGGGCATAAATGATGATGAAACGTATTCACCCGGCAGCTTGGTGAAAGTGCCGATAATGATGACCTATCTGCGCGAGGCGGAACAGAAACCCGGGCTGTTGAATAAGGAGATTTATTATTCCGGTGCGGGCGGTGTTCCGCATCAAACCTTCAATGCTGAAACCATACAGCCGGGAAAAAAATATACCATCCGCCAGCTTTTATATTATATGGTTGCCAAAAGCGATAACAATGCAACTCTTCTTTTAAATCAGGAGGTGGATCAGCCGATGGTGATAAAACTTTTTACTGATCTTGGTTTGCCGGAGCCCGATTTGCACAGCAAGAATTATGGAATTACTGCCTCGGGCTATTCTAAATTTTTACGCATGTTGTACAATGCAGCATATATAAGTAATGATGATGCCGAATTTGCACTGTCTATGCTTACTGAAAGCACTTTCACGCAAGGGCTTATGGAAGGCATACCTACCGGAATAAAAGTAGCACATAAGTTTGGCGAAATGGGCGAAGTAGTCACCGGAATGCCGCACCAGTTGCACGAATCGGGCATTGTTTTTCTGAATGACGATCCATACCTGCTCACTGTAATGACTCGCGGAAACGATGTGAAACTATTGCCTGAAGTAATAGCTGAAGTTTCCAAACGCGTATATGGCTCTATGGTGCTTGCGAAAAAGAATTCGTGAGCAGAAATGTTGCTAAAGGATTTTGAAAACTTTAGTGCTTAGTTCTTCACGAGTTTAAGAACAGCCGTTTTTTCATCCACTGTTATTTTTACAAAATAAACTCCGCTTGCCAATCCTGAACTATTTATGTTGAAATGCTGCACATCAGCATCTTTTTGTTTGATAAGAACCTTGCCTAAAGCATCAATTACTTCTATATTGATGGATGAATAAACGGCACCGGCACTTATATTCAGGAAATCGCCTGCGGGATTTGGAAACAAATTGAATGGAGCATCTGAATGACCTTCATTCATTAGGTTCGTAGTTGAAAGAGAGTCATAGAACAGCGTAACAAACGGAACAAAGATGTTCACATTAACTGCGAAGGTATCCTGCGATATGGAATAAGCATGATTGATGCGGAGTATGTTGTTGCTTTCAGTATAAGGAAAAGAGGTGGGCTGATGCATATAAGCACTGTTGTCAGAATTAGTGCCGGAGCAGTAAAATCCGATGCGATAAGATTGTCCCGAATGAAGTACATAAGACGCCTGCATCCATATAAACCCATTGAAAATATTATAGACCGTGGTATCGCGGGAATAGAGCAGGGCAGAGGTGCCGCTGTCATAGATGCGTGCGCCAACAATAGCCATTCCATCTCCGCCAACATAAAAACGGTTAAGCATCATAGATGTAAGCTGCAGATCAAAAGAAGAAAGGACGGTAACATCTATTTCCCGCGATTCATTATAGCTTTGCGGAACGCCAGTAGTGGTGCCGCTGCCTCCGGTGGTTAAATCCAGTTGTGCCATCAGGGAGGTGGAGCAGAGGAGGAGGGAGAGTAGAAGGAGTAAGTTGGATTTCATTTGTTAATTTCTTTTTGAATTTTAAACCCCTAAAGCGCCTCGGCACTTTAGGGGTTAGTTTCAATAATTATTGCCGCTTAATCTTTCGGCATCGGATCGGAACCAAAATTAGCATGTACTAATTTCCATTTGCCGCCTTGCTTCACAAATACGCGCGTGGATTTTGAGCGGAAGGGAGTCAGTTCTCCGTCTTTGTTTTTTGTTTTTCCTGCAAAGTTGTACGTAAGAATTGCAGCATCGCCATATACCTGCACTTTAGGGTTTAGCATTTCGGCTGCCACTCTGCGGGAAGGACTTTTTCCGGCAGGTTCAGCCAAACTCATTGTTACATTTTTGCCGTCAACTCGGGTAGCGAAGTCAGCATTAAATTCAGTGTAATCATCGGCAACGTTTTTGAAAATTTCAGTCACATTTCCGGGGTCGGCTGACTGCGCTGCCCACTGTGCTTTTACCATTCCAATAATTTCGTCAGCTACTTGCTGATTGGTGTTTGCCTGCGAAAAAGAAATCGAAGGCATGGAGATGATGCCGAGAAGCATAACAAATCCGAGAATCATTTTTTTCATTGTCGTGTTGTCAGTGATTTAAGTGCTGACTCCGCACTTTTTTTTAGCGCCTACTCTGTTCGGTTTTCGGCTTGCCCGTTTAGTTGAGTTTGTAATGATAATATTTTTTTTGTTGGAGGGGAGGGAAGTTTTTAGTTGAAACAGCACCCATCATTTCTGTTTTGCATAAACCACAATGGAACCGGCAGCCATATCGTGAATTGCTCTTCTTGATTTGTTAGAAGTAACTGTAAAAAAAGAAATAGTTCCTAAAAGAAATTTTACAATAAGCCGGAGATAGGAATTCAAAATGTTTATTCGTTTCCCTTCATCTTCAAACTTTCTTATTCTTATTCCGGAAATATAATTTCCAATTGTGCATCCGAAAGCAACACAAAAAGGTTCGTAAAGAAAAAATAAACCGAACAACAAGAACCCTCGCAAAGGTCCTGTTTTCTCTTCGTTTGTGTTCGCCAAAAGTTGGCTGAATAATACCATGCAAAGAATAATGAATACTAAGTCAATAATTGCTGACTGAAATCTTTTAACCAAAGGAGGAAAATTTTCTTTGTTGATTGATTCAGTGACTAATTGATTTTCTGTTTCCATAATTTAGTTGGTTTTACAGTTAGTATTTTAATATTCCGCAGCAAACCTACAAAAGTTAATTTTTATTAGAGTGGTTGTTGCGCATTGACTTTTTGTTAGCTGCGGTTATTCATTGTATAGTAGTTGAATAATAGTTTGTTCATCTTCAACACCGTCTTTGAAAATTTTCGCTTGATAGGAAGTGAATCAAATGTTCTCACATAATAGGGAAATGGATTTTTTAATTGCACGAATTGATCGCTCATTATTTTCAGTACACCAAATCCCATATCGGGCTCACCGTAATAAGAACTTCTTCTTTCAAGCCCGCTGTCACCTGAATAAGAATAATAACTATCAAGATATTTGGCAGTGTCTTGTTCAATAATTCCAAACTCAGCGGTTAAAAAATTAGTGGTTGTTAATTTGATTGTTGAGTCTGCTTGCAAACTATCATTCAAAAAAATGACTCCCTTTATTTGTTTTGATATAATACTGTCCGAGTAGTTGCTGTAGAAAAAATAAGTAGGACAAAATGTAAAATTGGTTCTGAAGGCAGAGACGATCTTCTTATTATAGTTTATTTGTTTTTCCTCAATTTTGTTTGCCAATTTATCTCTTCCAATTCTCTTCAACGCAAGAATCGAATTTTCTTTCGTGCGCAGTCTCACCAACAATACCCCCTCCTTTAATATTTTAATTTCCTCCTTCATCAGCATTTTATTCTGCTTTCGTTGGCCTATTTTTTTCATGCTTGGCTTTTCCTGCGCGAAAACTACTGTTTGTGTCAATACAAACAAAAGCAAAATTGCAGGCAGTCGGTTCATGTAATGGCATCCAAGATTAAAATATTCCGGGCAAACCTACAAAAGTTTTTCACCCACCAAAATCTTCATTTTCAGCATTTTTTCTGCCGATTGCTTTGTTTTCACGCATCATTGCTTAATCATCAGCCGTCATTGCTAAGCACTCAAAGTGCATTGCTTCATCTTCAAAGTGCGTTGCTAACCATTCAAAATGCATTGCTTGTTTCTCAAAAGCCATTGCTACGCATTCAGCCGCCAATGTCAACACTTCAAAAATCAATGTTGAGGATGAAAACTAAAAAGACGCGCAATGAAAACGCGTTTCTGCAAAATAAAATTTCAATGTCGAAAACTTTGCGATGGTTTCTCAATTGCCAATTTTCAGCATCGGGCGATCAATTATCTTCGCCCGCTCATGAAAAAGTTTTTCAAAAGAATAGGAGCATGGCTCTTGAAAATCATAAAATGGTTTTTCATCCTCAGTATTGGCAGCACTATTTTGTTTCGGTTTGTACCCGTGCCCTTTACAACGTTAATGATAATCAGGTGCGCACAACAGATTTTTTCTTCTGATAAAAAGCTCACACTTAAAAAAGACTGGACCTCACTTGACGAAATGAGCCCCGCAATGCCGCTTGCTGTAATGGCTTCAGAAGATCAGAACTTTGAAGAACACTTCGGCTTCGACTTTGACGCCATAAAAAAAGCTGAAAAGTATAACGATGCGCACAAAGGAAAACGCGTGCGCGGGGCAAGCACCATTTCTCAGCAAACAGCAAAAAATGTTTTCCTGTTTCCCGCGCGAAGCTGGGTGCGAAAGGGCTTTGAGGTTTACTTTACTTTTCTGATTGAAGTGTTCTGGAGCAAAAAGCGAATCATGGAAGTTTATTTAAACGTGATAGAAACTGGCGATGGAGTGTATGGCGCTGAAGCCGCGGCTCAGGAATACTTTCACAAGCCGGCAAAAAAACTTTCCATCCGCGAAGCATCACTTATTGCAGCAGTGCTGCCCAATCCTCTCAAGTGGAATCCCGCAAAGCCAACGCCATACATTGCAGGCAAGAGTGCGCGCATCATGCACTTCATGAGTCAGCTTGATGCGAAAGATTTTTGAGGAAAACTTTTTCATTCAGCCGTGATTGAACAATTTTTTTTAGCAGATATTTGACACTCTGGAAATGAAGGTGGGTCTTCCGCTCACATTTTTAATACTTCTTATTTTATACTCATTACTTTTCTCAATTGGAACGCTTCTTCAAAACAGATTCATTTAAGTTCTGGCTCTTCGCAGTTGTCATCTTTCTCTCTCGCCTGCCGTTTCTCTCTCAGGGTTACGGGCTCGATGGCGATTCCTGGTCAGTTGCAATTGTCGCGCACAACATTGCGCAAACCGGAGTGTATGAGGTATCGCGTTTTCCCGGCTACCCCGTTCAGGAATTTATCTGTTCACTTTTTTACAACGGATATGCATGGCGTTTAAACATGCTCACGGCAATTATCAGCAGCATCGGCATTCTGTTTTTCGCACTCACGCTTAATACCTGGAAGTTTAAATATGTTTTCCTCGGAGCCGCTGCACTTGCATTCGTCCCCATCATTTATATCAACAGCACCACTACGATTGATTATGTGTGGTCGCTCTCGTTCATGCTCATCAGTCTATATTGTGTGGCAAAGTATCGCCCTGTGTTGGCAGGCATTTTTCTCGGCATCGCCATCGGCTGCCGCATCACAGCGGGAGCCATGCTCATACCGTTTGCCATCATGATTATTCAGTCAGGCACCAGTAGAGAAAATATCATCAGGATACTGAAACTTGTAATCAGCACACTTGCAGTTGGCGCGCTTTTATTTTATCCGGTGTATGCACGTTATGGCAGCGGCTTCTTTATGTATTACGATCTGCCTTATCCATCCATCTCGAAAGTGTTGTATAAATTTTTTATTGAAACATGGGGATTAGTTGGACTTGCAGGATTAATCATCTCGGTCTTTTTATTTTTCCTGCCAAATACTGTTAACGCGCGCAGATTTTTATTTCCGCGATCCATCAACGAGAAATATGTAGTGGCATGGTTAATCGCAGTTGATCTTTACATCATTGCTTTTCTAAAACTCCCGATGGAGTCCGGTTACCTCATTCCCATGATTCCGTTTCTCATTCTTCTTTTCGGAAAATATCTTTACAGCAAAGCGTTTACTTTTTTTTCCGTCATGCTCATCATATCCCCGTTCTTCTTCAACATAAGTCCCGTTGAGAGGGAAGATGCAGCCACCGCTTCATCCTTATCATTTGCTTTCAACCAGGGAGAAGAAAAACTCAGCATAGATGCGCTTGATGGACCCATCATCTCTTACGAATCGCGCAGAGCAAACGGAATGAAGTTCACTACCGATCTTTTACAGTCATTCGATACGCTGAGAAGAAAATCTTTATTGATAGCGGGCAGATGGTACAATCAACTTTACCTGCAGAGAAGAGGTCCGTCAGAAATGGATATTCAGATTCGGGACTACATCAAGCAGGATTCGCTGCTCACTTTTATCGGCAAGGGTTATGATATTTATTACCTGCCGAAGCAAGAGTATTACAACCGTTTAATGCGCAATGTTGACATCACACTTTTCGGAGCGAGACCTTATTTAAAAGAAGATCGAGGAAAATTTTTAAGTAAGTAGTCTTCAGAATCATTTTTCTCCTGCCCAATCGCAAATAAGAAAGGGAATCTGAAAAGATTCCCTTCTTAAAGTTCAATACCTACTACTTCTTACTTTTTATCTTCTTTCACTTCTTCGAAGTCAACATCAGTAACATCACCTTCCGGTTTTTGTTCGGTGCCTGCATTCGGTGGAGTGTTTGCATCAGCAGGTCCTCCAGCGGTTCCTCCGGCATTTTGAGTGGCTTTATACATCTCTTCGCTCGCAGTTTGCCATGCAGTGTTAAGAGTAGCAAGAGTAGTATCAATCTTTGCAAGATCGCGCTCTTTGTGTGCATCCTTCAAATCGCTCAATGCTTTTTGAATCGCTTCCTTGTTTCCTGCTGAAAGTTTGTCGCCATATTCTTTCAACTGTTTTTCAGTTTGAAAAATCAATTGGTCTGCCTGATTTATTTTCTCCACATCTTCTTTTGCTTTGCGGTCGGCATCGGCATTTGCTTCCGCTTCTGCTTTCATCTTTTTGATTTCAGCATCTGTTAATCCGCTGCTTGCTTCAATGCGGATATTCTGCGATTTGCCGGTTGCTTTATCTTTTGCAGCAACGTGAAGAATTCCGTTTGCATCAATATCAAATGTAACTTCAATCTGCGGAACTCCACGCGGTGCAGGAGGAATACCATCAAGATGGAATCTGCCGATGGTGCGGTTATCCTTTGCCATTGAGCGCTCACCTTGTAGAATGTGTATTTCAACACTTGGCTGATTATCGCTTGCCGTGCTGAATGTTTCTGTTTTCTTTGAAGGAATAGTAGTGTTGGCTTCAATCATTTTGGTAAACACATTTCCCATCGTTTCAATCCCCATACTGAGCGGAGTAACATCAAGTAATAAAACATCTGTCACCTCTCCTGTCAATACAGCACCCTGAATGGCTGCACCGATTGCAACTACTTCATCCGGATTTACACCCTTATGAGGAGTTTTGCCAAAAAATTTTTCAACTAATGCCTGTATGGCAGGAATGCGTGTTGATCCACCTACTAAAATTACTTCATCAATCTGATTGGGCTGCATGCCTGCATCTTCCAACGCTTTCTTACACGGAGTAAGTGTGCGTTGAATCAAGTCATCACATAGTTGTTCAAACTTTGCGCGCGTAAGTTTCTTCACCAAGTGCTTCGGAACTCCGTCCACCGGCATGATGTACGGCAGATTTACTTCGGTTTCTGTTGAGCTTGATAATTCAATCTTTGCCTTTTCTGCTGCTTCTTTTAAACGTTGCAAAGCCATCGGATCTTTTTTCAGATCAAGCCCTTCATCTTTCTTAAATTCGTCAGCAAGCCAGTCAATAATTTTCTGATCGAAGTCATCACCACCGAGATGCGTATCACCGTTTGTTGATTTTACTTCAAACACTCCATCGCCCAATTCAAGAACGGAAATGTCAAATGTACCTCCTCCCAAATCGAACACAGCAATCTTTTCGTCTTTATGTTTTTTATCAAGACCATAAGCAAGTGCTGCTGCTGTCGGCTCGTTGATGATACGGAGAACTTTTAATCCTGCCACTTCGCCAGCTTCTTTTGTTGCCTGGCGTTGCGAATCGTTAAAGTATGCAGGAACAGTAATCACTGCTTCATTTACTTCATGACCGAGGTAATCTTCAGCCGTCTTTTTCATTTTCTGAAGAACGATAGCCGAAATTTCCTGCGGTGTGTACATGCGGTCATTGATCTGTACGCGTGGAGTATTATTTTCTCCTTTCACCACTTTGTATGGCACGCGCTCCGCTTCTTTTGTTACACGATCGAACGTTTCGCCCATAAATCTTTTGATGGAAGAAACCGTATTGCGAGGATTGGTGATTGCCTGCCGTTTTGCAGGATCTCCAACTTTACGTTCTCCATTTTCTAAAAATGCAACGATAGAGGGAGTGGTTCTGCGTCCTTCGCTGTTTGCAATTACCACGGGCTCATTGCCTTCCATCACGGAAACGCAACTGTTGGTAGTTCCTAAATCTATACCAATTACTTTTTTCATATTATTTTCTTTTAAGTTGATTTTTACAGTCCTCTTTTGTCAACCATTGTGCCACTTACAGGAATAGGAAAATATGGCAGAGTTCGTGAATCGGATCTTACCGGAATAACTTCAATGAGTAAAGTTCAAATTGCGGGTATATACACTGGTATCAAGGGCATCATATGTTTCAGTATGGAGCTGAATACTAATCTTCTGTGTACTGCGGCAAGTAAAAAGCCCAATTCCGTTTTCGATATTTGTGTACAAAGGTTTATCCTGAACGATGCCTGTGTTTCCATTAGCCACCTGCATGTAGGTGTACAATTCTTCAGTACCTGCTGAAATATAAACATCAATCGGGTTCGCAGACAGATGCCGATGTTTATTAGGATCCACCTGAATATTGCCGCCAAGCAAACGATACAAATCTAGGCTTGTAAATGAGAATCTGAAATCCTCAGATGTGTTGGATATTGCAATCTGATCACCAAGATACCAATCAATACTTTTAGAAACTGTATCATTTGTACTTGTACTAGTCTCAACATAATTAATTTTTTGTGATACGCCATAGACTTTTCCAAGAGCGCTAGATCTGAATTTCCATGTAAGTCCGTAAGGTGAATTGAATTTGTAAAGTGAGGTTGCGTTTGGCACTGAGACAGAAAAATTTTCAATAATTTTTGTGGAAGCTGTAACTACATTTCCCGTTGTTTTGTTTCTAATGGTAAGTTTGTAAATGCTTCCGTCGTTTGTTGAAGATGGATGCAAACTATGTTCATATTTGTAAACTGCCTGATAAGGCGCTGAAAATACTCCTGCATCTTTTGGCACTTCGGTTGAAGCACAAAGCGTAAGTTGATACCCTTCCAATAGAGCACTGTTTTGAAATCGCTCGATCTTAACATCAAGCGAATCGCGGAAATAAATTGAATCGGGTTGCTGTGCCATTACTAGCGCATTACCTTCACCCAAAAATGCTTTACTGATGCGGATATATTGGACAGCATCATTCGGGTTTAGAAAACCATAGACTACCATAGTTTCTTTCCAAGGAGCATCGGTATCGAAGTCAGTTGAGCAACTGCTTAGGACTGCAATAAGAATAAAAAGTATACTGATTTTTTTCATCGCGGCGCAAAGCTAAAGAAAGAATCAGAAAATGAAAGGAAGGTATTGGACATCGTACCCCAAAGGTTCATGTTTCACTCTTTTTTTTACCGTTAAAAGAATCGTGTATCTTTGGTGCGAAGACAACTTCTACATTTATGAAAAAAAAATTCTGCCAAACGGTTTTGTTTTCTGCTCTTCTCTTTGCCCCGCTTCTTGCGAAACCACAATTGGTAAAAGAAGAATTCACAATTTCATCTTTCAATGAACAGTTTGATGAGGACAAAGGCACCTGGAGAAACATGTCCACATCAGACAATCTTTTCCTCATTCAGGAAGGAGAATATTTACTTCGGAGAAAAAACCCTGCAAGCGGATATTCCATTTTCTCTACTTGGAAAAATATGCTGCCTGCTTTTAGTTTGATGGCTTCTGTAAAACTTGAAGATTCAAAAAATGAGGAAGCATCAGTTGGATTGATTTTTATGGCGCAGGCAGATGGTTCGGGGGCATTTGTTTTTGAATTTAATCCGAAAGGACAATACCGTCTCAAACAACTGGTCGGGTTGAATTTCAAACTACTTACCGGTGATGCAAAAACAAACGGATGGGTAAATTCTGATGCATTGAATCCACTTGGTCAATACAACCTCGTAGAAGTGCGAACTGCAAAACGGAATTACGATATTTATGTGAATCAGAAGTATTTATTGTCTTTCACGGAGATTGCTTATAAGACAGGCGACATCGGCATCGCCATTGGTGCAGCTACAAAAGCGCGCTTGGATTTCATTATGGTGAACGAGCCAAAATCAGATGCAAGCAAAATTTCTCCTCCCACCACCCCCCCTTCTTCCGATTTTCCAACACATTCTTCAGTCAAATCAAAAGAATCAAATACAAGTAAGAACAGCGAAGAGAATACTTCAAGTCCTTGCGATGTAGTCTTAAAACTTGTTGATCAGATTACGAATCTGAAAATTGAAAGTCAGGTGCTACGCGATTCTTTAAGCAGCATTAGGAAACAGCTTAAAGCAGCACGTTCCGCAACCCAAGATCCGAAATAATTTTCTTTTCTTTATATTTTTTTCGAAAAAATAATCCGAACATGTCAACCGCTAAAGTAGAAGATAAAAAGATAACCACGCACACGCTTCAGGAAATGAAAAAGCGAGGCGAGAAGATAAGCATGCTTACGGCTTATGATTTTTCGATGGCGAAAGTTTTGGATGCTGCAGGTATTGATGTGTTGCTTGTTGGTGATTCTGCATCAAACGTAATGGCTGGACATGAAACTACGCTGCCCATTACGCTAGATCAAATGATTTATCATGCATCCTCTGTGGTGCGCGGAGTAAGGAGGGCGCTTGTCGTTGTTGATCTTCCCTTCGGTTCTTATCAAGGTAACAGCAAAGAGGCGCTGAACTCCGCCATAAAAATTATGAAGGAGAGTGGCGCACATGCCGTAAAACTTGAAGGTGGTAGGGAAGTTAAGGAATCTATTGAGCGTATTTTATCTGCGGGTGTTCCGGTAATGGGTCATCTCGGTCTTACTCCTCAAAGCATTTATAAGTTTGGAACCTATGTGGTGCGTGCAAAGGAAGAAGAAGAGGCAAAACGATTACTTGGAGATGCAATTCTTCTTGATAGCATTGGCTGCTTTGCAATTGTACTTGAAAAAATCCCTGCTAAACTTGCCGGCTCTGTAGCTACAAAGGTGGAAGTACCTGTTATAGGCATTGGTGCTGGTGGTGCTGTGGATGGACAGGTGCTAGTTACCCACGACATGCTCGGTATTACTCATGAATTCAGTCCGCGTTTTCTAAGACGCTACATGTCTCTGTATGACGACATCAAAAAATCTGTTGGCAAATATATTTCTGATATAAAGTCGAAAGATTTTCCGAGCAAGAAAGAGCAGTATTGATAGCAGAAAAACCGTTGACTCTGGTCATCACCTTTAATACCAAGGTTATAATAGTTAATACACAAATCAAAATAACTAATCTGACAGTAAAAAGCCGCGCCCACCCAATAGGACAATAATTTACAATCACTTGTCCTTGATTTACCCTGCCATTATTGCCGTATGCAATCTTCATTCGTAAATTAATAATGTTCCCCTTATCTTTGCACAATGCAGAAGTCTTTGCTGCTCTTGTTTTTTATTTTTCCGTTCATGCTGGTTGCACAGCCCATTGCGCAATGGCGAAAGGCGATTAAAGATGATATTCAAAGCATCAATTCAGCAATAGGTTTTTGTGTTGATAAGCAAAACAGTTCCATAGTGATGGGGATTAGCCATGATGTGGATTCTGCAAAAAGAATCCTTCTTGTAAAGTATGATGCTAAAGGAGTTGAACAATGGCGCAGAATTTTCCAACCTAATGACGGAAGAGATGCCGTGCCCGTTGCCTTGACTTCCGATGCTCTTGACAATGTGGTTCTGTGCGGTACTATAAAAAATAAATCCGGCAATACGGATATTGTTACCGCAAAATATTCACCGGAAGGTCTTTTACTATGGAAGAATATTTTTGCCGGCAAAGCAAATCTTTTTGATGCGCCATTGGCCATTGCCATTGATAGGAAAAATAACGTATTTGTGTGCGGATACGAAACCGTTTCTGATGCCAATTCAGATCTGCTTTTAATTCGCTATTCAACTACAGGGGAAGCATCGTGGATGAAAAACTTTTCCACTTCCCAAATGGATGTATCAGTTGATGTTGCGGTTGATGATAGTTGTAATGTGTACGTTTGTGGAAACATAAACGTAGCCATACGTACTTCAGATATTATTGTAATGAAATTCGATTCGCTCGGCATACCTCGTTGGAATTACGTTTATGATGGAGCGCAACATGAGGTGGACATGGCCACTGATATTTCTGTTGACGACAGTACGAGCATTTTTGTAACCGGCATGGCAAACCATTCAAACGAGAGATCGGATGTAGTATTACTGAAATTAAATCGGAACGGAAAACTGATCTGCGAGCAACTTATTGGCGAAGGCATAACAGATGCAATAGGTGATCATCTTTCTGTTTCAAAAAAGACATTGCTTGTGCATTCGGTATTTATAGACTACTTGCAACAAACGACCTCAAATTCCATTTACATTACTGATAAATCGTGCTACACAAAATTTAAATTCAATCCTGCATCAGAAGATGTTACATATCTTAAAGCGAAGGACTGGAAGAATAATTCTATCCTATTGTTCGGTACCAAACTCGTGCGCCCTGAGAATACCGTTTCACCATACATCGAACTGCGTGACTCACTGCGCAAAAATAAATTGGAATACACCGACAATTCTCTATATTCCCTCATTCGCATAAAAGATATTCAGATGATAGGAAAGGATATTTATTTTCTTGGCGATGATGCAACAGATGCCGCGGGAACCATTACACTTGCAAAATATTCGTTCCCCGAGGAGCCGAAGAAAAAACAACCTATACCAACTTCAAACTTAATTAAGAAGTGACATTTACAAAAATCAATGATGGACACCTACAAAAATTTAAACGAATTGTAGGCGCTGAATTTGTTTTTACAAATAAAGAAGACCTAGAAAATTACTCGCACGACTACACCGAAGACCTGAAATTTTTTCCTGAAGTTGTGGTGAAGCCAAACACGACAGAGCAGGTTTCTGAAATCCTGAAGTTTTGTTCAGAGAGTTTAATTGCAGTTACACCTAGGGGTGCCGGCACCGGATTGAGCGGGGGTGCATTGCCAGTTCGCAAAGGAGTAATTCTTTCAATGGAGCGCTTCAATAAAATTATTCAGATTGATGAACGCAACCTGCAGGCAACATCAGAGCCAGGAGTAATTAATCAGGTTTTCCAGGACGCTGTGATGGAGAAAAATCTTTTCTACCCGCCCGATCCTGCAAGCCGCGGCAGCTGTCATCTCGGAGGAAACCTTGCCGAATGCGCAGGCGGACCCAAGGCAGTGAAGTACGGGGTTACCAAAGATTATGTTTTGAACTGCGAAGTTGTTTTACCAACGGGAGAAATAATCTGGACTGGAGCAAACGTTCTTAAGAATTCAACGGGATATAATCTTACACAACTTATCATTGGAAGCGAAGGAACATTGGGCGTAATAACCAAAATTGTTTTCAGATTAATTCCATTACCGAAAGAAAATTTATTGATGCTTGCTTTTTTCAATAGCTCCGAGAAAGCCTGTGAAGCTGTATCAGCAATTTTTCGGGCAGGAGTTACACCGTCAGCAATGGAATTTATGGAGCGCGATTGTATTGAATATGTGATGAGGCATGTAGATTTAAAAATTCCGCTGAAAGAAAATACAGCGGCACAACTCATTGTTGAAGTAGATGGGAATGACAAAGACGTTTTGTTCAAAGAGTGCGAAGCGATTTCTGAAATTCTGAACCAGCATGAATGTGATGAAATTCTTTTTGCAGATACTGCTCAGCAAAAAGCGGATCTATGGAAAGCAAGAAGGTCAGCAGGTGAGGCGGTGAAGACACATTCTATCTACAAAGAGGAAGATACTGTTGTTCCACGAGCAGAACTTCCAAAACTTTTGAAAGGTGTAAAAGCAATCGGAAGTAAATATGGTTTCCGTTCTGTTTGTTACGGTCATGCGGGTGACGGTAACCTGCATGTAAACATCATCAAAGAAAACTTAAGTGATGAAGCATGGAACACACAGGTGCCGAAAGGCATTCGCGAAATATTTGAATTATGTGTTTCTCTTGGCGGAACAATTTCGGGTGAGCACGGAATCGGCTACGTTCAGAAGGGTTATCTAGATATAGCCTTCAACAAAACCCAGTTGGAATTAATGAAAGGAATAAAAAAAGTTTTTGATCCGAATGGAATTTTAAATCCCGGAAAAATATTTCCATAATGAAAGATAAAGTAGTCATCATCACAGGCGCATCCTCAGGCATTGGCAAAGCATGTGCAGAAGTTTTTGCAACGAAGGGCTGCAAGGTGATGCTCTCTGCCAGTCAAAAAGGAAAACTCGAATACATAGAATTTCAACTCAGGCAAAAAGGTTTTGATGTTGCAAGTTGTATAGCTGATGTAAGTAAAGAAGAAGATTGCAAAAGCCTAATTCAGGAAACGATAAATAAATTCGGAAGCATTGATGTGTTGATAAACAATGCAGGCATTTCGATGCGCGCACTTTTTGAAGATGTAGCGTTGGATGTACTGCGTAAAATAATGGATGTAAATTTTTGGGGAACTGTATGCTGTACAAAGTATGCGCTTCCACATCTTCTTAAATCAAAAGGAAGCGTGGTTGGAATTTCTTCTATTGCAGGAAAAAAAGGATTGCCCGGACGCACAGGTTACTCCGCTTCCAAATTTGCTATTGAGGGTTTTCTTGAAACGCTTCGCACTGAAAATTTGAAAAAAAATTTACATATACTTGTTGCATGTCCCGGATTTACGGCATCGAACATTCGGAATACTGCTTTATCAAAAGATGGAACTGTACAAGGTGAATCGCCTCGCAACGAGAATAAAATGATGAGCGCGGAAGAGGTAGCTCAACATATTTGCAATGCAGTAAAGAAAAGAAAACGTGATTTGATTTTAACTTCGAATGGAAAGATAGCCGTGCTGATGAATAAATTTTTTCCGGCTTTAATGGATAAGGTTGTGTACAACCATTTAGCGAAAGAAAAAGATTCTCCGTTGAGATGAATTGTTATGCTGAAATTGCTTCAGCATCCGTTATTTTATTGTCCAGTATTCCGAAACAAGTTGGGAATGACATCATCAACTAACCACCATCAATTGCTCTTTACAAAACTCAAGCGCCTGACGAATCAGTGCTTCGTCTGCGTGTTGATTGATCATGGGTTCGCCAATTGATTTGTTGAGAGAAAAATTAATTTTCTCGGAATGGTTTTTCTTATCGCTCTTCATGAATTCGATGATCGAGTCGGAATCAAATTCAAGAGTCAACGGATAATGTTTTCTAATGAACTGATAAATTTCAGTTGCATCTTTCTCATTCAGCCCACACACTTGCTGCGATAAATAAGTTTCACCGATCATTCCGATGGCAACAGCTTCTCCGTGTTTTATTGGAGAGTTGTTTTTCCGCAAATAACTTTCAAGCGCATGAGCTATGGTATGTCCGAAGTTTAATGCTTTACGGATGTGACGATCTCTGAAATCGCTGTTCACTATTTTATTCTTTGTCCAGATAGATTCACGAATAATGTCGAACCAGTTTACGTTTTCCAAATTTTCAATTGCTTTTACATCGCTCCATTTTTTGTAATCAGAAATAAGTGCGTGCTTAATCACTTCTGCAAACCCGCTGCGCATTTCAACTTCAGGGAGTGTTTTTAAAAATACCGGTGACACAAACACTGCCTGTGGTTCATCAAATGTTCCTACCTGATTTTTTAATCCACCAAAGTTGATCCCGTTTTTTCCTCCAGCGGATGCATCTACCATTGCGAGCAGAGAAGTCGGAATGTTGATGAAATCAATTCCGCGCATAAAAGTTGCCGCAGTAAATCCTCCGACATCAGAAACGACACCGCCACCAAGATTCACCAAAAGCGATTGCTGGTCTGCACCTTGCTCTGTAAGATCTTTCCAGAGGTTCACAATTACATCAATGCTCTTGCTCTCTTCTCCTGAAGCAATTTCAAGAATAACTGCCTGCTGAAATGCAAGCACACCTCCCTGAAGTAAAGGCAGGCAATGCTCTTTTGTATTCTCATCAACGAGGATAAATTTCTTTGAGTTGCCCGATCTGCTCTTTGAAAGAAATTTTCCGATCTGGTAAAAGGTATCGTTGCCGAGAAATATTTCGTAGTTGTTTGATCGGATCGTGGTACTCATAATAATTTAAATTTAGAATTCTGTTTTATTTTTCTTCTGAGTTTGTCAGCCGGATAGTTCCCGCGAGGTGCCGAGCAGGTCGTTGTTCATCACGTTCGTTTGCTGATGGATAGATTCCTCGTGGATGAGTTCGTACATCTTCACAATAAATTCTTTTGTGAGTTCATGATCAAGTCCGAACTGCAAACGTGTGCGAAGAATTTCATTCCATCTTTCAACCTGAAGAATGGTAATGTTGTTTTCTTTCTTGTAGCGACCGATTTCGCGGGCAATGTCCATACGCTCGCTCATTTTACTTAAAATGTCTTTGTCAACGCTGTCAATTTTATCACGCAACTCTTCCAGGAGATTTAAGAAGATTACATCTTCAACAACTGCGGAGCGCACAATTAGCTGGTGAAGTAAAAGTTTTAGTGATGCAGGTGTCAGTTGTTGTTGCGAATCGCTCAGCGCATTTTCAGGATGCGTGTGACTTTCAATCATGAGTCCATCGTAGTTGAGATCGAGAGCTGTTTGCGCTGCAGACGGAATTAAATTTCGCGTCCCACAGATATGGCTCGGATCGCAAATAAGAGGAAGATCAGGAAATCTTCTTTTGAGTTCAATCGGAATCTGCCAGTTTGGAACGTTGCGGTATTTTGTTTTCTCAAAAGTAGAGAAGCCACGGTGAACGGCTGCGATACGTTTTATTCCGGTCTTGCTTATCCGTTCAATGGAACCGATCCATAATTCCAATTCGGGGTTGATCGGATTTTTTATCATGACAGGAACATCTACTCCTTTTAATGCATCAGCAATTTCCTGAACCAAAAAAGGATTCACCGTTGTGCGGGAACCAATCCATAATACATCAATGTTTTCTTTCAGCGCTTCTTCAACGTGCCTCGGATTTGCAACTTCAACAGTTACCGGAAGATTATTTTTTCTTCCCGCATCTTTTAACCATCTCAATCCTTCACTTCCAATTCCCTGGAAGGAATCGGGGCGCGTACGCGGCTTCCATATTCCACCACGGAGAAGATGAACATTCATCTTGCCAAGATCAGAGGCGATATCGTGAATTTGTTTCTCTGACTCAACCCCGCACGGACCTGAAATGATGAATGGCTTTGAAAACGAAAAACCCCAATGGGAGAGTGGTGTGAAATTTAGTGATTGCATAATTTGAAGAGGCAAAGATAGACGAAAGAAAATTTCGAATACGGAAGCCGGAATTTCGGATAAATATTAAAATTCAAAATAACGGAATTTCCATACTCAGATTAGTTTCGGGTTTCGATATTCGAATTTCGAAATTGGTTAACTCCTTTATCTTTGCCCGCCTTTTATGAATAACTCCATCGTTTCTTTTGATGATACAGAAATTGCGTTTGCATCGAAATCACGCAGCGATCTGAATCGAGCGTTTTGGCTTTTCAAAGTGATAAGCTATAACTGGCTCGTAAAAATTTCTCCGCCATTTGTAAATACTGCGCTGGCATTGCATCTGCCGGTAAAGGGTTTGATACGTGCAACCATCTTCAAGCATTTTTGCGGGGGAGAAGCTATTGATGATTGTAAGCAGACGATTGAAGAATTGGGAAAATATAACATCGGAACAATTCTCGATTACTCTGTGGAAGGAAAAGAAACGGAAAAAGATTTTGAACATTCATTGCAGGAAACACTGGATGGCATTGCGGGGGCGAAAGAGGACAGGCACATTCCGTTTTCTGTTTTCAAACTTACGGGATTTGCGCGAATGGCTTTGCTTGAAAAAGTAAATGCAAGGCAAGAGTTGACACAAACTGAAAAAGAAGAATTTGATCGTGTGAAAAAGCGCGTGGAGAAAATCTGTGCGGCTGCTGATGAAAGTAATGTTCCCGTTTTTATGGATGCAGAAGAAACCTGGATTCAGGAGGTGGTAGATGAAGTTGCTGCGGAGATGATGATGAAGTACAACCGCAAACGTGTGCTTCTCTATAATACGATTCAACTTTACAGGACAGATCGTAATTCATTTCTTGAAAAATGTTTTAATCATGCGGTGGCTAATAATTATTTCCTCGGAATAAAATTAGTTCGCGGGGCATACATGGAGAAGGAACGCGCGCGCGCTGCAAAGATGAATTATCCTTCGCCAATTCAGCTGGATAAAAAATCTGCTGATAAGGATTATGATGATGCATTAAAATTTTGTGTTGATCATATTGACCGTATTTCTATTTGCGCAGGTACGCACAATGAAAAGAGTTCGATGTTGCTCGTGCAGTTGATGCAGCAAAATAAAATTGCAAACAATCATCCTCATATTTGTTTTTCCCAGTTGTACGGCATGAGCGATCACATCAGCTTTAATCTTGCAAAGCATGGATATAATGTGGCGAAGTACGTTCCATATGGACCGGTTGCTTCTGTACTTCCATATTTAATCCGTAGAGCACAGGAAAATACTTCTGTGGCCGGACAGACAGGAAGAGAACTTGCACTCATTCTTGCCGAGAAGAAAAGAAGAAGAGGAACTCAATTTTAATTATCAAGCTAATTTTACAAAACTTGAGCTTAAATAAAAAACATTTCTTGTGAAGTAAAAGAACTAAAGGTTCACCATTTGTTCGACAAAACAATTTGGCAGATCATCACCTGCTAAAGCAATACTTGAGACGGGGGATTAAAAAAAGGATTGAAGAACTTCAAGCCTTTTTATTCAAAAAAAAACGAAATTTATTTTTTGTTTTTAGATGGCTTTGACTTTGTAGGTGCAATGGCTGCTACTGTTGAACTCTTCTCTAGATCAGTAGCCATTGCCATATTTTTAGAGCAATTATCTTTTATAGATGCGAGTGTAGTTCCCCAACTGTCAATCTTCGCCTGAGCATCGCTCATTTTTGTTCTCCAGTCAGTCAAACCTTTTGCAGCATCTTCAGGAGTAACTTCACCCTTGGTTACTTTCGCAGTCCACTCTGTGTATGCCTTGGTGTTTTCATCCCACGATGTTTTGAAAGAAGTCCACTCCGTTGACATTGCATCCAATGAAGATGCAGTTTGGTCTGCAGCCGTTGTCATCTCAGTGCATTTAGTTTTCATGGCTGCGTCCTTGCTTGTTGCCATGCTTTCCGCCATTGCGTGTTGCTTGCTTGCAAAATCATGCGCTTGCTGAGTTGATGTTGTAAGATCACTACTCCATGCAGTAGCTTTTTCCCCAAGACCAGCCCAATCAGTTCCGAACTGATTGATGTCTGCCATTGTTTTCTCATCAATTTTTTTCGAGCAGGAAGTCAATGCAAGAGTTCCTGCTGCCACAAATGCCAATAGTACGTTCGTTTTCATTTTTTTTTAATTTTTAATTGTTAGAATTTAAGTTGGTTTATTATTGAACAAAGTAATATAAAATAGTACTTACTGCTTACAAGGCGCATCCCATCTTATTGACAGGGGTTGTTCATTTCTGCGCGGTGTAATTAAATATCCTTCGCACATAATCCATGGTGCCTCCGTCCTGTTCGCCTTTGCGAAATACACCCTGATTTGCGGCTCGCACATCTTCAATGGAATAAAACGCCTGTGGATTGTACTGATTAATCACTTGGCGGATGATGTCAATGTCAGTGCGTTTTGCAATGATGAAAATAATTTTCACCGGACCTTTGGCTCCGTGTGCGTCAATAACGGTGCTGCCGATGTTTTCTTTTTGCATCGCCTCAATTAGTTGTTCCGAATTTTGATTTACGATGATGCGGATTAGCTGCATGCCAAGTGCGAGGCGACCTTCTATTTTTAATCCCACATACGTGCCCATGGAGAAGCCACCCGCAAAACTGATGTAGCACATTACGTTATCAAGATGTTGCATGATCTGGCGTATGGAAATTAACCAGATCAATACTTCAAAGAAACCGATAACCGGAACTACATGCCGCAACCCTTTCGAGATAAAAACATTTCGCAGCGTACCGAGCGTTACATCACACATGCGCGCAATAAAAATTAGCAGCGGCATTACTACCCACCTAAAAAGATCGCTGTCAAGAAAAGAATGATCGAGAGTCATTGCGGGTGCGAAGATAGAAGTTGAAAACGAGAATGTGATTTGTAAATTTTAAAACTTAACAAATTATCGGCAACTATTTCATCAGCTTCTTCACTAACTCCGGCACGGCTGTTCCTGCTTTTGTTGTCATTACTTCAAAGTCGCTGCTGATTGCTGCTGCATTCGGATCAATATAATACTTTTCTGAAGCGAACGGTGCATAGTGAGTAAGCCCCGCTGCGGGATATACCTGAAGCGAGGTTCCGATCACCATAAAAATATCTGCTTTGGAAACGATGAGTGCAGCACGCTCCAGTTCGGGCACAGGTTCTCCAAACCACACAATGTACGGGCGAAGCTGAGAACCCTTTTCACACTTATCACCTTCTTTCAGTTCCCAACCTTCAACTGTATAAACTAACCGTTGATCAACAGTACTTCTTGATTTTAAAATTTCTCCATGCAAATGCAAAACTTTTGAAGAGCCGGCACGCTCATGCAAATCATCAATGTTCTGAGTAACGATGTGTACATCAAAACTTTTTTCGAGTTCTGCCAGTGCAAGATGTGCTGCGTTTGGTTTTGCAGCGAGCACTTGTTTTCTTCTCTCATTGTAAAATTGAAGAACAAGGCGAAAATCTTTTCGCCATGCATCAGGCGTGGCCACATCTTCGATTCGGTAGTTTTCCCAAAGCCCGTCACTGTCACGAAAAGTTTTTAATCCACTTTCCGCACTGATGCCTGCACCCGTGAGTACAACAACTTTTTTCATTCAGGCAAAGTTGGGGGAAATCTTCTGTGGAATATTTTTTTCGGAAATAAAGTTTGCACAAAAATATCAGTTGCCTATTTTTCTTTCTGTTGCGTGAATGCACCAATCACCGAATACACGACTCCGATGATAAGACAGTTGAACACCCAATTGATGAGAGTATCGCTTACAGAATGCGAGTGGCTGTCAATGTCAATAAAATTATACACTGCATAAATAACTGCAAGCGTAAAGATCAGCCATCCGATTAGGGAAACAGGGATGAAGAAAATTCCTTTTCGTTTGAAGAATTCCATTTGGGTTTAAGGTTAGGTTAGTGGTAGCAGGGTAAGTATGCGTGATGAATATTTTCGACAACAGCGTAGAGGATAAATATGCAAATCATCATTGCACTGACAGCGATGATGAGAATATTAATCCATTTCAGCTTGATTACGATACTGATTTCTTTCGTGAGTTTATTGTACTCAGCATACACAATTGCCAATCCATTCAGCACAATGGCAACAAGAGGCAAGCCGACCATGAGGATTGGAGAAAGATATTTGGTCGAAGGGCTTTTATCAAAGTCACTCATCATGTCAATGAATACATCAAAGAGATGAAGGTTGACGTGAAAATAATATTTCATAAAAACACAAAGAGGAAATAGCACGGCACAACGATGAACCAGAATCCAAGTGCAGCAGATTTTTTTGAATTCATCAACACCAACTTGAACTGCTGCGATGGTTTTACTTCGTTTACATCGGGTTTTTTAAGTCCTTCCATCTTCTTTAAAAAGTCATTCTGTTCCATAATTCTTATTCTTTACAATACTACAATGCAACGCGGCCGTTTTGGTTGCAGTTACTTTTTCATTTCAGTTCTCAGCTTTTCCAATCCTCTTGACAACAGTGATTTACAGTTCCTTCATTCTTGTTCAATATCTCGGCAATCTCCTTCATGCTTTTCTCCTCGAAGAAACGCAGCGAAATCACTTCCTGATATTTTACGGAAAGAAGAATTAGCTTTTTCTGAACGAGAAGAAAGTCCTCGCTATCTTTCATCTTTCTTTCAATGATTGCTTTTTCTTCAATAGTAGAAGCAGGGTCGGCAATTTCAACATGCTGTTCGTTTAGCTGACTTAAATAAAGCGGGGCGTATCTATTTTTTCGGAAATACATGTTGATCTCATTCGTGGCAATGCGATAAAGCCACGCTGAAAGAGACACATCTTTCCATTGAAACTTTTTTATGTTTAAAAAAGCTTTGAGAAAAGTTTCCGAAGAAATATCGCGAGCGAGATCGTACTCGTTTATCCGCCTGAAAATATATCCGAAAATGGTTTTATAGTATTTGTCATACACCAATGCAAACTGCTTTTCATCAGCTTGAATCTGTTGAAGTATAAGGCGGTCATCTTCAGGTGCCATCTTTCTTATCTGATAAGATAATGCAAAGAAGGGAAAAAGGTTGCAGGGGAGAGGAACAAAGAAAAGAACAAGGAAGAGAGGCAGAAGAAAATGTGGCGGTTACCGACAAGTTCCCGCAAACCCCATTGCAGTGTTGGCATATCTTACAACGAAGCCCGTGTGTTCCTTGACCTGCCATTCGTCAGGTGAGCCGCGCGCTTGCCAACCCACAACACCTGACGCCACAAAATCCCTTCGAACTTCCGTTCCAACCTTCGAAGAGTTGGTTCATTCCCTTCGAACTTCCGTTCCAACCTTCGAAGGGTTTGTTCAATCCTTTCGAACTTCCGTTCCAACCTTCGAAGGGTTTGTTCAATCCTTTCGAACTTCTTTTAGAACCTTCGAATGGTTTATTCATTCCTTTCGAACTTCTGTTCAAACCTTCGAAGGGTTTGTTCAGTCTCTTCGAACTTCCGTTAGGAGTATCGAATGAAGCGAAAATAAAAAAGCGGCTTTGCAGCCGCTCTCTTATTATTCTGTTAAAATTTCTACCTCGCAAGAAATGCCTGAAAACTCCGAGAGGTTTCCACCTCTTCGAAGTTATAAATTGGTTATTCCTTAATAAACTTACCTACTCTTTCTTCCTTTGGTGTTTTCAATTTCAGAAAATAAATGCCCTGGTTGAGTTTGGAAACATCAATGTCAATTGCTTTCGCATTTGAAATTTGAAGTTCATATTTTAAGACACACTGCCCCATTACATCATAAACTTCGGCACTCTGTGCTTTAAGCTTTGAACTTTCAATTGTCAACTTATTCGTTACAGGATTTGGTGAAAGAAAAATGCTGCCTGATTTTTCTGCTTCAGTAATTCCAACGGATTGGGTGGTATTGTTCACCATATTTGAAGTAGTTCCGGTGAATTGCGTAAGAGGTAAAAAACCCTGAGTGCCACCGTCAGGATCAAACTGAAAGTATGTTGGTGTGCATGTGCCATGAACTACTTCAATAAAATAAACGGTGTCTCCTGCGGGAGGATTCAAATCGGTGTAGCCGTTTGTTCCGAAAGGCACAGAGCCAATGATGCTTGCCGATGTGCCGTTGCCGCGCCAGATGTTGTAAGTAGGATACGTGAATCCTTCATAGCTGCTCCAGCTTAAATTCATTGTTGGCGGCAAACCGGGACTAATGCTGAGGTGAATTGTTTTATGACCGGCAACAGTATTTGGCGGCTCGTAATAAGTATGCCACTGCGCAGACACCCTGTATCGTTCTGCCTGCACTGCGGGGTTGCATGCAGTATCAAGAAATACGCTCAATTGATTTTGAGGCACACTGCCGATGAGATTATAAACTCCTGCCGCTGCCGATTCTTTATACACCTGGTATGAATCAACAAAGGTGGTATCAAAGTTTTCTTCCCACACTACTAGGTTTTTTTGTGTGGCTGAATCAACAGTTACAACACAGGTAGGAACATTTGGCATACAAGGTGAATATAGTTTACGGATTACACCAGCCATGTTAGTAAAGGTTGCGTTTATAATGGTGGTACCCGATCCGACAACAGGAAAAGAAGGAGTACACAAATCATTATAAAGTAATCCGCTGGCTTGCGCAGGTGATTTACATTCGGAGCTAAATGTTGAATCAAACTTATAGATACCTCCCCAATAATCTACGGCTGCGAAACCGCCATCGCTGGTAAATACGCCATGACCTTTTAAATCAAAACTGTCTATCTTCATAGTTGAAAGCGTATCACCAGTGGGGCTTATCCGTGTAATAAAAAGATTGCCCGATGACGACATCAAAATGTATGAACTGTCCGCTAATTGTTTTACTGCCATCATTAAAAAATAGAATGAAGACGTGGTGGGCGTTATGTCCACAACGAATTGATAGTTTCCAACAGAATCGAATTTAAGAAGTATAGGATTCTGGCCACCTGATGAATATTGTGTAGTAATCATGTATCCGCCATCGAGGGTTTGCAATAAATCGTAATTGATAAGGGAACCGTTGCCAGTGCCAACTTTTTTTGACCAAATGGGAATTCCATTAGAAGATAGCTTCATTACAAGAGTGAAGGGACTACCCACGAAACCCGAATCTACTCCTGCAGAAACAATGAATTCGCCTGTTGGTGTTTCTTCAGCACAAGATGCTTTGCAATCATTGCCCGAAGCGAGCGCGTATGTTTTAGTCCAGAGCGTATCGCCTATTGAATTTGTTCTTATAATAAGCGAGTGCAGCGTGGTTGTTCCAGCAATAATAAATCCGCTGTCTGCATTTTGCCGAACGGAATATCCAATGTCATCATAAGAGCTTCCAAAAACTTTCGTCCAGCTAACATTGCCGAGAGAATCTGTTTTCATCAATAGCATACCCGGACCATACGAATCAGTGCTGCCGGTAATAATGTATCCACCGTCAAAAGTTTGCCTGAGATCATTCACAGTTTCGCTGCCGATGGCGGTAATCCTTCGTGTCCAAACGGTGTCTCCACCGGCAGTAAACTTTGCAAGAAAAACGTCTGTCAGCGAACCCAAAGAAGTGTCTTTTACTGTGCCTGCAATTGCATAACCGCCTCCGGTCAGTTCAGTAATCGAATTAGTAAGAAAATATTCAGCCGCTTTAGTGCGCCAGAACAACCGGTCGAACTTCGTTTGCGCTTGTGCAGCAGATAAAATTGAGAAAGAAAAAATCAGGAAGAATAAAATTTTAGTTTTCATAAGATGATGGTTTTAGAAATTAGACCAAAGATAGAAACATAATTTAATGAACATCATTCACAAAAATCAACCACTCCGGCTCTTGCTGCCAACTATGAACTGCGAACTAAAACAAAGAACTTTATTCCAAATGAACGGTTGATCCTTGTGGGTTTTTCCGAAGAAAAAATAACCCGCAAGCACCTGTAAGGATAAGTAGAAGCGAAATTAATTGCGCCTGTGTGAATGAAATTCCTGCAAGGTGATATTTCGAGTTGACACGGATTGATTCAACAAGAAAACGTTCGATGCCATTGAGCAAAAGATAAAGTGAAAAGAATTTTCCGGGAGTACTGAATTTTTTTCTCACACTCCACAAAAGAAAAAAGAATGCAATGCAAACAATGCACTCATACAAAGGAGTTGGAAACACAGGTTGCGGCAGCATATAACAATGCTTGCCGATACATCCGGGAATTGAAATTCCTTCATTAATTACATTGTGCGGATAGCTGTAACTCCAAAACCAATCAGGAAGAAAACTAATCCATGACGGTTTGGGCGAAGTGTTTACAATTCCCCAATCGCCATCGCCTGCAATCTGGCAACCAAGTCGTCCGAAACCATAAGCAAGCATCAAACCAGCAGCAGCAGCATCACTCAGGTGCAGTGCGCCAATGCCATATTTTTTTCCGTACCAAATTGTTGCGATAGCGCCAACAACGAGTCCTCCATACATGGTGAGTCCGCTGAAAGAGATGAGCGCGCCTAAGGGATCATTCAGAAAATCTTGGAAGTTCTCAAGGTTGTGAAATATTTTTGCTCCGATCAGTCCGCTTACTGCAGCAACGATTGTAATGTTGCCCACCAATTCATAAGGTGAAACTGTTTCTTCTGCCCACTCAGGTTTTTCTTTTTTTGCTTTTTCTTTCTCGCGGTATTTCCAATACGCAGCAAAAGCACCCGCAAGAATTCCACCGACAAGAGTTCCCTGCATTGACAACAGCGCCTTCTGCGGATTGTCAACAAGCGCTGAATAATTCATGGCAAAATAAATCAACTTGAATCCGAGAATGAAACCGACAACACCGTTAAAAATAATTTCTGCCGGAGCAGCGGGCGCACCCTTTAGTGTTCTTCTTGTCGAAGAAGAAATTAAACCCTGCAATTCTTTTCTTCTCAACTCAAGAGAAAGAGTGTAGGCAGCCAGCAGGAAGGAAATTGCCACAAAAAAACCGAACGACTGAATCGGCAGCGGAAGGTTAATGCCGAAGATGTCTTGAAGAAGATCGGAGATTGTCGGATACAATTTGAGAAATTATAAATTAGAAATTGGAAATTCGGAATTTCCAGAAACCGATTCTAAAATCTGCGCGCTTACTGTCATGTCATCATCAACAGTATCTAATTTAACTTTTGCGAATTGCCGAACAAGTGAAGAGTCAAATTCTGTTTTCATCCGAATGTAATTTTCAGTGAAGCCATGAAGCATTCCGCTTTTGTTTTCGGTCTCGAAAAGAACTTTGTGAATTTCTCCGAGGTGCTTCTGATAAAAACCATGCAATTTCTTTTGAGATAAAATCCGCAGCATTTTATTTCTTCTCTTCCGTTCATTTACATGGACAATTTCTTTCAACTGCAAGGCATCCGTATTGTCTCGTTCGGAATAAGTGAATACATGTAAATAAGAAACATCAAGCTCATTGATGAAGTGGTAAGTATCAAGAAAATCATTTTCATTTTCCGAAGGAAACCCAACGATAACATCAACACCAATGCAGCAATACGGCATCAATGTTTTTATTTTCGTCACTCTGTTTTTATACAGCTCGCGCAAATATCTTCTGCTCATCGCTTTCAGAATTTTATCACAACCCGATTGCAACGGAATATGAAAATGCGGAACAAATTTTTTTGATGCAGCAACAAATTCTATTATTTCATCTGTAAGAAGATTCGGTTCAATAGAAGAGATTCGGAATCTTTCAATACCTTCTACTTCATCAAGTGCTCTAAGCAAAAGTAAAAATTTGTCATCTGCCTTTGGTTGACTGCCAACTGCCGACTGCGGACTGTTGACTGTATTCCCGAAGTCACCAATGTTCACTCCTGTCAACACAATTTCTTTTATTCCGTCAGATGCAATTTTCATCGCTTGCGAAATTACATTCTCAATCGAATCGCTTCTGCTTGCTCCTCGTGCGAGTGGAATGGTGCAGTAGGTGCAACTGTAATCGCAGCCGTCCTGCACTTTCAGAAATGCGCGGGTGCGGTCTCCTGTTGAATAAGAAGTAATAAAAAAATTTGCCGAATCAACTTCGCATGAATGAATTTCCGTGCGAACTTTTTTTGAAAGATGGTTGAGGTAGTTAGGCAGATTGAATTTCTCTGTCGCGCCAAGAACCAAATCCACTCCGTCAATTGAAGCAATCTCTTCGGGCTTTAATTGCGCATAACAACCGATCACTGCAATGAATGCTTCGGGGTTTGTGTTCAACGCCTTTCTCACCACTGCACGACATTCACGATCGGCATTCTCTGTTACAGAACATGTGTTAATGACATACACATCAGCCGGATTTTCAAAATCAACTTTCTTAAATCCCGATTCTTTTAGTTGCCGTGCAATGGTTGAACTCTCCGCAAAATTTAATTTGCAGCCGAGTGTGTGAAAAGCAACTGTGTTTGAAGAAATCATCGGAGCGCAAAGATAATTTTGTAAATCAGAAATGAGAGGAGATTTGAGAATAAAAAAAACTCCTTCCGCATTGAAAGGAGTTTTCATTTTTATAACCTTGTCCCGTCCTGAAATAGGGATACACAAAAAAGTATCGTTATGGAAACAGAAGAAACAAGAGAGTATTTAAAACGCACTCAAAGGGACTACAGTATGTCCTTCAAACTACAAGTAGTGCAGGAGATTGAGCGCGGAGAATTATCTACCCATGCTGCCTGTAGGCAGTATGGTATACAAGTTCGTGCAACAGTAGTTGGTTGGTTAAGAAAATATGGGAACTTTGACTGGGAAAATCAAACTCCATCGAACATGCCCAAAACACCGGAACAAAAAATATTAGAACTTGAACAAAAAGTAAAGCTGCTTGAGAAACAGAAAGCGTACTTAGAAAAACAGGTAGAAACATCGGATAAGAAGGCGATCATATTTGATATGATGATTGAGATTGCCGAAAAAGAATACAACATCGCCATCCGAAAAAACTCCTTACCCGAACAATCGACCAGTACCGTAAAGACAACAAAGAAACACTAGTTTCTACCTGTGCATTGTTCGGGGTAAGCAGACAGGTTTATTATCGAAAAATAAAAGCAAAAACAAAACGGCAAATGACAGCAGAGCAAGTAGTACAATTGGTAGTTCCATTGCGAACAAGAATGCCACGCATAGGCACCAGAAAACTATATCACTTGCTTAAAACAAATTTACAAACCCATCAAGTGGGTCGGGATAAATTGTTCAGCATATTAAAAGCAAATCATCTGAGGGTGTTTCCAAAAAGAAATTACAGAGTAACCACCAACACCCATCATCGGTTTTATAAACACAAAGATTTAGTAAGTCAATTATCCATCAACCACCCTGAGCAGGTCTGGGTATCTGACATTACCTACCTTGCAGGTAAACATGAACACACTTACCTGGCCCTTATCACCGATGCCTATTCAAAGAAGATTGTTGGATATGATTTATCCGACAGTTTAAATACCAGCGGTGTATCAAGAGCTTTGCGCATGGCTGTTAAAGGCAGAAAATACCCCGGGTCAAAACTCATCCACCATTCTGATAAAGGCATACAATATTGTTCCAATGAGTACCAGAGCGCACTCTCAAAAAACAATATCCTATGCAGCATGACTGAGGGCTACGACCCGTATTCAAATGCCGTAGCAGAGAGAATAAATGGAATAATTAAAAATGAATTTGAATTAGAAAACTATAAAGTGGACTTGAATGTAATACAAAAATTAGTAGCAGAAAGTATTGAAATATACAATCAAGAAAGACCTCACTTTTCCTGTAATCTATTAACCCCGATTCAAATGCACAACCAACAAGAAATTAAAATGAAGACCTATAAAACAAAAAGCAGGAATCAGGATATCCTGATTCCTGCTTAAATTAAATTAGTTTTGCCTGATAAATCTGTATCGCTTTTTTAGGACGACACAGCACCACTTAACTTTTACTGCCTGATAATTCTTGTGATTACTTTCTCATCCTCACTTTGCATGGTGAGAGTGTAAGCACCCGGAGCAATTGCAGCAAGATTCCAGATCAACGATTGAACATGATCAGCCGTTTTCTCCAAAACTGTTTTTCCGAGAATATCAGTCAGCTTCAATGTCCATTTCTTTTTTGATAAAGATGAATTGAAATTAATCGTCAACTGATCGTTCACCGGATTAGGGAATACAGAAATGTTTGCTTCAGTGCTTGCTTCAGAAATTCCTACTGACAAAATGTTTATTGTCTGGCAATGAGTATCAGAACAACCTCCTGCATTTGTAACTGTGAGACAAACCAGATAGGGTCCGGTATTGGCATAAGTATGAGATGGGTTTTGTGTGGTGGCAGTGCTGCCATCGCCAAAATCCCACGCGAAAGTTACAGGACTTCCCGTAGAGTTATCTGTAAAGTTTGCAATGTTTGCAAAAAGATTCGGAGTGAAAGCTGCCGTTGGAGAAGGGTTCATTGTAGCATTAACTGCTGTGCGTGCGCTGATGCAAGGGGGACCTACCACTTCCCAATTGTAGAAGTAATAATAATAGGCAGGCATACCTGAATTTGTACCTGTTATGGAAACTAATCCGCTAAGCGTGTAAGGAAACATTGCTCCGCCCTGATTGCGGAAAAGGTTTGAAGTTCCGTTAACCCCCAATTGCATGGCTGTTCCTACGGGTATATTAAAATTAAGAGTGATGCGACCTTGTCCGGGAGGGACGTTAACTACTGCACTTTGAAGAACGGTGCCGCTGCTGCTTCTCAATTCTATTGTTCTGTTTCCTCCAGATTGAGCATCTACCCAAACAGAAACCAAGGTGGATGGTTGATAACAATCAAAGATGAGGTAACGATCGGTGGTGTTTGCAAAATATCCTCCGGTGCCGATACTGCTGTTAAGCGGCAAGTTGAATAGAGATGCAGGATAGATATCTGACTCTACATAATAAGTGGTAGAAGCAGAAAGCGGAGGGGTACTAAATGCAGTGCCTGTTCCTAATGCTGCTCCTCCTGTGGGAGAAGCAAACCATGTAAGTGCGGCAGCACCATTTGCTGTAAGCGTTGCTGAACTTCCATGACAAGCACTTGCTCCGGTTGCAGTTGGTGCTGTAGGAAGATTTACAGTAATGTAATTTGGCGAAGTTTGAGTATCGGTGCCGTTTGCGTTTGTAGCAATAAGCACAACAGTGAACTGACCGTTCGTTGTATAAGTGTGCGATGGGTTCTGCTGAGTGGAAGTGCCACCGTCACCAAAATTCCAACTCCATGAAGTAGGTCCATTTGTGCTCAGGTCATTAAACTGAACAACACCTGAACATGTGCTTGTTGTATTTGCATTAAAGTTTGCAGTTGGCGGCTGGGTGGACAACGCACACTGCCATGTCAATGCAAAACCGGATGCAGTTACTCCCACGTCAGAAGTTTGACGGATGGTAATTGATCCTCCTGTTGAATTAATCGTTCCTCCGTTAGGAAGAGCAGTGCCGGTATATTGACCGATGAGGGGGCTGGCAGTAGTTGGACCATCATACACATAAACGAAATCATATCCGTTTTCGAAACTGAAAGAAGTAAAGGTGATAGAAACCGTTGAAGCGCCTATTGGTGAGATCGTAACTTTTGCATCGGTTTGATCGGTGTAATCACCATTCGGTCCGCCACTATCGTAGAGTTGACCTGAGCAGGAAGTTTGTGTACTGGCAGTTCCGTTTGCAGGAAGAGAAACAACACACGGATTTACTGTATCAACACTTATGTATTGATTGCGGATGAGTGTATCAATTCCGCAGGTGCCGCCATCGGCAATTAAGGTAACAGTGTAATGCCCGTAAGCAGCATAGATATGCGTTGGGTTTGCAGCGTGGCTGGTATCACCATCACCAAAATCCCAAACATAGGTTCCTGCATTAGAACTGAGATTAGAAAAATCTACTGATGCAGGAGCGGTGCAGAATGCAAGAACAGCGGAGTTAAAATCGCTCGTAACACCCGGAGTAAATGCATTGCCAACTCCCACCGCATGCCATGCGTCAGTAGTAGCTTCCACTTCAGGAGTGCATGCACCGTAAAGATCAATGGCTGCCCGAATTGAAGACGTGCGCGCATCTGCATATCCCGAATTCGGAGTGAGATAAACTGTATTCATTCGAAACCAGATGGCAGCGGCTGTATCAATACCCATTGCTGCAACCGAGTAGGTATCTCCATTATCATTCGTGCCGGTTCCGCCTACAGTTAAAAGATAAAAAGCATGGCTGAGTATCGTACTATTCTGATGCACTTCCTGAGTAGCGAAATCCCAATTGGTTCCAAGGTAAGTATCAGGATTGCCGGTATTACTCGGATTGGCCATGTCGCGGAAAGGTGCGCCACCGAGTTCATCACCAATAAGCCAGTCCATTACTCCGCCTTTTCCAAAATGACGGATGGAGTTACCCATGCAATCGCTGAAGCCCTCGTTTAACGCACCACCTTCGGGCACGTTGCCAAGATTGGAAGTGAACTGAGTAAGTCCATGAGAAATTTCATGACCGATTACATCAAGAGCAGTGAGCGGATGGTAGGTCGCGTCTCCATCACCAAAGGTCATTTCCTGACCATCCCAGAAAGCATTTACATAACCTACATCATAGTGTACATAATTGAACAGTTCAAATCCTGCATTGTCAATGCTGTTGCGGTTAAATTTCTGCCAGTAAAAATCGTAAGTCATTTCTGCACCCCAATGTGCATCGGAAGCATACTGATCGAGAGCTGCATTTACATTGTCCCAGTAATTATCTGCATCAACAAAATCAGTGTTTGTATAGTTGGTGCTTGTCTGAAGATTGAATGTTTGAATTCCGTTTCCTCTTCCTGCCTCGCGCAGGTGATACGTAGTTGCATTTACACTATCAGTGGTCATTTCGCGCAGCCCGCTATAAGCTGTATTTGCAGTAGCAAGTGCATCCGAATTCTCAATCCTGTTTTTGGTGTAAACAATTTCTCCGGTTGAGGCATCTACATAAACATATTCTCTTCTCAGCGGTTTTGCTGCATACACATCAAAGCGGTACGTGAGCCGGTAATTTTCTGCTTTGAAATTTCCGTTAACCGGAGCGTACATCAACTCTCCTTTCGGATACCAGGTAGCATTGGCATCGTGGTTTTGCAACTTCAACTGTTGCTCCATCTGCGGCTGCTGCCAGCGATACACAGAGGCCTTCATGTAGTCAAGCGCTTTTGTCAATGCCGTTGGTTCATTCAGCGATGGTGAAGCAGATCCATTCAGTTTGCTGAATAACGTTCCGTTCATGGAAACAATTTTATTGTTCTTTACATGCACAATGTACATGGTACCTTCTACCGGAATGCCATTGAGGGTTTGCTGGTAGCGGTAATGCGTAATGCCGATCTGATCGCTGGTTGAATTGAGCAACACAAAATCAGTTTGCGTTGAAAGTTTAAGCGCATCGTGAGCCCACAGATTAAAGTTGCCGAAAACGGGCTGCGACTCCTGTCTGAAGCTGATGTAATCAGGAATGTCGCTCAGTGTGCCTTCCATAATTTTTTCGGCACCTTTAATTTTTTGCTGTGCCGCAATGCCGGTGATTTCACGTGCAAACAATGAAGTGGTGAACAACACCGCAAGCACAAAAGAAGTTGTAATTTTTCTCATTGGATTTTTTAAGAATTGGTTTTTTTATAAGTAATTTTTGAAAAACGGCTCGCAAGGTAGAAATTAACTTGAGTGACGGAAATGAAGGAGGGGTGGAGAAAGTTGCCCCAGGCGTTCTGAAATGGGGAGCCTCAATCTGATACGAGGGAGCCTCGATCTGAAATTGGGGAGAGCCGATCTGAAGCTTGCCCGAGGCGATGGGGAAGTTGCCTGATTGGGGTTGAGTAGCCCTCCCTGATAGAAGCACCCAGCAGTTATCCCGATGAAGAATCGGGATAAGCTGAGTGGTGGGTTCAGATAAAATATTTTATTTGTATTTTAACTGCATGAAAATTGACAGTAATACAATCATAGAAATTGACAGGCGCGATATCCTTGTTTTTTATACTCCGCCTCCTCTTGAACGGTTCTGGAGAAGCTACTACCCGCTCGATAAAGAACCGTTCAGAATACATGAATGAATTGACGATACTTTTCTTCTTGAATTCAATAAACGTTTTCTTATTCAGTTTAAAGATAAGCAACCGGAAAGTGTAATGAGGTTTACTACTTTAAAGAATGCTGAACGCATTGCACAACTTATTTACAAAGGGAAGGTGGGTGAATTTGAAGAGGAAATAAAATCGATACTTTGGAAAAGGCCAATCGGGAAATCATGAATAGAATGCGCTGCGCAAACTGTCATGTGGGTCGCCCAGCAGGAATCCGGTTACAGTAGTTTTGAGTTGATTCGATCTATTATACGTAGGAATTATTATTGAAAATAACAGGTTATTGTTGCGGATAAAATTTAAAGAAACTTCTTATATAAGGCGATGTGTTTTTCTGCTTTTGTCCGGCTTCTAAATTGTGCTAATGCATCTTCTTTTGCTTGCATTCCTAATTGTTTCGCCAAATCAGGGTTTTCTATTAATTTAATTATGGCTCTTGATATTGCGTTGGAGTTGCAAAAATCTACCACCAAAGAGTTGTTCATATTTTTCGCTGAAGTACTGGCATAACCAGAAGCGGTTAATACCTGAGGACAGCCGGAAATCATCCCTTCTAAAATTACAAGTCCACAGTTTTCTACATATTTGTTAATTGGCACATGGACTTGGACGTTAAATAATCGAAAAAGGCAAATCGGGTCGTTCACAAACCCTTTATAAAACACGAAAGCTGATAGCCCTGAATCTACTATTTGTTTGAGTATGAGATCCTGTTCAGATCCACCCGAACCAAAAATCAACAGTTTAGCATATGGAAATTGAAGAACAACTTGCTTCATTGCTTCGATAGCATAGGCATGCCCCTTCCAAAATTCTAATCTGGCGACCATTCCAATTATGAAATCGCCATCATTTATTTCTAACTGTTTTTTTAGCGTTTTAATTCGTTCATCAGATATATTCAAATATTCTGATTCTTTGACACCATTATAAATTGTTACTAGTTTAGAATGCTTAATATTCCAATTGTTTTCTATGTATTCTGTAGCGCTATCCGCACCGGTAATAATTACTTTAGCGCTTTTAAAAGTCAAATAGTCAATTAGCCACTGCTTTTTATTTTTAAAATCATTTGCCCAACTGGCATTTTCACAAGTTGTTAAACGGTTTTTAATTTTTGCCAAAATTGCAGCGGATTGGCCTATAACATTTCCTAATGGAAGCGTTGTGTGAACAATATTTATATTGTGCTTCTTAAGTAACTTTCTGGTTTGTATAATATTTTTGAAATAAGACCAGAGGTTTTTGTGTTTCAAAATATATACAGGTATGCCTAGTGTTTCTAAATCATCGGCTAGTTGTGGACGCACATTATCAATTTGTATATTGATATGAATAGTGTCAAGTCCTAAACGTAGAAATTCCTCATGCATCCAAAAAAGTTGCAGCGATTTATTAATATGGGAAGAGATAATAGCGACTTTCATCATTTCATTCGTTTTGCTGTTCGAAGGATCTTTATAAGGAATGGTGGCAAGTATTTTAACCGGTTTGATATTGTTTTCAGGTCTCGCGAATTTGCAATGTCTTGACCATAATGTGACAATAAGTAATTGTTAACGCGCTGGGCTCTCTTAAAATTTGAATTTATATATTCCCAACGTAAAACATTTGTAAGAAAGTAAAAAAATGCTTTTTCCATTTTTATTTTCTTTTTTGAATAATTGAACTCGAACATTTTGAAGTGACTTGTATTTGTTGAAATGTCTAATTTTTTTAATTCATTTAAGTAATGGTTCTCCTTAAAATTGAATAAAAGATTCATAAAAATGATGCTCCATTCTTCAATAAAAAACTTGTTTTGTGAATGGCTTTTACTCGCAGAATGTATTCTATATTTTGAAAACAAAAGATGAGAACTTTTGAATTCACAAACCAAAGAGAGTTTTGAAAAGAGGTCATAGTCCATTCCGTAGTGATATTCAACGTTCAAGTCTCCTACGATATCCCAATATTTTTTTCTTATAAAAGCGCTCGGTTGTGGGAAAGGCATTCCGCTGATAAAACGTTCCATATTCAAATCCGAATAGCCCCAATCTATTCTGGATTTTTCGTTTCCAAAGAGTTCAGTGCCTCCATGTATTAAACCGATTTCCGGACCGCAATTCGAAAAAAGGTTTGCAACAGAGGATAAAGTATCCGGAGTTAAGAGGTCATCGCTATTGATCCAGGTTATAATATCGCCAGTCGCTTTATGAAGTCCTTTGTTTATTGCATCACTTTGTCCACTGTCCTTTTCACTTAACCAAAAATATAAGTGTTTCTCGTATTTTTTAATAATTTCAACAGAATTATCTGAACTTCCTCCGTCAATAATTATGTATTCTAAGTTTGGATAGTTTTGGCCAATAATAGACAATATTGTTTCCTCCAAGAAAGGTGCTTGATTGTATGATGGAGTAATAATCGTAATTTTTGGGTAGCTCATCTTGCGATCAACATTTTTTTCAAAAGAGGTGTCTCAACGGAGAAAGATAAAAACAGCATCTGAATAACATTTTTTGAATTCAATCAACATGGGAAGACAATCTGCGATAAAATGAAAGTATCCGATTGGATATCGGTCAAAGGTACGCACATATAGTTTTGATTTCGTATATGCCCCCGGCTTTTTTCAATCAAACAACCCATCGCTTATAATCTATTTCTTTACCCCCTAGTTTCATTAACATGCTTGAACCCGGATGTTTGAATGATCTTTTTATCGAGCATATCAAGATACGGAGAACTATCTTCCACTGTTGAGTAAAGCTTAACGGGGATATTAACGAGCCCAAAACTGAACCCACCTCCTGAATTCTATAACACTTGCAAATAGAATTCAGGAGGTAGGTTCATAAGCTACAGATTCACTACCTCTTCTATCCCACCCGCTAAGGCATTATTTACTGTTTTTGGATTTTCATACCAAGTGTATTCTTTTTCATACCATTGTAATTCGTTATTATACTATACTTATTCTTTATCGTACCTATATTATTCTTTATCACACTATGGAAATTCTTCATTATAGTGCGGGAATTCATCATTACACACCTGAAATTCATTATTACAGCTATTCAATTCATTATCACATGGAGGAAATACATCTGCACACTGCGGGAGTGTATTTACAGTAGCGATAACCAGAACCCGTGCGCTGAAGACTTGAATCCGTAAATGAAAAATACATTCCCGTGCTTTGCAACTTTAAAAATGAATTAAAGGAAATTAGCCAATTGAATTTATTTTCTGATTTACAACCTGCATATTATTATTGCTAAAGAGAAACGAGACGAGTTGATTAGATCATCAACTGCTTTATTCATTTTTTTTTATCTCAGGAAAAGCAGCCGGAGGAAATATTAACACTATTACAATCATCCGGCATTCAACCTCAATTGACATCAGCGCACTATCCCAAGTCATTTACATCGTGCAGACAAAATCAAAAGAAAAAGTCTGGCGTGGAGTGGTGAAGGAATAAGTTGCCATTCATGAACGTAATGAAGCATTGAACGTGAGTTTTGTTTTTCTGGTGAAGTATGTTTTTCTCGCGTTCAGAATTTATTCAACATACTTCCATACGATCTGCAAATTCAGTGTTGTTAATTTTTTTCACATAAAATAAATTAAGTGAAGTGAATTTTATACAGGTGTTTAAGTTTCTCTTGATATTTTTACGTACTTTTTTTTCATTGAATTTTTTTTTAGTTGACTTACTCGAATAAAATAAAATTGTTGTGGGTACTGTGCCTGCTTTTTTTTCGGCTTCATTCAGCCGGGCAGGATATTATTATGTCCACTGCAACGGTGAGCACCTGCGGAGGAAATTTTTACGACACAGGCCGCGATACTGCAGGTTATTCTCAAAACGAAAATTATACACTCACCATTTGTTCTGACGTGCCGGGAATGTGTGTGAGCATGCTCTTCACTTCGTTTGCGCTGGAAAATAATTTCGATTTCATGTATGTTTACAATGGCTCCACTACTTCATCGCCATTGCTGGGAACATTTACCGGAACAAATTCTCCTGGAACCATTACAGCCACTTCCGGTTGCCTCACCATAAAATTTGTTTCTGATTACACCGTAAATAAAAACGGATGGAGTGCGGTTATCAATTGTGTAACATGCGCTGTAAACGGCTGCCCTACCTGCAAGGGCGGCTCACCACCAACTAACGATGCATGTTCGGGCGCACAAGATCTTGGTGCGCTTGCAGTGCCTGCTGCATGTCCTTCGGGGCTGGGTGCGGTGGCTACATTCAGCACAAGTAATCTGTGCGCCACTGCAGAAATTCCTTACAACGCACTGCAGGGTTGTAATCCTGTCGGCAACATGGCGGCACCTGCAAGTGATGTGTGGTATAAATTTACAATCACTGCTCCTATCCTCAACATTATCATCAACGGAATGATTACGCCTGAAGTGGGACTTTATTCCGGAACGGGCTGCAACAATCTTGTTCCGCGCGGCTGTGCAACTGGCGGTGGCGGATTGCTGAATACTTCTTTCTCCGGTCTTGCTCCGGGCACTTACTATCTGCGCGTAAGCGGAGGCACGTTAACCGATCAATGCGATTTTTCGTTGTCGCTTCAAAATAATCTCGACTGCCAGGGCTGCGTCATTCAGAGCGCACTCAATGTTAATCCTCCTCCTCAAAACGGGATTTACTTAGCAGGACAAACTGTAAATTTTTGTTTGAACATTACCGGATTCAATCCCACATCAGCCAACTGGCTGCATGCTGTTATTCCAACCTTCGGACCGGGATGGGACACCAGCACCATCTCTTCATCACCACCTCAATCCTGCTCCGGTAACGGAACGTGGGGCTGGTACAATCAGCAAATCACTTCTTCGGCAAGCGGCTTCACCACCGGTCCCGGATTTTTTTATGAAACATCGGCAGGAAATTCTTCGGGTGTTGTTGATAATAATCCAGGAAATAATTTCGGTGATAATTTATCTGGAGGTTGCACCTGGAATTTTTGCTTCAGCATTCAAACCGTTATTCAGGCAGATTGCATCAACGGAGAAAACTTAAATGTTTTTATTGATACGTATAGCGATGGCGAAACCGGATCGTGGACATCGTCTGCCTGCGCTGCCGATCCTTTAAATGATTTTTATGCATCACTTGCCTGCTGCATTCCGCCAACGGTAACAGTTACCGATCCGCTTTGTCACGGACAAACAGGAAGTGCCTCCGGAACCGGGATAGGCACCGGTCCGTGGACATTCAAATGGAAAAATTCTGCAGGCACCATCATCCATCAAACCAACGGAGTTTCTACCGATCAGATTTCAAACCTTGCAGGAGGTGCTTATACATTGGTAACTGTTGATCCTACAGGATGCGAATCATCAGTTCTGTTTGTTATCAGCGAGCCACAAGTCCTTTCTGCAAGCACCATTGTGAACGATACTAAATGCGCAATTGCAAATGGAAAGATAACAGTTACTCCGTCCGGTGGCACGGCTCCCTACACTTACAGTAAAGACAATGGAATAATTTTTCAGGGATCATCAACCTGGAACAATCTCGCAGCAGGTACTTACCAGCTTGTTGTGAAAGATGCACATGGATGTTTGTGGAACGGCAGCGTTACCATTGCTCCGTCAACGCTTCCTGCTATCAACAACATCGCCACTCAGAATATTCTTTGCTACAACGGATTTGACGGCAGCATAAACATAACCGCTGGCAGCGGCATTCCTCCGTACTCATATAGCATTAACAATGGTCAGTCGTTTCAGGCAGCATCCCTGTTTAGTCAATTAATTGCGGGCACTTATCAGATTGTAGTCACGGATGTGAACGGATGTACCGCAACATCAACAGTAACTCATACTCAACCTCCGCCTATAAATGTTCAGATAATTACAACTCCTGCAAGCTGCGGATTGAGCGATGGAACTATCACACTGAATGTTCTCAGCGGCACAGTGGGTGCGGTTACCTACAGCATTACTAACGGACAAATTTTTCAGCCCTCCAATACTTTCACAATGCTTTCTCCTGGAATTTATTTTGTGGTGATTGAAGATGGAAACGGATGCCTAGCACATGACACTGCTATTGTAGATAACCTGAATGCTCCGGTAATCAATTCCGTTTTACATACGGATGTATCATGTTTTCAGGCAGCAGATGGAAGCATAACCATAAATGCAAGCGGAGGAACAGGTGCAATACAATACAGCATTGATAACGGAGTTACATTTTTTGCAACCAGTTCTTTCAACAATCTTTCAGGAGGAGTTTATACAGTGATCATAAAAGATCAAAACAACTGCTCTGCGCGAAGAATTATTACGGTGATAGAACCGGCATACATAACCTTGTGGTGCGGACTTACAAATACTACTTGTGGCTTGAATAACGGATCAATCCATTTAGTTCCGATAACAGGTGTGCAGCCGTTTCAATATTCCATTGATGCAGGAACAACATGGCAGGCATCAACAACTTTCTCCAATCTTCCTTCCGGAAATCTCGCCCTGCTTGTAAGAGATGCTTCAGGATGTGAACGAATTTGCAATTATGTAGTTGGCACTTCAGCACCTCCCACTGTTTCATCTTTAGCAGTTACGGATGTTGCTTGCTTTGGCGCTGCCAATGGTGGCGTTGTTATTAATACTGTTGGCGGTTCTCCTCCTATTAAATACAGTATTGATGGCGGAATTACTTTTTTAAATTCAAATGTTTTCACTCCGCTTGCTGCAGGAAATTACAATGTGGTAGTGAAGGATAATTACGGATGCAGTTCCACCGCTACATTTTCTATTGTGCAGCCACCGCAGATTATTCTGTCAGTCATTCTTGTAGATGCTGAATGTGGATTGGCAAATGGTTCTATTACGGCAAATGTTTCCGGAGGAACAGGTGCTTTTACTTACAGTGATGATGGTGGGTTGTCATTCGTCTCAACAAATGTTTTCAGTAATCTCCTTGCGGGCAGTTACAAAGTAGTAGCGATGGATGCAAACGGTTGTGTGGAAGCAACTACGATCATCATTGGCGATGCGCCAGGTCCGAGAATTACCGGAGTGCAATCAACTCCGCAAATTTGCGATGGAGTCGCAAACGGCTCCATCACATTAACGGCAGTAAGTGGCACAGGAATTTTGCAATACAGTATTGACAGCGGAAGCACGTTTCAAACAAGCGCTGTTTTCCAGAATATTTTTTCCGACTTCTATTTTATTTATGTGAAGGACATAAACGGTTGTAGTGACAGCGCAAAGGTTGCAGTAGGCATTTATCATTCGCCTGCAATCAATCAAACTTCAATAACTGATGTTACTTGTTTTGGTTTTGATAACGGAACCATTGATGTAACTGCATCCGGAGGCAATGGGCAGTTAATGTACAGCATTGACGGAGGATTACACTTCGACAGCACATCTTATTTTGATCTACTCGCTCCGGGAAATTATTTTGTCGAAGTGTACGATACGAATAATTGTGAGGCGAGAGATACGGTTACGATCTTCGAACCGACAACCTTAAATTTCTCAACTACAATCGCTTCAGAAAAATGTGACCGCAATGATGGTTCAATAAATATTCACACAACAGGCGGAACTCCCGGTTACTCTTTCAGCGTAAATGGAAATCAGTTCGCAAATGATTCTGATTTCTTTTCGCTCGATTCAGGAATGTATCATCTGGTTGTAATGGATAACAACGGCTGCGTGGATTCCAATGATATTGCGGTTCCCTTTGAAGAAGCGCCCGCAATCAATACAATAATTCTTACTGATGTTGTTTGCAATAGTGGTGACAATGGAACAATTGCAATAACCACAATTGGCGGCAGTGGAAATTTGCAATACAGCATTGACAACGGAAATAATTTTCAGCCGACTTCTTTTTTTGATTCACTCGTTGCGAATACATACACAATCTTTATCAGCGATACCAACAACTGCACTGTTGATTCAACCGTAACGATTACAGAGCCCCCTCCTTTTGTTTTCAGTTTTCAGAGTGTGCCTTCGAATTGTAATTTCAGCAATGGCTCTGTTACCGTAAACGCAACGGGAGGAAGCGGCTCACTCACATACTCTATAAATCACTCAGGAATATTTTCTGCTGATACCAACTTTGTAAATCTTGCTTCGGGAAATTATTTTATCACGTTGCACGATTCATTAGGATGTGAAGAAGATTTTACTGTGTCAGTGAGCAATCTTAATGGTCCCATAATACAAACGATCAATTCAACCAATGAACTTTGCAACGGAGATCAGACAGGAACAATTATAATCAATGCCAATGGCGGAGTGGGAACGCTGCAATTCAGCATTGACAATGGAGTCACTTTTCAAGCAACAAATTCTTTTTCAAATCTTGCGGCCGCTTCTTACAGCATTGTGACTATGGATACCGCAGCATGTTCTGCAAACAGTCCGGTTGTGGTTACCGAACCTGCTCCAATAAATATTCTTCATCAGGCTACAAACGCTGCCTGCGGACAAAGCAACGGATCGGCAACAATGAGCGTAAGTGGTGGAACAGGCGCATATCAATATTCCATTGACAGTATAAACTTTCAATCGTCTCCGGTTTTTAATAATCTTTTTGCGGGAGCTTACATAATAACTGTTCACGATGCGAATAACTGCTTGGCAACAAATGCCGTTACGATAAACAATCTTCTCGCTCCGAACATCAGTTCTGTTTTTACAAAAGATTTGTTGTGCAACAATGATCCTGCAGGCGAAATAAAAATTTTTGCAACAGGTGGTACTGGCGCATTAACTTACAGTATTGACAACGGAGTCATATTTCAATCATCAAATACTTTTGACTCACTCAGTGCAGGAACCTATTTCATTGTAGTGAATGATCACAACAATTGTATTGCAAGTTCAGTGGTGCAGTTGATTCAGCCGGATTCATTAGTTATCTCTTCTGTTCTTTCAAATGAAACATGCAGCAACAGTAACGGAAGTATTTTCATCGCCTCAACAGGAGGCACAAGTCCTTGGTTGTATTCTGTTGACAGCGGATTGGTGTTTACTTCTCAACCAAATTTCTTCGGAATGAATGAAGGCTCTTACAATCTTGCAATAAAAGATTCGAACGGCTGCAAAACATTTCAGCAGGTTGCATTGGTTGATCTTACTTCGCCACAAATCACCAACTACTCAAGCACAAATGTAAATTGCAATGGCGGAAGTGATGGCAGCATCAATATAGTTACAACAGGGGGAAGCGGAGCGCTTTTGTTTTCAATCAACAGCGGTCTGCCACAGACATCAACTGTTTTTTCAAATTTAATTTATGGAAACTACATAATGTCTGTGACGGATGCAAATTCATGTGTTGATACTATTCATGTTTCAATTACTCAGCCAACAGTTCTTGCTACATCAGCATCACACATCAATGTAAATTGTTTTGGTGGAACCGATGGAAGGGCAACCATAATTCCATCAGGTGGATCACCGGGCTACTCTTTTCAATGGTCAAATGGAGAAACATTAAATTCTGATTCAAGTCTTACTGCGGGAATTTATTTTGTTACGATCACTGACCAACACTCATGCACAATAACCGATTCTGTTGTGTTAACAGAGCCAATAGCGATTACAATAACACACACTGAAACAAATGCTGCCTGTTCAGGCTCTGCAAACGGAACAGCAAGTGTAGCGGTAGTTGGAGGAACACCTCCTTACTCGTATACATGGAGTCCTGTGTCAAGCAATACTTATTACGCTGCGAATCTTTCTGCGGGTTTGTATTCAGTAACGGTAACCGATGCGCATGGTTGCACAGGAAATGACCAGATCACAATCACTAATCCTACTCCGGTTGATGCCCAACTGCTCATCACCAATGTAAATTGTTTCGGTGGCAGCGATGGTGCTGTTGCTGTTATCGCAAGTGGTGGCTCCGGCAACTATTCTTACGTGTGGAACAACAACTATAATGAAACTGACAGTGTTCTTGATTCCCTCGCTGTAGGAAATTATTCAGTAACCATTACCGACAACAGTGGCTGCATACACGAAGCACCCGCAACTATAACATCTCCTTCGCAGATCAGTGTTTTAGGGGACGTCTCCAACGCTTTGTGCAATGGAGATTCAACTGGTTCAATTTTGATAACTCCATCTGGCGGAGTATCGCCATACACTTACATCTGGTCGAATGGCAGCACGCAATCAACAGCAACAACTATTTCTTCAGGAAATTATTCCGTTACTATTTTGGATGCGCACTCTTGTGTGAGGGCAGCTTCGTTCTTTGTTGCAGAACCAGCCCCCGTACTGCTTTCTGTTACAACTGTTGATACCATTTGCATTGGTCAGCAGGCAACACTTATCTGCGCGGCAACAGGAGGTGTTGGCGCCATTACTTATTTATGGACTACAGGAGATACTTCTGCAACTATTTTTGTTTCACCAACTGTCAGTAACGATTACACTGTTCAGGCAATGGATGCCAACGGATGTCTTTCAAATTCAGAAACAGGTTTTGTTTTTGTTTATCCTCCGCTTGATGCAATCGTTTCAGAGGGTGATACGATTTGCGAAGGACAAAGTGTAGCACTGAATGTTTCTCCATTCGGTGGAAACGGAGGACCGTATTTTTATTTCTGGAATCCGGATGGATATGTAACTCAACAGGTAACTGTGTTTCCAACTGCAACTACTACCTACATTGTTTCTGTGAGCGATCATTGCACAGTGAATGATGCATCAGATGCCGCGCAGGTTTTTGTGAACCCATTGCCTCTTGTAAATTTTTCTTTGCTCAATGCGGAAGGTTGCACACCGGTTACAGTTTCGTTTCTCGATCAGAGCAGCACACCTGCGGGTTCAACTTATGAATGGAATATTGGCGATGGTTCGGGTATTGTGACTACTACAAATTTTATTCATGAATATACTGCGAACGGAAATTACGATGTAACACTTTATGTAACCACGCCCGAAGATTGCACCGATTCATTGGTTCAGCATAGCGCAGTGCGCGTGTACGAATTGCCGGTGGCTGATTTTGCACTCACTCCTGATTCAACTTCGTTCTTTAATCCGCGCATTACATTTATGGATGAAAGTTACATTGCTGCCAACTGGAGTTGGAACTTCGGTGACGGAAATGGGAATTCATCCCTTCAAAATCCGGTGTATGTATATCAGGATACCGGACAATTTATCATTCAATTAATTGTCTCCACCGAGCATCAGTGTTTTGACACTACATATCGCGAAGTAAAAATTTATGGCGAGTACACTATTTACATTCCGAATGCATTTACTCCGAACGGTGACGGCAAAAATGATTTCTTCTTTGCTACCGCTTATGATATTACGGACATGCAGCTATTTATTTTTAACCGTTGGGGAACAAAAATTCTTGATGTGCACTCACTCAATGCTGCATGGAACGGAAAAACAAACAACACGGGCGAAGATTGTGCATCTGATGTGTACATCTACAAAATTAACATCACCGACAATGAAAAGAAGCCGCATGAATATGTGGGGCATGTGAGTTTGGTGAGGTGATTTGCTTTTTCTTTTTCAATCCTTCAGCGCATCCCAATATTCAACGGCTCTTCGTGTGTGAGGAATTACAATTGTCCCCCCCACAATATTCGCCACGGAAAAAACTTCGAAGAGTTCTTCTTCAGAAACACCTTCTGCCTTGCATCGCTCCACATGATATTTGATGCAGTCATCACAACGCAAAACCATTGAAGCAACCAATCCGAGCATCTCTTTTGTTTTTATATTGAGCGCACCATCGGCATAAGTGTTTGTGTCGAGATTATACAATCGCTTTATCACTTTGTTGTCGGCCGCAAGAATGCGCTCGTTCATTTTGGAGCGATAATCATTAAACTCTTTTACTTTGGGATGCATGGCTTATCGGGTTATGCGTTTTTATTTTTTGTTACGTAAGCGCTCACAAAAATGCTTACTTCATAGAGCAACCACAACGGAATGGAAACAAGCATCAACGTAAGCGCATCACTCGTGGGAGTAATGATGGCTGCTACAATCAGAATGATCACGATGGCATGTCTGCGATACTTTCGCATAAACGAAGGAGACATGATTCCGATCTTCGAGAGAAAATAAATAGCAATCGGAAGCTCGAACACAATGCCCGTTATCAATGTCATAGTAGTAACCGTGCTGATGAATGAGTCAAGCGTGATCATGTTCTTTACCTCGTTGCTTACCTGATAGGTGCCAAGAAAATTTACTGACATCGGTGTAATTACGTAATATCCGAACAACACACCAAGCAGAAAAAGAAACGAAGTATAAAACACCACACCGCGAGCATACTTTTTTTCTTTATCTTTTAAAGCCGGCTTTATAAATTTCCAAAGTTCATAGGCGAGATACGGGAAACCAATTACCAAACCGCCAACCAAAGCCGCCCACATGTGCGTGGTAAACTGTGCCGAAATATCGTTGCTTATTAAACTGAAATCAATTTGTGTAACGCATAGTTCGGGCATGTGAAACACATCAGCCAGCCGACAGAGAACATGATACGTAGGGAAGTTAGGGTTTTTAGGAGCAAGTAAAATATCGTCAAACAAAAAATTTTTGTAACAAAACAAAACGATGGCAGCAACAAAAATTACAAGTGTAGAACGCACAATGTGCCAGCGCAGTGCCTCGAGATGATCGAGAAAAGACATCTCTGCACCTTCATTGTTTTTTCCGCGTGAAAAAAATTTCATGGGCGGCAAAAGTAGTGAAAAGGGAAGCGCAGTTTTTTTATTCCTTGATGAACTTGACGCGGAAAATCTTTTCGCCACTTGTTACTTCAAGCCAGTACATGCCGGAAGGGAAAAGTCCACAGTAAACAGTCCTCAGTTGGCAGTCAAGAGCCATGTAAATTTTTTCGCCTATCATGTTGTAAATAGAAATGTCTATTTGTTTTTTGTCTTTGAGAAAAGAACCTGTGATTTCTAATTTATCAACGACAGGATTCGGATGTATTTCTGCCGACTGTGGACTGAAGACTGCGGACTGCGCGGAAGCAATAACGTTGAAGACAGCCGCTTCCACCTCGCAGCCATTAGCATCTGTACATACCACATTGTAATCTCCGCTTGATGGTGCTACATAAAAATAATTTGTTGCTCCGTTAATAATCGTTGTGTTGAAATACCATTGATAAGTTGCTGCTCCTGCATTTGCAAAGAGTGTATCTCCGCTTTGTGCAATTGCCTGCGGTGCGGGTGCAGGATAAACAGTAATGTAGTTGCTAAGTAAAAGTGTATCGCTGCCGTTTGTGTTTGTTGCTATGAGTTGCACATCGTAGCTGCCGGAGTTTGCATAGCAAATGTTTGCTGGGTTGGTGGCTGTGCTTGTATCGGGTGTGGCTCCGGGGAAACTCCATTGATATGAAGTTGCATTGAAAGAAAGATTTACAAAATCGGTGCAGGTACCGGGGCAGAGGTTTGGAGTTGCCGAAAGGTTTGCTTGAATGAAAGTGCTATCGCAGAATTTTACAAGCCAGTAATCTGGGTAGGTACCCCATGCCGCTTGTGTTTTATATCCTCCTATTCCTCCGTTATCCCAACTTGCAACAGCATAGCATCCGTCCATAGTTTGAATGGCAAATCCATATTCGTCATGACCGGGAGAAAGAATTGTTTTATCCCATTGCTTACTACCCAATGAATCGGTTTTTACAATCCATGTTTGTTCTGCGTTAAGATTATTTTCAGTTTTATCTCCGCCTATGTTTGAGTAAGATGTTCCGCAGAGTAAATACCCACCATCATTGATTTGTGAAATAGTTCCGAAATTATCTTCATCACCTGTACCTCCAAAATCCTTATCCCACTCTTTGTTGCCAAGTGAATCGGTTTTTACAATCCAGTAATCATAGGTACTTCCTGATATATCCCAATTAGCTTGTGTCTTGTCTCCGCCAATGCCGGACGCGGACAATCCTCCGAGAATATATCCACCGTCAGCCGTTTGCTGCAATGAACGAAGCACATCATCATTTGTTCCTCCGAAATCCTTATCCCACTCTTTGTTGCCAAGCGAATCGGTTTTTACAATCCAGAAATCATCAACTCCCCATGTTGCCTGTGTCTTGTCTCCGCCAATGCAGGAATAAGAATATCCTCCGAGAATATATCCTCCGTCAGCCGTTTGCCGTAATGAATAAAACCAGTCAGTATCTGTTCCTCCGAAATCTTTATCCCACTCTTTATTGCCAAGCGAATCTGTTTTTATTACCCAGTAATCTAAGCTACCTATTGTATCCTGTGTCTTGTCCCCGCCAATGCCGGAATTAGAAACTCCTCCAAGAATATATCCTCCATCAGCCGTTTGCTGCAATGAATAAAGGAAGTCATAATCTGTTCCTCCGAAATCCTTATCCCACTCTTTGTTTCCAAGCGAATCTGTTTTTATTATCCAGTAATCATAACCTCCCCATGTTGACTGTGTCTTGTCTCCGCCAATGCCGGAAAGAGAAGATCCTCCGAGAATATATCCACCGTCAGCCGTTTGCTGCAATGAATAAAGTACATCACCATTTGTTCCTCCGAAATCTTTATCCCACTCTTTGTTGCCAAGCGAATCTGTTTTTACAATCCAGTAATCATCAACTCCCCATGTTGCCTGTGTCTTGTCTCCGCCAATGCCAGACTGAGAATATCCTCCGAGAATATATCCACCGTCTTTTGTTTGTTGAAAGCAAGTGATGTAGTCCTGATCCGTTCCGCCAAACCTTTTATCCCACATCTTCACCAAAGGGTTTTGAGAAAAAGAATGCAGAGCAGAAAAAATAAAAAAGAGAGTAAGAACACACCCTCTAAATCTCCCTCTCCCTTGCGCACAAAAATCTTTCGCGCAGAGGGAGACTTGAACAGCCGCCCTTCGCGCAGGCACTCCCCTCTGTGTGGTTGCCAGTGTGCAAGGGAGAGCGGCTGGGGGTGTGTCAATTTTTTTCATCTCATCAAAAAAATAAATCGTTCATCAAATGTAAACCATTTCAGCGCACAAAAAAAAATGAGCTCACTGTTTTAACCGCAGGTGGGGCTAATAAGGTTTTAAAAATGTATTTACATTTTTCTACTAAGGTTGCAAAAGTTGTGATGATAACCTTTCGTAGAAAAAGCAACCTACAGGGAGGCAACCTTATTACCTTATCTACATTTCACAATTCATTATTCCGGATAAACCCAGAAAGAGTTTCTCCGCGTTTGCAAAAAGGATGTGGCAGATGCTGAACTGTTCCTCCGGATTTACAGATGAACTCTTTGTGACTTCAATATCATTTTTATTCCCTGCTTCTCTCAAAAAGTCTCCCTCGCCATTCCGAAGATAACACGCGTTCTACCGTAGTTCGTATGCGGCATATAGTAGATCAGATATATGATAGTTTAGTTCGTATTTATGATTATATAGATCGTTTACCTGATTTCGGAGATCGAAGGCGTGATACTATAGATCGCAGGCGTGATTTCGGAGATCGCAGGCGGTAGATTGTAGGTTGTGTGCGTGATATGGTAGATCGTTATCAACATGCGGTAGTTCGAACGCGGTAACATATTGTGTTTGCGTAATGCCGCTGGTTATTAACTTTGCAGCGCAAGCCATCTCCACCTTAACGCAATTTATTAAACAAGCAAGGCAATGAAAAAACTTACCAGAGAAGAAGCCGACCGCATCGAAGTTCGCCCGGACGCAAGAACTTCCTTTGCCAACAACATTTTCATCAACATGAAACCAGGCGACATCATCCTGCTCGAACCAAAGGACTGGAAACAAAAAAACCGCGCGCCTTCTACTTTCCTGAGGAGGTACGAGCGTAAATCGGGCAAGAAGTTCACCAGCACGAAGCCGCTTGATGGTTCGGGATGGATTATTGAACGGGTGAAATAAAAAAGAAAACCTTTTGAAGAGACGTCACGCATGGTGTCTCTAGCCCACGACCATACATTAAATACCCCAAATATTTCTTTGCCCACTCCCCCGATTTTCTTTTCTTTGCAACCCCAAAAAAGTGCGGCTGCTCATTCGTTAATCCGTAATAGATTGGTTATTCGTTGATACAATGGAAAATGAAGTAAAGTTATTCTCCGGTCGCGCCACGCGATATCTTGCTGAAGAAATTGCCGATTCTTATGGCACCGAGCTTGGCAAGATAAACGTAACGCCATTCAGTGACGGGGAGTTTTCTCCGTCTTTTGATGAGAGTGTGCGCGGGGTGGACGTGTTTATCATTCAAAGCACCTTTGCACCGAGCGATAACCTGATGGAGTTGCTTCTTCTTATTGATGCGGCACGCAGGGCATCGGCACATTACATCACAGCCGTTATTCCTTACTTCGGTTTTGCACGCAGCGACCGTAAAGACAAACCGAGAGTTGCCATTGCTGCAAAATTGGTTGCCAACCTCCTTACAGCAGCAGGAGTTACAAGAGTGATGACGATGGATCTTCACGCCCCGCAGATACAGGGCTTCTTCGATGTACCCGTTGATCACCTCGATGCATCTTCGCTCTTCGTGCCGTATATCGAAACATTAAAACTTCCGAACCTTACCATTGCAGCGCCCGATATGGGCGGTGTACATCGCGCACGTGGCTATTCAAAATACTTCAATGCTGAAATGGTGATCTGCGATAAAGTAAGACGTAAAGCAAACGAGATTGAAGGCATGACAGTAATAGGAGATGTGGAAGGCAGAGACATTGTTCTTGTTGACGACATCTGCGATACAGCAGGCACACTTACCAAAGCAGCAGAAATGTTGTTTGATAAAGGAGCAAAAAGTGTACGCGCATGTTGCACACATCCTGTTCTCTCAGGCCAGGCGTATGACCGCATCAACAAATCAAAAATAACCGAGCTTATTGTAAGCGATACCATTCCGCTGAAACAAAAATCAGATAAAATAAAAGTTCTCTCCACTGCCGATCTCTTCGCACGCATCATCCGCAGGGTGTATGTATATGAAAGCATCAGCCAGATATTTCTTGTGAACTGAAAAGTTCATCATCACTAAGTTTCTTAATCAATTAAATAAATAAATAATCAAATGAAATCATTAGCAATCACAGGAGCTCGTAGAGCAGCTCAATCAAAGCAGGAAACAAAACGCCTGCGGGCAGAGGGTAAGGTTCCGTGTGTGCTGTACGGTGGAAAAGAACAAGTCCACTTCAGTGCCCCGGCTTTATCGCTAAGAGGTTTGGTGTATTCACCAAACGTGTACATCGTTGACCTCGACATTGAAGGATCAACACACCGTGCAGTTATGAAGGAACTTCAGTTCAATACCGTGAGCGACCGTCTTCAGCACATTGACTTCCTCGAAATAAAGGATGACAAAAAAGTTGTTGTTGATATTCCGGTTCGCCTCACCGGCACACCAACAGGAGTGCGCGCAGGCGGACAAATGCTTCACAAGATGCGCATGTTGAAAATCTCCGCACTTCCGAAAGATCTTCCTGATCAGTTCGAACTGAAAGTGGACGATATGGAAATCGGTCACACCATTCGCGTTCGCGATATGAAGCTGGATGGAGTAACGTTTCTTGATATTCCTGCAGCCGCAATCGTTGCTGTTAAAACAGCACGTGCAGTTGTGGAAGAAACACCTGTTGCAACCGCAACTACTGAAGGAGCAACACCAGCAGAAGGAGCAGCCGCAGCACCGGGAGCTCCAGCACCTGCAGCCGATGCAAAAGGAGCAGCACCTACAAAGGGCGCACCTGCAAAAGAAGAAAAGAAGAAATAAAATTCTTTGCACAAACAATCACGCCTTCATTCATCCGGATGAAGGCGTTTTTATTTTGTTGAGAAAAGGACAATACAATCTGGAGGATTTCAAATCAGAAATCATAAATTCGAAATCCGAAATTACAAATGGAAAAATATTTAATAGTTGGCCTCGGCAATATTGGTGATGAGTATGCAAACACGCGCCACAACATCGGTTTCAATATAGCCGATGCGCTGGCTGCATCATTGCAGAAAGAAGAAGACAAAAAATCTTCCGTCAAACTTTTTTCTTCTGATCGCTATGCGAATGTGAATCAATCACGATTCAAAGGAAACCGGCTCACCATCGTCAAACCAACCACTTTCATGAACCTGAGCGGCAAAGCCGTTAATTATTGGATGCAGGAAGAAAAAGTTCCCGTCAGGAATTTGTTGATTGTTGCTGATGATCTCGCTCTCCCTTTCGGAACACTGCGTCTAAAAAAGAAAGGCAGTGATGGCGGGCACAACGGGCTCACCGATATTATCACAACACTCAACACAACTGAGTTCAACCGTCTCCGCTTCGGCATCGGCAACGAATTCGGAAAAGGACACCAGGTAAATTATGTTCTCGGAAAATGGAATGACGAAGAAGAAAAATTTTTGCAGGAAAGAATTGATCAGGCAGTGAAGATCATCAAAAGTTTTGCCGCCATCGGTGTGGATAGAACAATGAGCGATTTCAATAACAAGTGAAATATGGAATAGTGGAAGAATAGAATGGTTTTCTATTTCCATTTTCCGGCACTCCACTATTCCTTGTTACAAAGAGTTGACACGTGTCCTTTATTTCGTACTTTTGAAAACTCAATTAAAAAGAAATCTAATGAAGAAAATCTTACTACTTGTTTCCGTGTTCTGCGCATCGTTTGCTCTGAAAGCACAAAACATCATTCTCTGCGAAAACTTTAATACATACGATTCTGCTTCTGCGGCATCAGGAATATTTAATGGTTTCGTGATCAGTTATCATGATCATTACAGTTTTTATACCTCCACCCAAAGTTCTGGTGCCAGTGGTCCGAATTCATATAAGTTCGGACTGGACAGTGCAACCATGGTTACTCCAGATATTACCGGAGCCACCTACATTCAATTCTGGATGAAAGGCAACTCCACTGATTCATTGAGTACATTCTACGTTTACGATTCACCAAACGGAACAGCATGGACATTGGTTCAGGCAATCAATCCTATAAATACTTCAGGCATAGTGCGTCAGTACCCGCTTCATGCTAGTGCTGCTTATGTAAAATTCTTCTATCACAAATCCGTTGGCAATGTTGCCTTCGATGATTTTTGTTCTACTGATGGTCCTGTCGGAGTTGGTATTGCCTCTGTAGATGCTGCCAGCACACCAACTCTGTCTCCAAATCCTTCTGATGGATTCATTACCATTCGTTCCAACAATGCGCAGTTACATAACATGAATGTTACAGTGACAAATATTTTAGGCAGAGTTATGAAAACATTTGTTCTTGATGAAATGAACAGCAACAGCCGTCTTGACCTTACTTCACTTGACAACGGAGTTTACTTTGTTCGTATAAAATCAGACAAGGCAGAATACTTACAGCGATTGGTGCTTAGCAAGTAAATAAGTACCCGAACTAAAAAGAAAAATCCTCCTGAAACTTCGGGGGATTTTTTTTTGCTATTCGGAAATCATTTCTCTACCCAGTGCTGATTACAGCATTTCCATTTTGCACAGCAACGGGAAATTTTTTCAGCGGACTTGCAGCCGGTCCTTCTGTTACGTTGCCGTCAAAATCAAATTCGCTTCCATGTAACGGGCAGTGAAGTTTTGTACCCTCCAAATCTAAGTCATGTCCACGGTGTGTGCATTTTAATTGCAATGCCTCAATCTCCGATTCTGATTTCTTCAGTAGAAAAATTTTGTACTCACCATTTGGTCCTTCAACAACCATTTTATTTTGAGTGCCGAAAGAAGAAAGCGGAATGGTAATTTTATTTGACCCTGCATCATGCGCAGATGTAATTGCAGCGGCTGGAGCTTTGCAGCTTTCAAGATGAGTTGCCAGAAATCCGAACCCTGCGAGTGCTGAGCATGCAGTGGCCGATTGCCTGATGAAATCGCGTCTGTTTTGCATGAGAAAAATGAACTAAGAGTTAGATAAATTCTTTAAGGCAGTTTTAATGTCAACTTTTTCAGTAACGATTTTGTCAACATCATTTACAGAAATACGTTCCTGCTTCATTGTGTCGCGTTCACGAATGGTAACCATGTTGTCTCCCAGCGTTTGGTGATCAACAGTGATGCAATACGGAGTGCCGATCGCATCCTGTCTTCTATATCTTTTTCCGATCGAATCTTTTTCTTCATACACGCACATGTGGTCATATTTGAGGACATCCATAATCTCTCTTGCTTTTTCAGGAAGACCATCTTTCTTCATAAGCGGAAGCACGGCACATTTAACGGGCGCGAGAAATGGTGGAAGATTTAATACAACACGATCGCTTCCGTCTTCTAACTTTTCTTCTTTGTAGGATTGAGAAAGAACAGCAAGAAACATTCTGTCGAGACCAATGGATGTTTCCACCACATACGGAATAAAACTTTCATTGTCTTCAGGGTCGAAGTACTGAAGTTTCTTTCCGGAAAACTTTTCATGCTGCCTCAAATCAAAATCAGTACGTGAATGAATTCCCTCTAATTCTTTAAAGCCAAACGGAAATTCAAATTCAATATCGCAAGCCGCGTTTGCATAATGCGCAAGCTTTATGTGATCGTGAAAGCGGTGCTTGCCCAGAGCAAAGCCCAGTGAGTGATGCCAAGTCATCCGGGTTTCTTTCCATTTGTTGTACCATTCCATTTCTGTTCCCGGCTTCACGAAGTATTGCATTTCCATCTGCTCAAATTCTCTCATGCGGAAAATAAACTGGCGCGCTACAATTTCATTTCGAAATGCTTTTCCTGTTTGCGCAATACCGAACGGAATTTTCATTCGCCCGGTTTTCTGCACGTTAAGAAAGTTCACAAAAATTCCTTGTGCAGTTTCCGGTCGCAGGTAAATCGTATTTGATTCTTCGCTCACCGAACCGACCTGTGTTGCAAACATCAGGTTGAACTGTCGAACATCCGTCCAGTTGCGAGTACCGCCAATAGGGCAAACAATTTCAAGATCAACAATGATCTGTTTTACTTCTACCAGATCATTTTTCTCCAATGCATTTTTAAAACGTTCGTTTATCTCATCAATCTTTTTCTGATTCTCTACCACACGGGGATTAGTGGAGCGAAACATTTTCTCATCAAAATTTTCAAAACGCTTTGCTGCCTTCTCTACTTCCTTTTCAATCTTGCCTTCAATTTTTGCAATGTGATCTTCAATCAGAACATCAGCGCGGTATCTTTTCTTGGAATCTTTGTTATCAATAAGCGGATCATTGAAAGCATCCAGGTGCCCGCTTGCTTTCCAGATGGTGGGGTGCATGAAGATGGCGGTATCAATGCCAACGATGTTTTCATTCATCTGCACCATGGAACGCCACCAGTAGTCGCGGATATTTTTTTTAAGCTCTGCTCCGTTCTGACCGTAATCATACACGGCACTTAAGCCATCATAAATTTCGGAGGATTGAAAAATGAATCCGTATTCTTTTGCGTGAGAGATAATGCTTTTGAAAATATCTTCTGAAGATTTTTGAGTCATGTGGCAAAAATAGAAGTTATATCGGATGAAAAAATTCCTCTTTACGGAAGAACATCTGCCTCTTTAATAAAGTGCATTATTTGTTTTCCAAATTAAGAAGCTGTTTAAAATTCATAAAAAATATTTGTCGGTGAAATTCTGCTCCCCACACCCTATCCTCTGAAGGGGGGCTTGTGTTCGAATTTCCCCTTTATCGGTTGGGGGTGTGCGAAGGCATAAATTCCGCATAGCATATTTTACAAATAAAATTTAAACATCTCCTAAAATATAAAAAATGGCGAAGCACATAAAAACCTTGGTGAACGAACGTTTTTTCTGAGTGAATCTACAGCGCTTGAAATAACTGAAAGTTGACATAAAAAAACTTGCTGTTTAAGATTTGCTGTTTATATTTGCTGCTCGAAACCAACCACTGCTGAACACGAAGAACTACCCTGCATTGATCAACAATTGCAGAATTTTTTTCTGCTTACTCAATAACCAACGTAACGCATAAAAAAAATTAACGGAAACACGGTACATTCCTTTTTATAGTAGATTATTATTTATGGATTATTTCCACAAAATAAATTTTGTGTTGAAATGATTTGAAAGAATTATTCTCTAGTGAAAAAAAGAAATGTTTCATAAAAATAATAACGGTTAAAACAACAGCGATGAAAAAAAATCTTATTCTTATTTCGTTTGTGCTTACATTACTTCTTCCTGTATTGGCGGAAGCACAGGCATCGTGGACAGGAGTTTCAAACTTTGGAGGTTCTGCACGCTATGGTTCTGTTGGTTTCTCCATAGGAACAAAAGGATACATAGGTCTAGGGAGTACCGGACCGATTCTAACTAAAGATTTATGGGAGTATGATCAGGCAACTAATTCATGGACACAAAAAGCAAACTTCACAGGAACCTCCCGTGCAGGAGCCGTGGCGTTTGAAATTGCCGGCAAGGGGTATGTGGGTACAGGTCAGGATTCATTTGCCCTAAAAAATGATTTTTTTCAGTACGACCCTACAGGGAATTTATGGATACCGAGAGCGAATCTTCCAAGTGCTCCAAGAGCAAGAGCTGTGGCATTTTCTGCTAACGGGTTGGGATATATAGCCACTGGAAATACAATTGGAGGTGATACAAATGATGTGTGGCAATACAATCCCGGATCGAATGCATGGACTCCTAAAGCAGGGGTTCCAGGTGCGAATGGTTTCCGGGAAAAAGCAACTTCATTCTCCATTGGCAATAAAGGATTCATCAGTTTAGGCGTAAACAATGCCGGGCAAAATCTTAACGACTTTCTTTCTTACGATCCTTTCAGCAATACCTGGATAGTGCTTCCATCATTTCCAGGCACGCCTCGTCAAACAGCAACTGGATTTTCCATGGGTCCGCGCGGATTTATCGGATTGGGATATGATGGTACAGGATTTCCGGTTGATTTCTGGCAATATGATACAACAAATGTAAGCTGGACTCAGATCACAAATTTTTCAGGAAGCGGAAGAACGACAGCTCCCGGATTCAGCATTGGAACAGAAGGATACCTCGGTACCGGAAGTTTATCAGGGTCACCACTCAACGATTTTTGGGAACTGACATTTTGTTTTTCTGCCGATGTTCCCACTGTGTCAGCATCTGCATCAACAATCTGCGCAGGGTCATCTTCAACCCTTAATCTATCAGGCAACTTAAATAACAACACGCATTGGCAATGGTCTATTGATAGCTGTGGTGGACCTACAATCGGAACAGGAATTTCCATAAATGTTACACCATCAGTAACCACAACTTATTATGTACGCGGAGAAGGCGGATGCGCCAATCCGGGAGGTTGCACATCAATCACCATTACTGTAAATCCAGTTCCTGACGTTCCCGGAATTGGAAGTTCAAGTTTGACCATATGTAGCGGAAGCGATGCATTTCTTTACATCACTTCCGGAAATCTAAATGGAGCTGTCGATTGGTTTTGGTATGCTGACAGTTGTGGTGGAAATGCAATAGGAACAGGAACTTATATTGACTTATTTCCAGTCACAACCACCACTTATTATGTGAGGGGAGAAGGCAGTTGCATTGGAGTATGTGCACAAATTACAATCACCGTTGTACCAACACCATTAATAACATTTGATGTAACGAGCACTGATGTTAGCTGCAATGGTGCAGGTGACGGAACGATACAGGTGTTGAATGTTTTTGGAGGAATACCCCCTTACACCTATTCACTTGGTGCCGATGATGAAAGTACAATAAATAATTCAACAGGAATTTTTACACAGTTAGGTTCTCAGGGATACTTTGTAACAGTTGCCGATTCGTCAGGTTGCTCAAGCAGCAATGGAGGCACCAATGCAACTATCAACGAACCCGATTTACTTGATCTTAATTTCGATGCTCCCAATTGGAGTGTTTGCCTGGGAACAACAACTGCTGTAACGTTTACACCAATCGGTGGCACCCCGCCTTACGTTCTCAATGATGAAAGTAACGATCCTGTTACGGATCCTTTTTTAACAGACACTACTCTTAATTTTGGTGTTGGTAGTTATTCATACTCCGTTATAGATGCACATGGATGCACAACTTCATCCTTCGATTTTGATGTTCAGGAAAATCCCACTCCTGAAATTTCTGTATTCGCTCCAGGATCCATTTGCTATGGAAGTAGTTTTACTGTTAATGTAAACGCTGTTGGTGGTACTCCCCCCTTTGAAGGAACCGGTACTTTTACATTCAACGGTTTTACATCTCCCGATACAACAATTTCGTTCGATATTCTTGATAACTTAGGCTGCACGTACACCGAAGTTCGAACCTTCTCTCAACCCACACAGGTCGTCAGCGGAAGTATATCAACTACTCCTGTTTTGTGTAATGGAGCGTCTAATGGCACAGCAACCATTACCGGAATCAGTGGAGGAACTCCTTATCTGGACAGTAATTTTCCAACCGGCTATACCTATTTAGTAACGGATCCGTTTGCGCAAACTACGAATTACAGCACAAATGTTTTCATCGAATTGGTTGCAGGAAACTATACAGTAACTCCATCTGATTCTTTGGGATGTGCAGGTACTGCTCTTAACTTTCTAATTACTGAACCATCTATATTGACATTGGAAGCCAACCCTTCTTCTCAAACAATTTGTTCCGGAAGCACCGGTACTGTTATGCTTGCCGTAAGCGGAGGAACCTATCCATACATTTACGGTGGCGATGCAACCACAAATCTTGTTGAAGGAACATACAACTATACTGTTACCGATTTCAACGGTTGCACAGCTACAACATCGGCAGATGTAATTTTTACCGGTTGCATACTTCCATATTACGAACCGCCTGATAGCGGCAAAGTAACTCAAGCATTAGGATCAGAACTTACAGAACTTTACAACAATCCTGATTCTATCGGAGACACTACCAATAACAGCAACGCCATTTTCCTTTTTAATAATGGAAAGGTGGTGATCGAAGTAATTTCCAATGTCGGTCAGTACAACAATCTGTTGGCACTTTTGCAAACTACCGCATACGGAATGACTGATTTAATTGACAATGGCGATACCACTCTTATTATAACAGGAAGTTTCCCGGTCGTAAATCTTTTAAAACTAGACAGCATTCCTTCTATGGTGAATTATGTCCGTCCATATTTTCCACCTGTTGCCAACACAACTTTCTCAGGACTGATTTATAGTAATGGTGACATTGCGCAACGAAGCGACTCAGCACGCAAAGCATTTGGTGTAGAAGGAGAAGGTGTGAAGGTTGGTGTGATATCTGACAGCTACAATAAAAATTCCGGAAACCCTGCCGCAACTGATTTAGCAAACGGTGATTTACCGGGCGCAGGAAATACTTACAACGCGAATCCTGTTGAAGTGCTTTATGATTATCCGTACGGCAAGCGCACCGATGAAGGAAGAGCAATGGTGCAGATCGTACATGATGTTGCACCGAAAGCACAACTCGCTTTCAGAACCGGCTTTGTGAGTGCGGGAGACATGTCAGAAGGAATAAAATCACTCTACGCAGCCGGCTGTGATGTAATCGTAGATGATGTTACCTATGTTACTGAACCATTCTTCAAAGATGGTGTGGTTTCGCAAGCCATTAACTTCGTAAAAGCACAAGGTGTTTCTTATTTCACCGCTGCCGGAAATTTCGGATCGAAATCCTATGAAGGAGTGTTCACGCCTGCAGTTGCACCGGGTGGACTTACAGGATTTGCTCACGACTTTGGTGGTGGAGATATTTATCAAAGTGTAACACTCGCTCCCGGAACATATACTATCGTTCTTCAGTGGGATGATTCTATTTACTCACTTGGTCAATTACCGGGCGCAAAAAATGATCTTGACATTTATCTTACTGATGAAAACGGAAATCAACTTTTCGGATTCAACCGTAAAAATAATTGGGGCGATCCATTCGAAGTGCTACCATTCACTGTTGCAGGAAATACTCCTGCTTCTACAAACATAATGATCATCCGTAGTTGGGGAACAACTGTAAATCTGAAATTCAAATACGTTGTGTTCCGTGGAGACATGACTATAAATGAACACACCAACGCCACTGGAACATTAGTTGGACAAGGGAATGCGGAAGGCGCTATGGCCGTTGGCGCTGCGCGATATACCAGAACGCCAGCGTATGGAATCAGTCCTCCACTTGCAGAAACATTTTCATCTTCAGGCGGACAAGATGTTTACGGAACGGTAAGGAACCGACCTGACTTCGTAGCTCCTGATGGAGGAAACACTTCGGTAAATTTCGGTTCATATAATATTGAAGGTGATGTGTATCCAAATTTTTTCGGAACGTCCGCAGCCGCACCTCATGCTGCTGCAGTAGCTGCATTGCTGATTAACGCAAGAAACAAATTTTATAGTGATGCATTAACTCCTGATAGTGTGCGCGCAATTCTTCAACGCACTGCTGTTGATATGGATGCTACAGGTTATGATTTCAACACCGGCTACGGACTTATTCAGGCAGACGAAGCAATGAAAACTTTTGCGAAACCAACTCCGATTGTTCAGTCGCTTACTTACAACAATGCAATTACACCGGGAAGTCAGGCATTGGCAGTTACTGTAAATGGCGCTTATTTCTCTCCTCAGTCTAAAATCACTCTTTCGGGAGTAGAACTTGCTACATCGTTTGTAGATAACTATCATCTTTCTGCAACAGTTCCTGCATTCGGCAATGCAAATCCTGCGGTACAGGTTTATACTGCGCCAATTACTAACAACGGTACAGATGGGGGATACTCAAATTCTATTTTCTTCTTCCAGCATTTGGTAAGCAACGTTACAATTACCGCAAACAATAAAACGAAAAAGTACGGAGAAAAACTTCCCGTATTTGATGCTACAGTTTTAGTAGATGGGCAATCTCTGGCAAGCGCAGGAGTAACTCTTGCTGATCTTGGTCTTGACAATATTCATTTCTCAACCAATGCAACAAGCACGAGCAACGTGAGCATTTATTCAATTACTCCGAGTATGGATGCTCTCGATCCAAACGATCCGGTTGATTCTGCATTGATGGCAAATTACAATTACAATTTTGTTGCAGGAGCACTTACCATTTCGAAACTTCCACTTGTGATTACTCCGCGCGACACAACATTTACTTATGGAGATAAAATTCAAAACATTCATTTCAATTATACTTATGATAACTCGAATATTGATGTAGCCGAACAAGCCGTATTTTTTGATTCAATAAAAGTGATTCACGAAGGTGGAATTTCTGACGCCATTGTTTTGGTCGATGGAAGTGTCCCGCTTTCCGATCTTACTTCATTGGGTGTGATGGCAAGCGGACATGGTATCGTGAATGGTCACGGTATTGTGAACGGACATGGCATTGTAAATGGGTTACCTTCTCCTTTTACGCTTACTGCCGTGGTAGTTGATCCCGCTTGTATTACAAATTATATTCTTGATTCGGCAAATACAACTTTGGTAAATGGTCATGGCATCGTGAATGGAGTTGCATTGGTAAGCGGACATGGTATTGTGAATGGACATGGTATCGTGAATGGTCACGGTATTGTGAACGGACATGGCATTGTGAATGGAAGTTCTATTAGTGAAACAACCAATGAGAAGGTGATTGTGATACTGGATTCTGTTGATGTTTATGTAGGCGACTCCTTGGATGATCTGCGTCCGATAAATTTACTTACAGGAATAACCTGTGGAGTTCAGACAATTGTTCCTGCAGCTTTTATTTCGGACAACTTCGATATTTCGTATACAAACGGTACAGCTACCATCGTTCCGAAATCCATTACTATTACCGCTGACAATAAGAATCCTTTGTGTTCTATACTGCCAGCATTCACATCAATGTATGATGGATTCCAGTACAGCGATTCATTGGAAACAGTTGTCTCTATTCTGCCAACCTATACACTCTACTATCAAAATTACCAACAGGTTGGAGCGGGAGTTCCTCCAGCAGGTACTTATCGAATTGTTCCGAGCGCTGCACAATTGTTCCAGCCGCCAAATTATGTAATCAGTTACGTGAATGGTAGTTTAGTAATGCCTTCACCGTTGTCTTTGGTGCCGACTGTAAATCAGCCGGCATGCTTCGGTCAAACCGGTAGTGTTTCATTGCAGGGAATTGGTGGTGCGGGAGGATATACTTACAGCGGAGCTACGACCAATCTTTCTCCAAACACATACAGCTATGTAGTAACTGATGTGCATGGATGTACAGCTACTGCTTCTGCAACCATCAATTCAGCACCATCGCAAATAGTTTTAACAAAAACTATAACACAACCGAAATGTTTCGGGCAAACCGGAAGTGTTGCACTGTATGGCAGCGGAGGAACAGGAGCGTATTCTTATAGCTGGAGCAATGGTGCGACTACACAGAATATTTCAGGACTCTCAGCAGCAACATATACTGTAACCGTTACAGATGCGAATAATTGTACCGCTAATGCTTCAGCAACAATTAATGCTGCGCCATCACAAATAACATTAACAAAAACAGCGACACAACCGCAGTGCTTCGGGCAAACCGGAAGTGTTGCATTGTCAGGCAGCGGAGGAACAGGAGCGTATTCTTATCATTGGAGTAATGGTGCGACCACTCAAAATATTTTCAGTCTCGCTGCGGCAACATATACCGTAACCGTCACAGATGTGAATAATTGCACTGCCAATGCTTCAGCAACAATTAATGCTGCGCCTTCGCAATTAGTTTTGTCGGTAACTGCCACTCAACCGCAGTGCAATGGTCAGCAGGGAAGTGTTCTTCGTACTGCAATTGGTGGAACATCTCCTTATACTTACAACAGTACTTCAACTGCAAATCTTAATGCAGGAACTTACAACTATTCAGTTACCGATGCGCATGGATGCACGGCAACTGGTTCAGCAACTATTGTTTTACCGGTAGCAATCACAGGTACTACTTCCGTAACTGCGTCAAGTTGTTCGGCAAATACTGGAACAGCAACAGTTACTCCTGCGGGCGGAACTGCAGGTTATTCTTACTTGTGGTCGGGCGGACAAACAACTCAAACCATTTCTGCTCTTGCCCCTGCAACTTACACCGTAACAATTAAAGATTCTCATAATTGTTCAGGTGCTGCATCAGCAACAATTGTTCGATCAGGTTCTGCTCCGGCTGCACCAGGCGCTATCAGCGGCTCTTCGGGCGCTTGCAGAAATCAGACGGGTGTTGTGTACAGAATTGCTGCAGTGACCGGAGCAACTTCATATACATGGACGTTGCCTTCAGGCATTACCGGCTCTTCAACTGCTGCTTCAATTACTCTTAGTTTCAGCAGTTCATTCAGCGGAGGAACAATCACTGTGAAAGCAAATAATTATTGCGGATCAAGTGCGGTTATTTCAAAGAGCATTTCACGACTCACTGCAAGTCCGGCCACTCCGGGTGCAATTACAGGATCAACAACAATGTGCGCTCCTGTTTCATCTACATATTCCATTTCGGCAGTTACCAATGCTGCAAGCTACACATGGACTGTAAGCGGAACGGGATTATTAATTGCTTCTGGACAGGGAACAACTTCAATCAGCGTTAGTGTCGCAGCAGGATTTGCAAACGGAACTATTTCAGTAATTGCAGTCAATTGTATCGGCATCAGTAGCGCAGTTACCAAAAATGTTTACGGTGCAATTACAAGCGCGCCTGTGTATGATGATTATGATCATGATGGTGATAATATTTCTGTCGGAGTTTGTGGAGGAGGAACGTACCGTTGGGAAATTGATTATGTAAACGGAGCAACATCCTATACATGGTCAGCGCCTGCCGGTTGTACTATTATTGATTACTCAGGAACCGGCAATACAGGTAATCCTCTAACCGTTGGAAGTTCAATTGATGAAATAAAAATTACATTCCCTTCAACTTTTGTTTCAGGAAATGTTTCTGTGTATGCAACAAATGCATGTGGTAGCAGTCCCTTTGCTACAATGGCTGTTCAATCAAAACCAAATGCACCGGGAGCAATTACAGGCCCAACATCAAATGTTTGCCGAAAGACAGGTCAGGTATATTCAATCGTTTCGGTTGCTGGCGCTACTTCTTACACATGGACTGTTCCGTCAGGGGCAACTATTTCTGGTAGTAATACGGGAACATCAATTACGGTGAACTATGGAAATAATTTTACCGGCTCAGGCAATATTACAGCGAAAGCAAATAACGCTTGTGGTTCAAGTGCCGCAACTTCACTTTCAGTTTCTGCACTGCTTCTGCAACCGGGAACAATTACTGGTTCTGCATCTGTATGCAAAACGCAAACCGCTGTAGTGTATTCAATCGCTGCTGTTACGGGTGCAACCTCTTACACTTGGACAATTGCTGGTGGGGCTACGTTTGTCGGATCCACGACAGGAACTTCTGTTACCGTGAAGTACACAACAGAAACTGCGGGTACAGCAACTGTTAAAGTCAGTGCCAACAACCTTTGCGGCTCATCTGTTTTAACTTCGAAAACAATTGCTGTAAATCTTAACTGCCGCACCATCGGTGACGAAGATTTTGAAATGATCACGGATGTGAGTGTATATCCAAATCCGACTTCGGGAAAGATGAGTGTGTTGTTTGCTTCTGCCGGAAAAGAGAAATACTCTTTCAAAGTAGTGAATGTTCTTGGTCGTGTTTTACTGAGTAAAGACATTGAATCAGTTGAAGGAGAGAATCAGCTTCAGCTTGATCTGCGCGATGTGGCAAGCGGAATTTATTTCCTCACGGTTGATAAAGAGGGAGAGAAAACAAAAACGATTCAGATTGCAGTGGAATAAAATTGTAATTATTAAAAATTTTAAGAGCCGCTCCGAAATTTTCGGGACGGCTTTTTTATTTTCAGAATTTTGTTTCAGATAAAAATTGTTTCTTTGAATCCACAAGCACTCCTGCTTTTTACAGAATGACCCCACGAAGTAAATATCCGCTGATCTGTTTAATTTTTTTTGCTTCGCTCTGCTGCGCGCAAGATAAGGAGATTGATAGCTTGAAATCGGTACTTGCAGCATGCATGGAAGATACTGGCAAGGTAAATACATTGCTTGCGCTGAGTAAAAAATATTTTGGTACCGATCCCAATCAGGCAATCGTTGTGGCAAAGCAAGCAAAAGAACTTTCCGGAAAATTAAATTTTCAGCGCGGAATCGCTTATTCCCTAAAAAATATTGGAATCGGTTATTATGGTCAGGCAAAATATATTGAGACGCTGGATAACTGGAATGAATCTCTGGCTGCTTTCGATTCGCTTGGCGACAATGCGGGTGTTGCAAATATTCTGAGCAACATCGGTACAGTTTATTTCAATCAAGGAAGTGATGAAAAAGCGCTAGAGAATTATCTGAAGGCATTAAAAATTGCAGAGCAACTTGGCGACAAATTCAGAACAGCAACCTTGCTTTCTAATATTGGAAATGTGTATGGCACTAAGAAAGAAAATTACGATAAAGCTCTCTCTTACTACTTTAAAGCATTGCCATTAAGTGACGAGATCGGAGATAAAAATATCAGCGGTTCAACTACTGTGGGCATCGGGGAAATTTATTTGTACCGAAATAATCTCGACTCGGCTCTCTTCTATTTCGAAAAATCTCTGAAAGCTTTTGAAGGAACCGAATATATCCCTTACTCTTTAAATGACATCGGCAAGGTTTACACAAAACGAAATGATTTAAGTTCTGCAATAAAGAATCACGAGGAAGCTTTTGAATTATCGAAAAAATTGGATTCAAAATTGGATATGACGCAATCACTCCTTGGTTTAGGAAATGCATATCTTAAACAGGGCGAATTCAAACTGGCAATTGCTTCTTACAAACAAGCCGACTCTACTGCTAAAGACATCAGTGCGAACAATGAGTTGAAAGAAATTTATGAAGGCCTGGCAAACTCCTTTTCTAAATTACACGACTTTGATAATGCCTTTAAGTATCAGACGTTGCTGACCGATATTAAAGATACTTTATACAACACTGAAACATATAAAAAGGTAGGCAGTTTGCAATTTGATTTTGATCTTTACAAGAAGCAAGGACAACTCGATATTCAGGAACTTGATTTGAAAAGACAAAAGACAATCCGCAATATTACAATTGGCGGTTTAACAATCGTGATGATGTTTCTTGTACTCGTATTTTTTCAGAAGAAAAGGATTACCAAAGAGAAAAAACGCAGCGATGAATTGCTGCTGAACATTCTTCCGGAAGAAACGGCTGAAGAATTAAAAGCAACCGGCACAGCAAAGGCAAAAAGCTTTGATTTGGTGAGCGTGTTATTTACCGACTTTAAAAATTTCACACAGGCATCAGAAAAACTTTCTCCGGAAGATTTGGTCGCTGAAATAAATTACTGCTACAGCGAGTTTGATAAAATCATCACCAAACACGGAATCGAAAAAATAAAAACGATTGGTGATGCTTACATGTGTGCAGGCGGATTGCCGAAAACTAACACTACCAATCCGGTTGATGTGGTTACGGCCGGATTAGAGATGGTAGCGTTTATTGAAAAAAATAAAAAGGATCGCATCGCAAAGGATCAACCGTTTTTTGAACTACGCTGTGGTGTTCACACGGGTCCCGTAGTTGCTGGTATAGTGGGCATAAAAAAATTCGCTTATGATATTTGGGGAGACACGGTTAATACTGCTTCACGAATGGAAAGCAGCGGTGAAATAGGAAAAGTAAACATCAGCGGTGTTACTTATGAATTAGTGAAAGGAAAATTCATCTGTGAATATAGGGGAAAGGTGAAAGCGAAGAATAAGGGGGAAATTGATATGTACTTTGTAAGTTGAGAGGTACACTGCGAAGAATTAGTTACTGAACATTGCTCTCCTTCTTCAGCAAACCTTTGAAATTTCCTCAAATTCACGCTGTAAACTCTTACAATGGGATTCTGAATGTTCTGAATGGTAATGTAAACTCTTACAATAGGGTTCTGAATGTTCTGTATGGCAATGTAAACTCTGACAGTAGGGTTCTGAATGTTCTGCATGGCATTGTAAACTCTTACAGTAGGGTTCTGAATCTTCCGCATGGTATTGTAATCTCTTACAATAGGATTCTGAATGTTCTGCATGGCATTGTAAACTTTTACAGTAGGGTTCTGAATCTTCCGCATGTCATTGTAACCTCTTACAATGACATACTGAGAAAATTTCTCAGCATCCTGATAAATACAAAGGCGCAGTAGCGAAAAGATTATGGAATTGAGTTTTTACGGGCGCAACTATTTCTCATCCCGTATGACCTTAATCCACCCATGAAAATTCTTTTGTCTTGTTTCGAGGATGTAATAAAAATCATCAGACATCAGTCCGTGCGCATCCCAGTCGTTTTGATAATTGTCTGAAACGTACACAAGCAATCCCCAGCGATCCCATATTTTTATTTTGCTTCCGGGTGGAAGATTTTTGATCACAAAAAAATCATTGTAGCCGGGCGTGCCTGGAAAAGGAGTGATTACATTCGGAATAACAAACGGAGTAAATTCAATTACAAAATAATCTGTCGCTGTTCCGCAAGGCCCGATGGCGGTAAGTGTTATGATTACAGAATCCAAACCGTAATCATCTGTGCTTGGAATGTATGTAGCGTTAAGAGTGGAATCGTTCGGAGAAAAAGTTCCGTTGCCTGATGTAGTCCAATGAATTGTTGTTGCATTTGCAGCAGTGCCGTTTGTTGAAATGGAAACTCCGCTTCCGGTTTCGTCACTGATTACAGTGTCTCGCCCAGCATAAGCAGATGGTGTATGGCTGAATGAAATAAGAACGGTGTCGGTAAAATTGATGCACGCTCCCGATGCATACGCAACAATGTGAACAGAACCAACTGTTGTATCATTTGTTCCAGGAATATAAAAAGTAATTTGCTGCAAGCTGTCAGTAAAAAATCCATCACCTAATGTATTCCAGTAAAATTGACCAGCATTGATAACCGTACCGCTAAGTTGAACTGAATCACCAAGACATGAAATCACATCAGCACCCGCACTTGGAATTCCAGGAGGAGTCACATTCACAACAATTGAATCTGTATCCGGACAGTTGAACGAATTATTTACGATCACATAAAAAGTTGAATCAGTAACGGGGCTTGCAAATAGAGATGAAGTGATTGCACCATTGTTTATCCAATAATATGTGCCGCCACCTGTTGCAATAATTGAAGTAACATCGCCCCAGCAAATTGTATCCGGAAGAGCAGTGACTATAACATTCGGTGCTGGCACCACGTTCAGAGTCACTTGAGCAGTATCATTGCCACAAGTGAGAGAGGAAAGAATCATGGTGAGCGTTACGATTCCAGAATCGGATGGTCCAGGAAAATAAATTGGTGATGCAATGGAACTGTCGCTGAACGTCCCGCTGCCGGTTGTGCTCCATTGTATGGTTCCGAAATTAAATCCTCCGGTAATCTGCAATGGAATATTTCTGCAAAGAGAAACTGAATCCGGAATAACTGTTGCAACCGGAACAGGATTTATTGTTACGCTGATGTTTCCAATCGGACTTGCGCAACCATATTGATTGATGATGATTAAAGAAATACTTCCGGTTGCTGCAGTGGTATCCCAATTCACAAAGATGCTGTCGGTATTAAGTCCACTCACGATTATTCCATTTGTAACCGTCCAACTGTATGTTGTATTTCCGATAAGTGCGGTAGAATAAAGTTGCATCGTGTCTCCTGAGCAAACAGAAGTAATTCCCTGAACTGCCGGAACTGAAGGCGCGGGAAAAATAAATACTGCGAAGCTTACAAAAGCACCAATACATCCTGCGGCATTTGTTTCATTCACTTGTATCGTTCCTGTTCCTGCTCCGTTCCATTGAACATTTATAACATTGCTTGTGCCGTTTCCGACAATTGTTCCATTCGTTACAGACCAATTGTAAACTGATCCTGCATTAGGCGTAACGAAATAAGTTCCAAAACTATTTTCGCAAACAGAATCCGATCCACTGATTACGGATGTAACTGGAAGCGGAAGAATATTTATTGTAAGAGTTTGAGGAGTGCCGGGACATCCGAAAGCATTTGTGTCAACAACTGTGAGTGTTCCTGTTCCTGCAGAATCCCAGTTCACATATATTGTTGAAGTGCCTTGTCCCTGAGTGATGGTTCCATTTGTAATCGTCCATGTGTAATTTCCATTTGGAGGATTTACAGAATAAATTAATCCGATAGCACTGTCACATGCAGCAGCGTTTCCGTTTATTGGTGTTGTTTGCGGAGAAGGATTTACAACAACTGTAAATGTATCGCTAGCTGCACAAGTGCCGATTGTTCCTATCACTATGTAATGATAGGGCGAACCTGCAGAACCAAGACCAACAAGATTGACAGAAGAAGTAGTATCACCCGTTGGAAGCCATGCATAACTGTTCGCACCGCTTGCAGAAAGTGTTGTTGCATCGCCTTCACAAAAAGTTGTGTTGCCGGAAGCGATAAGCGTAACGCCTGTTACAACAGTAACCGTTTGACTTACGCGTTTCACACAACCGCTCGTTGTATCCGTAACGAGAATAGAGAAATTGTAAACGCCTGCACCGCACGAAGTGAAATCAAAAGTTTGTGATGATGTATTTGCAATGTTCGGAGTTACACATGCTGGAATTGTATCCCACAAATATGTGGAGCCAACACTTGCGCCTGTGATTGTAATTGTTGATTGCAAAGATGGATCGCTTGTGCAGATGAAAGGATTCGCTGCGGCAATTGAAGGCGTTGGATAGACGCTCACAGTATCGGCAAATGTTGAATCGCATCCGAGCGTATCAGAAACGGTGAGATAAAAAATTGTTGCTGTGCTTATCGTTGCTGTTGTAATGACTGATGTGGTATCGGCAAAAGTTGCGGAAGGATTATTTGAAGTCCAGTGATAAACAGTTCCTGTTGTGGTATCGCTCCCGGTTCCGTCAAGAAGAATTGTTGTAGTTGTTGCATCGCAAATTAAAGTTGGAGTGGAAGCAGCGACCGCAGCAGGCAAAGGATTTTGATTTGCAAGAACAGATGTTGCATCGGAACATCCTGTAGAAGGATCGATAACGATCAGCACAAACGAATCGCTTGTGCAAATTGCTGATGTTGCATTAACCTGATTACCATTCGTAATTATATTTCCTCCCTCACTCGTCCACGAATAATTCATTCCGGGAGTGCTTAATCCTCCTGCAAGATTTACAGTTGTGCATCCGCAGAATAATGGAATAGGAGAAGCAACAGCAACGGGTTTTGCATTTACAGTTACCGTATCAATAATTACCTGCGTGCAACCTGCCACAGTTCCTGTTATAGAGAAGAAAGTTGTTACGACAGGAGAAACAGTTTGAGTTGCAGAAGAAGAATCAGCAAAAGAATAGGATGGAGATGCAGTCCACACATACAATAATGCACCGCTTACAGTAAGCGTAACCGAATCGCCTTCGCAAAAAGAATTTGCTCCGCTTACAGTCATGTTCAATCCGGGAGTCATCGTAAATGTTTGCGAAAGAATATTTGTGCAGCCGGTTACAGCATCGGTTACTGAAACCGAGAAAAAATAAGTTGCTGTTGAATTTGGAGGAAGAGAAATTGTAACGGATGATGAATCAATAGTTGCAGAAGTAATGAGAGAATAATCAGCCGAAGAAATCCAACTGTATGTTGATCCTGCTGATGCACCGTTCACAGTGAAAACAGTTTGCGGATTCGGAGTGGTTGCGCACAACGTTGAAGGAGCAGAAGAAATAGTTGGTACCTGCAATACATTCAGCCAAACGCATTGACTGTCGCTGAAGCAGGAATGAATATCAATCACGGCTGCGCAATATGTTACAGTTGCATTGATTGTTGCAATCGGATTTTGTAAAAGAGAATCATTCAATCCTGTTGAGGGAGACCATGCATAAAAATAGGGAGGTGTTCCTCCGGATGCATTTGAAAAAATCTGTACCGGAGTATTCGGACAAACGGTTGTGTCATTTGAAACTGTAATCGTTGGTCGCGGGTAAACATTCATTGTTCCTGAAACTGCTTGTGTGCACGTACCCACAGTTCCTGTAACAGTGAAAGTTGTTGTTACGATTGGCGAAACTAATTCTGTCGCAAGTGTTGAATCAACAAACAGATAAGAAGGTGACGCACTCCACACATACGTATTCGCTCCGCTTGCAGAAATTGTTGTAGGAATTCCCAAACACATTTGTGTTGGAATATTCACCACCATATTTAATCCTGAAATAATCTGATACGAAGAGTAAACAGTGTCGCGGCAACCTGTTACTCCGTCAGTAACAACACAGGTGAAATTGTAAGTAGCTGCAACGCCTGTGGGAAATGTTGTTGTGACAGTTGAGGAATCCACATTCGCTCCGATAATCAAAGAATAATTTGGTGACAATATCCACGAATAAGTTGATCCTGCTCCGGCACCAAGTACGGAAAAAGTTGTTTGCGGGTTAGGATCGGTGGCGCATAAAACTCCGGGTGATGAAGACAGCGCGGGCTGCGGATGCACGTCAATGTTAATGCAAGTTGTATCTGATGTGCAGCCGATTGAATCTTGAATAATTACACAATAAGTTGTTGGTGCCACAATAAACGCAACAGGATTATGCACCGTTGAATCATTCAATCCTGCTAGAGGAAACCACGAATATCTAAATGGGGGATTTCCCGTAGTGACGTTTGCATTCAGTTGAAGAGATGAAAATCTGCAAACGATTGTATCGTTTCCCAAATCAACAACGGGTTTTGGATTTACAGTGATGTTTGCTGATGAATCAGCCGAACATCCATTTGCATCATCAATGTGAATTGAAATATTGTAAGGACCACCGGCTGGCAATCCACTAACAATATTTGTTGAACAAGTATCACATGAAAAAATTCCCATACCTGTCCATTGATAAACAACAGGCGATAATGCATTCGTTACAACTGCAACTAATGTTGCATCATCATTTTCACAAATAACCTGATCTGTTCCTGCACTCACTGTAGGTTTTGGATTTACATGAACGATTGTTGTCACTGTATCAATTCCGCAATCTGCACTTACCACAATAAGCGTTACTAAAAAAATTCCGCTGTCAGAAAAAGCGTGTTGAACATTTTGACCACTTGCAGTATTGTTCGCTCCCGATCCGGGATCACCAAAGTTCCAATCCCACGAAACAATATTTACGGGAGTGAAAGGTGGATCAGGAAGATATTGCGCATCACCTCCAAAGTCAACGTTAGAACCTTCGCAAATATTTGTTGGTGGAACAATACTTCCAACCAAATGTTCCACATCAATGAATTGAGTTGTAGATGCACACCCACATTCAGCATTGCAAATTTTCAGATCAATAGTATGACTTCCTGTAGTTGCAAAAACAATGGTAGTGTCATTCCCAGTTGCATAGATATAACCTCCACCATCAATCCTCCACTGATAAGTAATGTTACTACCGCCACTTATTGTAGATGTATTCTGAAGCAAAACCGAAAGCGGAGCGCAACCTGAAAAAGTACTTGGAATAAAACTTGGCTGGGGTCGCCCTATGATAGAGTTGGTAGCTGATGTTGCGAGAATTGTAAATGCTTCCTGATTTCCCGATGCACCATCAACCATCACGTAGTAAGTTCCCCCTGCAATCACAGCAAACGTTACATTCATAGAACCGCCCGGACCATTTGCCGAATTACATGCACCTGTTGTTACGAACGATCCACATGAACCGCTGTAAACTTCCATTTCCAATCCTGGGTTGTTATTTATCTGACCGACTGTGACCGTACACGTTCCTGTAGTGATTGCGGTAACAATGTACCACACGCTGTTGTTCACGGTAAGGTCACCGCAACTAAGCGCAGGATCATTCACAGCAGTGGTTGCTCCGAAAGTTGTTGAAGCAATCGTGTTGTTCGCACAAAGTGGTGTGGCATTCGAACAGTTGTCCTGTGCCTTTGCAATTACAGCGAAAAGAAAGACAACAGTGAATGCGAAAAAATTTCTCATGAATTCTAAAAGGTTTCTAAAGTACTCAGATGCTCAATTCTCAGAGTGAAAACAAATGATAATTATGAACAGAAAAAAAAATCGCGAGGAGCGATCAATGAACAAAAAATAATGACTTTATATATGCTGTATCCCTTACCAGTTCAGATATTGTATGCACTTTTGCAGATAGAATGAATACCAATCCCCGCGATCTTTTCAACATACTCTCGAAACTAAACATAAGTAAAGCGGTAAATGCCGCTAAGGTACTTGGCAGTTTTTATTATTCTCGGATAACAGGGTTGCCTCAGCAAAAAGGATTACCCGTTTCAATTGCAATTGAGCCGACTACTTCCTGCAACCTTCGTTGTCCTGAATGTCCGAGTGGTTTGCGTTCTTTTTCAAGACCTACAGGAATGCTCGACAAAAATTTTTTCGAGAAAACGATTGATGAACTTTCTTCTCATCTCCTGTATCTCATTTTTTATTTCCAGGGTGAGCCATATCTCAATCCGGACTTTCTGAATATGGTTGAGTATGCTTCTTCAAAAAATATTTACACAGCCACTTCCACCAACGCGCATTATCTCAATGATGAAAATGCAAAGCGAACTGTTGAATCTGGATTGGATCGTTTGATTATTTCCATTGATGGCACCACGCAGGATGTGTATGAACAATACCGCATTGGCGGTTCGCTTGAAAAAGTTCTGGAAGGAACGCGAAACATTATAAAATGGAAGAAAGAACTCAAATCAAAAACACCTCATACAATTTTTCAATATCTCGTTGTGCGCCAAAATGAGCATCAGGTAAATGATCTGAAAAAAATTGCCAAAGAAATGGGCGTTGATGAAGTGGCGTTCAAGACAGCTCAGGTGTATGATTTTGAAAACGGGAATGATCTCATTCCGACTATTGATAAATATTCGCGCTACAAAAAAAACGCTGAAGGAAAGTGGAGCATTAAAAATAATTTGCTGAACCACTGCTGGAAGATGTGGCACTCATGTGTACTTACATGGGACGGAACAGTTGTGCCATGCTGCTTTGATAAAGATGCTTCTCACGCGCTCGGCAGCTTGAAGCAAAAATCATTTAAAGAAATCTGGTTCGGAGATGCGTATCATGAATTCAGGAAAAATCTTTTGACGAGCCGGTCCAAGATTGACATCTGTACGAATTGTACGGAGGGTACTAAAGTGTGGGCATGAACGCCTCATTCCAGCCTTCTCCAAAGGAGAAGGAGTAAATCCAAAACCCAATGAGTACTTCTAAAAATAAAATCACCGTAGAAAAAACTTACACCTTCAAAGGACATGAAGGTCCCGTGTATGCATTGGAGAATTCTCCCGAGGCAAATAAATTTTTCTCAGGAAGCGGAGATAAGATTGTGGCTGAATGGGATCTGGAAAAAGATGAACCTGCAAAAGCGTTGGTAAACGTTGGAGCAATTGTTTACTCGTTGCTTTATATCAAAGAAAAAAATGAAATGCTGATCGGTACTTCTGCCGGAGCAATTCATGTTGTTGATCTTTCCACTCGAAAGGAAGTACGCAACATTGCATTTCATAAAAGCCAGTTGTTTAATCTGCAATATTCATTTCAACATAAAAAGATTTTTGCTGCAACAGGGGAGGGAAATATTTCTGTCTGGTCGTTGAATGATTTTACATTGCTCTATAATATCAAACTCTGCAACGAAAAAGTGAGGAGTATTTCTTTGAATAAAGATCATTCGGTTCTGGCTGTCGGCTGTGGTGACGGAACCATCAGAATCTTCGATGTAATTTCCATGAGAGAGTTTCACCGTATTGAAGCGCATCAACTTTCGGTTAACTGTGTCTGCTTTCGTCCTGAAGATAATTATTTATTAAGCGGTGGTCGCGATGCGCACATGAAAATATGGAGTACAGAAAATTTTTCGCTCATAAAATCCATTCCTGCACATAACTATGCGCTGTACGGATTTTCTTTTTCGCCTGATCAAAAATATTTCGCCACTGCCAGCAGGGACAAGACTGTAAAAATCTGGGACGCTGCAACTTTCGAAATCCTTCAGCGCCTTGACAAAGAAAAACACAACGCGCATCTCAACTCGGTGAACAATGTTCTTTGGCTGGAGAATCATTTTCTGATTTCTGCCGGAGATGACCGCGCGGTTTGTGTCTGGAAAATAAATTCCTGATGGGGTCTTCAACCCCAAACTATAAACATCAAACCAGAAATCTTCTTGAGCCAATGCCCGGAATCGAACCGGGGACCTGTTGTTTACGAAACAACCGCTCTGGCCAGCTGAGCTACATTGGCAGGTGCGAATAACGAATCAATACGAAATTACGAATTCTTACTTTGATAAAGATAACTCTGAAAAACAACCAGATCAAATTGAAAAGAAAAAAATCTTTAGTTATGATGAAACTTTCTGAAATGTGCCTGCGTTAGAGGTACTGTTTCATGTTAAGTTTTAAGTTAAGTAATTTTTGAATTGTTGATCAGCCCCGGCCACAAACCGGGGTTGTTTTTTTATTAAACCGTCATAATCTCTTTTTCTTTTGCTTCGAGATGTTTATCAACAGTAGTGATAAACTGATCGGTCATCTTCTGAATGTTTGCTTCCAATCCCTTTACCTGATCTTCCGGAAGCCCTTTGCTGTCGCGCTTGATGAGTTCATTTGATTCGCGCCTGTGGTTGCGGATGCCAACTTTTGCATGTTCAGCTTCAGCTCTTGCTTTCTTCACCAAATCTTTTCTGCGCTCTTCGGTAAGTTGGGGAACGGAAATACGAATTACAACTCCGTCATTCTGCGGATTGAAGCCGAGGTTGGCTGCCTGTATCGCTTTCTCAATGGGAACGAGCATTGATTTTTCCCACGGCTGAATCATAATGGTGCGTGCATCGGATGTGCTCACATTTGAAACCTGGCTGAGTGGCATCATAGATCCGTAATAATCTACCATCACACTTTCAACCATGCTTGGGTTGGCGCGACCTGCCCGAACTTTTGTAAGCTCGACTTCGAGATGATCAATCGCTTTTTGCATGTGCGATTTTGTTTCGTTCAATACTTTGTTTGCGTCTAACATAACGGTTTTAGGTTTGAGATTTATATTTTCAAACTTCTACGAGTGTTCCGACATGCTTTCCTTCTAATACATTCAACAGGTTGCCGGGTTTATTCATATCGAATACAATGATGGGTACGTTGTTCTCTTTGCAAAGTGTGAACGCTGTCATGTCCATTACCTTCAATCCTTTTTCATACACTTCATCAAATGAAACGGTGTCGTACTTCACGGCACTTTTATCTTTTTCAGGATCGGCATTGTAAATTCCATCCACTCTTGTGCCTTTCAGAATTACATCGGCTTCTATTTCTATCGCACGAAGTGATGCCGCTGTGTCCGTAGTGAAATACGGATTGCCGGTGCCTGCGCCAAAAATAACCAATCTTCCTTTTTCAAGATGACGCACTGCTCTGCGTTTGATGTAGGGTTCGCAAATCTGTTCCATCTTTATAGCAGATTGAAGCCGAGTGTTCACTCCCATTTTTTCCAATGCACTTTGCAGTGCCATGCTGTTGATGACAGTGGCGAGCATTCCCATGTAGTCGCCCTGCACGCGGTCAATTACATCTTCGGCATCGTTGCCGACTCCGCGAAAAATATTTCCTCCGCCAATTACCACCGCTACCTGCGTGCCGAGATCAACAATGTCTTTGATGTCTTTCGAATACTGCTTAAGGCGATCGTGATCAATCCCGAATTCTTTTTCCCCCATCAGCGCTTCTCCGCTCAATTTAAGTAGTACCCGTTTATATTTCATTATTGTAAAAAATTGTGGTGCGAATTTAGGATTAAAATACTTAATTTATTATCTACAAATCGCTTCATTAAAATTTTATCATCCATTCATTAACGTTTAAAACCCAAAAACACGACTTTGTTTTGGTTGTCGGACAAATTATCCGAAATTTTTTCCACAACAGCGTTTCACTTTTTTTACTACTCTTAGCCATCGATAGTTTTTTTTTAAAAAAATTTGGTCAAACTGCATTTTTTTCACTTCTCATTTTGCAGTCAATGTTATTTACTCTATTTTCGTTGCCCTATGGTTTGGACTATTGTCTTTCTCGTTGTCGTTTTTATTGTTTCCACAGTAGTGTTTACAGGAGTAAACTTCGGCAACGATAAATTGAAGGTAAAATCGTTTCTGAAAAACTTTTTTTTCTTTGTTTTTATTCTTTTTCTCCCCTCTTTTACCGGCTATATCCTTCGGTTTACGGGCTCGGTGCCTCTGCTCATTTTTTTTCAGGCGTATTGCATTGCAATAGCCGTATGGTTTTATTTTGATTACAGAAAGAACTACGAAAAAGTTTTTTTTCGTCCTGATTTTTCGAAATACCTCTACACTACGATGTTAATTTCTCTTACAGCAATCTTCTTTGCTTACTCATTTAATTTTTTCACCGAGTTGATGAGCATTCTAAAAATACGACAAGGATTAACACTTGTAAGAAAACTCATACAGGCATCAGCCAATTTATCCAACATGGAGATAGGGGCTTCCATGGCTGGTGGACTGCTCATGTTTTACATTCCGTTTATTATCATTGACACCTTTGCCCGCTACCTTCAAATACCGAACCCTGTTTTCAAAATATGGACGTACCCCAGAATGCAGGTTCAGCGCGACCTTGACAATATCAACCCCGACAAACTTTCAGTAATTGAACTTGAAGTGGCAAAAAATTCAGACGATAAAGTGAAATCAAGTTTCCAGATAAAAGCACCTTTCGATATTGAATTTGGTTTTGTGTTTTACAAATTTATCAACGACTACAATTACAAATTTCCAGAGACACCATTCGATCATTCGGGCACTGAAGAAAATCAATTCGGATGGAGTTTTTACCGTAAAGGAGGAATGTTTGGTGGAAAAACATTCATTGATCCAGATCTTACTTTACTCAATAACAAAGCGAAGGAATACAAAACCATTGTTGCTGAGCGCACTCCAATTAATAGAGAAGAATGAAACCAAACATAACACACTTACCTGTAAACTGGCTTGATGGAATGAAGATAAACAAAGAGCATTTTCGGCAAACCGAAAATGCTTTTCTGGATTTGTACCGTGACAACCTGGTAAATGGACTCACACATTTTAATTACGGATTACTTTCATCACAGGATTCATCTTTCAATCTTCAACTCCTCAATTATCAACAGGGTTTGATGCAAATTCGATTGAATTCTTGCCGGGCAATTACATCAGGCGGAGTACGCATTGAAATTACTTCTGCAAATCATTCGTCTTTGAACAGCGATGGGCAGTTGCAAGCAGAGTTGAATAATCCACCAAAAGGCGAACCACTTTATCTTGTTATTCTAAAAGCCGATTTGTTTACCCGCTCACCTTACGGAGTACCCGATCCGCAGGAAATTCCGTTAAGGCATCCATTCACACAGCCCACTTATAAACTTGAAATTATTCCTGCCTCACAATACAATATATCTGATGCGGGTGATGTATCCATTGTTGCAGGAAAAATAAAATGGCAGGGCAACGATCTTGTACTTGATTCTAATTTTATTCCGGCTTGCACTTCGATTTCTGCGCACTCAAGGTTAATAGTTTCATTTAACCAACTTACCGGAACATTGAATGAGATCGAAAATTTTTCGGCTCGCATCATTCAAAAAATTGTTGCAAAAAATCAAAAGACAACACTTGCCGAAAATTCCAAAAACCTTATGAATTTATTTTTGGTTTTTTCTGCTCAGAATTTTTTTCGAATGAAGCAGATGCCTTCAATGCCTCCGGTTTATTTCATTGAATGTTTTGTTCAGATCGCAAACATTTTTCGGGTTTTTCTCACCACGCTCAGTGACAAAGACAAGGAAGAAATGATTACCTATTATAGTAACTGGACAAGTTTGCAGCAAGGAAAACTGGAAGGTATGATAAACGAAACAGTGAACATTGACTACTATCATCCTGATATTTATCCGGCAATGATACTGGTGGAACAGTTTACTTCCACCCTACACACGCTATTGAGCAAACTCAGCAATCTTGAGTTTGTCGGTACTCCTCCGCAGGGTAGCGAATGGATTATACAGGAAAAACAAGTGAAGACAGAAGCGCCTAAACCCAAAGGATGGAGCACATTTTAGTTTTACAATAAATAAAGAGAAAGAATAAAAAAGATGAAACCGCTGAACCAGAAAGAAATTAACGAGAAGTTTTTCAACTTCATGATTCTGTTTATTATTTGCGTGGCCGTATTTTCGTTTGCGCTGTATTATGACTTTAGTATTTCCAGTGGAGAACTTAAAGGATTAAGAGAAAAAAATCTGAATTACGAAAAAACTTTTAATCGTTATGCTGATCGTTATGCCGTTGCCAAAGACATGCACGACAAATTAAATTCGATCAGGGAAAAAGGAAGACCTTTTGGACCCGGAGAAATGGACGATAAAGCAAGGACACTTAATAAAATGTACAGTGAGGTGGAGGATGATTCTACCAACGATGTTCTTCAAATTTTCAAAGTCACTAAGGAGGCAATGATAAATGAAATGGTGATGATTAAATCTTTGACTGAAACCTCAGCGAAAATTACCGGACTGACTGACGACCTTACGAAATGCAAAACAGATTTAACCACATGCAATACGGCTCTTGATAAAGCCAATCTAACAATAAACAATCAGAAATAGTTTTTCCGGCTTTCAATGCTAGCCATCGCATCCACTCTTGTTTCCGAAGAAATTATTGAAAAAAGATTTGTTTGCGATCTGAATGCATGCAAGGGCAGTTGCTGTGTGAAAGGGGATTATGGCGCACCGCTTGAAGAGGATGAACTTGCTGAATTGGATCGCGTTTATCCGAAAGTAAAACCTTACCTCACCGATAGCGGAGTTGCCACCATTGAAAAACAGGGGAAATATTTGCTCTACCAAAAAACGGAATGGGTTACTCCTCTCATCAAAGGACGCGAATGCGCCTACACAATTTTCGAAAATGGAATTGCAAAGTGCGGAATTGAAAAAGCATACTTCGATGGAAAGATTAGTTTCCGCAAACCTGTTTCATGCCATCTCTATCCCGTCCGCATTAACAAAATGAAAAATTCTGTGGAGGCGGTTAACTACGATAAGTGGGGCATTTGCAAACCCGCCTGCAAACTTGGCGATTCATTAAAAGTTCCGATCTATAAATTTCTGAAGGACTCTTTGATCAGAAAATTCGGAGAAGAGTGGTACAAGGAACTTGAAGTGGCTGCAGAAGAGTTGCAAAAGCAACCCTCGAAATAATTCCGATACGATAGTTTTACTTAACATGCAGAATTCAAAAATGGACAACTGACAGTTCTCCTCACCCCAAAGATGAATTCATTCGGTAATAGAAAATTGATCTTTTCAAATTCCTTCGCATAACCAGCATCCTGAATGGGGGGAAATGTACAAATTGTATGTACCTAATGTCCCTAACAATTTTGAGTAAGGTGGCCTAACTTACCGACAATACACTAAAACGTTATTTTTATCAAACATAGCTATTATTGAAGGTAAGCAATCAGTATTAGTCTTTCGTAAACCATCTTTTTGCTTTATTTTCACACTTTTCGAAATTCAAACAGAGAGACCAACCCCTCCGCTGGAAACTCTACTTTATCCTTTAGCAACTCAAACACATCCTGTAGTAGGCCAACATTATCCGTTAGCAACTTAATAACATCCTATAGCAAATCAATCTAAGCAGTAGAAATTCAATCACATCCTTTTGCAACTTACTCTTTAAGTTATTTGAATTTGACCTTTTTTAATTCGCCCTCAACTCATTCTCTTTCATATTAACTGACACTTCATTCATAGCAGCTTCTTTCAGCTTTTCCCTTTTGCTTCGTACACTAAAAAAAACAGAAATAACCAAGCGATTGTCAGTAGCAGATTGACGAATGGTATGCACAGATGCACCGGCACGTTCGCGCAGAAAACTATTTACCTCACGTTCCAACTCTGCGGAATCGGTACCCGAAAATATTTTACATTGAATCATAATTTTCATTTTTAAAATTATGTACTGGTCTATTCATATCAAGTCCTTAAGTCTAATTTCATTTCGGCTTCCTCAAACTATCAACTGGATGCACCGGGCGATGCCTGAATTTATTTTCTCTCGGAGTAACTGTATCAATAAGAGCTCCGCCATCAAGCTTCGGTTCGGTCACAACAGTATCGCGCTTGTGCTGCTTGGGGATCAACGTATCACTTACCGGCTGATGCTGCGCAAAGCAGGCGGTAGTAAATAAAGAAATTAATAATGCAGACAATAGTTTTTTCATTTCAACATTCTTTAATTTGTGAAGGGAAATATTTATGCCATTCCCAATGTGGGATATTTTGGCACGGTTTTTTAATACGTATTGTGAAATAACTTTAAACCGATAATCCCATGAATGGTAAAGAAAAAATGCTTCATGAAATCGTTCAGCAGAAAAATGTATTGATTGTAAAGCAAACAAGGCGAATTTCCCTCTTGGAAGAGAAGTTGACTGAAGTGCGTCATAAATACTTTCAGTTAAAATATGACGAAGAAAAGATAGGTGTACACCCGCGTTGGGCGTAAGCTGTAGAAAATAGTACCTCAATTTTGTGGAACCCAAACCACAATTGCGGTGAAAAGTTTTGTGTTTCTAAGTATGTTTTGGTTGGTATGACTGCAAGCTGAAGAGCTTGCAGTTTTTTTTTGAACACTCCTCTGCAACTAAAATGGAACTTCTTCAAAAATAAAAATAGATTCTGTTTTGCAAAGCAAGTTCTTTGCTATCATCACCGCTTGTTTTAGGTTCATGTAGCGGGTTTAGCTTTAGTTCAATATTGGCAACGTTGTCTTTTGAGGATATTACGTGCAGATGAATGTAATCCTTCCAGAAGAAAAGAAATTTTCTTTCCGCGGTAATCTCGTTTGTGAGAGGGTCAATATGAATGTTTGAGAACCTGTTTTCAGATAAAAACATTTCAAGGCGCTTAATGACCTGGGGAGTATAACCAAATACAGATAAAACTTTCATAATTTAATTGAGAAAACAACAACTCTACCGAAAGGTTTAAAGCAATAACCATTGTTAACTATTCATCTATATTTCGAAGATGAACTTTTCTTCTTCGGGAATTTTAGTGCCTGCCTTGCGCGCTTCACTCAACTTGCGTGCGGCTTTTCACGTTGCCGCCCTTTCCATTTTTGCCCGATTTTAATTCATTGTGTTTATATTGGTGAATCACATTTCCATTTTGCCCTGAGATTTTTTTGAATCCTTAGCCATCTGGATTTATTTTTAATTGTACTATTTAAAATCAAAAATTATGTGCCAAATATTTCGGGGCATAACTTTATAGCAATACATAAAAGAAATAAATCTATACTGCGATGATTAAAAAAAATCTCTTAATCCTGCTTCTACTGATCGTGTGCTCAATTGGAACGCTGTTTATCTGGCGGTATGTAAACTATGCACGCGATAAAGATCCGTACAAAACGTTTCTTCTGCCGAGAGTGGAAATGTCCATGGCTGAGATTTCATCATTGACTGCCGAGAAAACGGAGATGACTGCAAACGTTCTCATCAAAAATCAATTTCCGTTTTCATTCACTGCAGACAGTTTTCAGTACCAGCTTTATATCAACGATGCACAGATAATGAAAAGCCGCTATAAAAAATCAATTACCCTTGCAGCCAACGACAGTAGCTGGGTTGCACTGCCCATCACTGTTTTTAATCATGAGGTGGACTCTGTAATTAAAGCCAATGAGAAACGCGATATTGATTCTGTTGAATACAGGATGAATGCTTCCTTCTTCACCGATGTTATTTTCAAAAAGCATTTTGATGTTACCATTAAAAGGTTTCTTCCACTTGTTCATATTCCCATTCTCAATGTGGAACATGTTGAGGTGGATTCACTCAACTTCAAGAGAGCAGCCATTATTGTTCACACAACTATAATTAACAAAAATGTTTTCGATATTAAGCTGAAGGATTATGCATACCAAGTTCAGATTGAAGATCATGAATGGGTGAAAGGAAATGTAAAAGGGCTTACCAACATAAAAGCACACGCAATAACAGACATTGATATTCCTGTAACGCTGTCGTTTAAGGAAGTTGGGAAAACGTTATTCGCCTTGCTTAAGAAAGGAAAAAATGTAAATTATAAACTGAAGCTTGATTTGAAAGTAGCTTCCGATCAAAACATGATGAAGGAGAGCAAGGTTATTATTGTGAGCACGGGTACCGTTAAATCCGTGCTGAAGACGGTGAAGGGAGAGCCGAAAGAAAAAAAGTAATTTTTGGTTGGAGAGTATTCTTCCTCAACTGTTGAATAAAATACTCAGTTTAAAAACCTATTTGTTTATAACCAGCATGTCTTCCACATCATTTGTAAGCGTTCCGTCAAATTGGTGACACCCATCAGTTATAGCATACAATTGCGACCGAAAAGAGAAAATATGGGCGAAAGCATGCCACCCTTGCCCTCCACCACCTGCGGGTGGTGGATTCTTGAACACCAACCGGTTTTTATCTCCATAATGCGCTTGTTGTAACTGCCCCGGCTGCATTTGCACTTGCATAAGCGGCTCCGGTAATTGCATGAGCCGCTGTTGAACTTGCAACAGTGGATGAGGTACATGCACAGGCAGGTGATGCAATTCCCACAACGGCTAAGAGAGTTGCAACACCGGATGAAGTAATTGCCAATGCGGGTAATGCAATTACCATAGTGGTTAAAGTAATCGCAACAGCTTCTTATACACTTGCAACAGCGGCTGAGGTAATTGCAATAACGGAAATTGAAAGTGCAACAGCCGCTCATGTAATTGCTTCAGCTACCTTTTGAAGGTGCGCAGTGACTCAAACACTTAAAAAACAGAAATTTTCAATGCCGGAAAAAATATTTTTCAGCAGCCCCCCTAAAAAATGCACTTTCTGGCATTATATATAGGGGGAATGAAATAAAACAACTCCTCCGTTTTGGAAAACGATTATTCATTTCATGTTCAGCAACAAAAAATTTAAAGATCATGGCAAAACAAAGTAAAAGACCGGTGGCATTATTTCAGTTGCGCAAGCTGGGTAAAATCGGGAACTTCATTCTCAAGGTTCGCACCATTGTGCTAAATATCGCTGACCATGCTTCCATTTTCGTCAGCCCTTCGCCAGCGCTTGCAGGTGTAACAACTGATGTTGACAATCTTGAAAAGGCACAGTCGAAAGCAAACACCCGCGTAACGGGTAGTGCAGCAGCCCGCGATTTGGACTACGACAACGTATTGATTGATGTGCGCGGTTTGCTTTGCTACGTTCAACTGCTTGCAGATAAATCAGTAGATGAAGCCACTGCGATCTCCATCATTCAGGCATCCGGTTTTGATTTGCGGAATAAGGGTGTTCGCGTAAAACCGCCTCTGGCTGCTAAGAATGGCGATACAAATGGTCAGGCAAAACTGGTTGCAAAGTCAGCAGGTAAACGTGCATCGTATAGATGGCAGCAAAGCGTGGACGGCATTGTGTGGACTGATCTTCCTGTTACACTTCAGGCAAAAACTGTAGTGAACGAACTTAGCGCAGGCAGCAAAATGTTCTTCCGCTTCCGCGCTATACTGAAGGAAGGTGAAGGCAACTGGAGTGAAGCAGTAACCATCATCATTCTCTAAGATAAATTGCGTGTGCTAAATTCCTTCTCTGCAAAAATTGCAGGGAGGGAATTTTTATTGCGTTCTTTTACAAAACAATCTTTAGCGGTGAAAAGATGTTCATTCACTAACTCATTGGAAAAATTGCTGTAGGAAACTACTAAAAAATACAGGCAACAATAAGACTCATCATCCTTGATAAATAGCTCGCAGCATTAAATTTTTCATTTTCAACGCGAATAGTTTATCTCAATAATCGTGGTCCCGCCCGGAGTCGAACCGGGAACACAAGCTTCGGAGGCTCATATTATATCCATTTAACTACGGAACCGGAAATTCAGTTATGCGTTAATCGTTATTGGTTAAATCCGCCAAAGGGAATTCACAAAGGCGAACGGAAATCCGCATCACTCTTATTTCGGCAGCAAAACTAAATGATCTTTTGAATTACTCTCGATTTCATTTTTGTTCATCCACTCTGTGCGTGTTTTGCAATTAAGAAAAAGCTCTGACTGATCGCTGTAGTGCTTGCTCATGGGATTGCCTGATTGCCCTGTTGGAAGAACGCTTTGTCCATGTTCAACATCGTTAAAATCGAGTGTACGTCTTAGTGCGGGACCGTATTTTACTTTGTAAATTCCGTCAGCAGTTAAATCAAACCCGGCATTGTTTATTGTCTCGCTACCTCCTTCAATTGCAAACGGACCCACATTAAAAAATTTGTCGAATGGTTTTTGTTTGCCTATAGGATGACCATATTCGAGCGTATGCACAGTTCCCCATTTCCATTGCTGAATATCACCGCCCAATTGCTTTTGCAACAAAACAATCGTGCTGTCGAATGACTGATCGAAAATCATTTCTCTTGTTTCTGTTTTTTCTTTTGTATTTATATTGTCATACCATGCGCTTGAATCATTCATCAGCAATGGAACAATTGAGTTTTTTTCAATATGCGTTTGCTGAAACTGAAAAAAATCCTTCTCTGAAAGTTCATCCCCCATTGCATTGTGAAGAATTTCATATTCGAGTTTGTAAAAGATTGTGGGAGCAATGTCATCCGTCTTCATAGAGCCATTCCAATCCTTCAATACTTCCGTAACTTTTTTTGCGAGTTCCGATTTTGTTTTTTCCTGCTCACTGATATTTAGAATAAGATAGTGAGCAAGATCGGCAGCAACTACAGATGTTACATCGCTGTTGAGTTGCTGCATATCAGCAATCGAAAATTTTTTCTCCTGATTCAGAAAGGCAGTAACACGTCTTGCGCGGTCTTCAGGTGTGTAATAACCTGGAGTGGAAATTCCTGGAACACTATCAGGTGCATTATTGCAGGTGTAAACATATCCACATTCTGGATTTACAGAATGTGGATTTTGGTCGAAATCATAAAACCCCAGCCAGTCGTCATTTCCGGAAGAACCATTAAGAAGCAATCTTGATTCAACATGATCGGGGCGCTTCACCAATTTTGCTGCGCTCCACCATGCAATGTTTCCTGAAGTATCTCCATACACCACATTCAGTCCGGGAGATGATAGTAATGAAACTCCTGCTCGAAAATCATTCATCGTTGCAGCAGTTGCCAAACGATAAGTTACTTCACAAAGGTTACTCGGAAATTGCAACAACGTCCATGATGTAGAAACGGGTGAAGAAGTAACATCTGTAAAATCGAGAATCACATCATTGCAAACAGGACCATGATATGTCGAACGGCAAACCAATTTCAGATCGCCACTATCTTTTACATGAATAATTTCCGCCCGAAGATTCATTTGCTTCCATTGCCCTTTATAAAAATATTGATTCGCATGAAGCGAATCAGTTTTCTCTTCGAAAAAATCAAGATCATCATTTTCAAGAATCGTCAATCCCCATGCATGATGATGTGTATGTGCAATGGCCGGAAAAGGAAATCCCGCAAGAAAATTTCCATACAAGTCAAAACCCGGACATTCAAGATATGCTTCGTACCAAACACTTGGTTGCTGATAACCAATGTGTGTGTCATTTTCAAAAAGAACTTTTCCCGATTGTGATTTCCCGGGCGACACCGCCCAACTGTTGCTACCCATCCATATCTGCACGGGCAATTCATCCATCGCGTTATTAAAAGAAGAGGACAGTAATTTGTTTTTTTCAGAAGAAGAATTTGTTTCATTTTTGTCAACAGGTACTTTCAACGTCCCTTTCACATAACCGAGTGATAAATCCTTCAGATAGTTGCCTCCGAGCTTGTGTTGAATTTTTGACATCAAAGGATCAGTGCGAAAAGCCATCTGAAAATTGAATGACATAAAATCTACAATGAGAAACATATCATTTACCGTAAATTTGTTTTTAGGAATACTTAGTAAACGGAATTCAATGGGTGTCTTTCCGTTCTCGATGTATTGATTTACCCCGTCAATATAAGCCATTGCATTTTTGAAAAACGGTTTGTTTTGATCTTTCAAAAATTCTGTTGCACTCCATTCGGCATGTTGAGCAAGCCCGAGCATTCTGAAAAATTTGTCCACATCAATTGTAGCGCTGCCAAAGAGTTCGCTCAATCGTCCTGCCCCAACTCTGCGGATCAACTCCATCTGAAACAATCTTTCCTGTGCATGAACATAGCCGAGCGAACGAAAAATATCTTCCTGATCTTTTCCGTAGATGTGCGGTACTCCATAGTTATCAAAATACACATCTACTTTGTCGTGCAAATTTTTCAGTGGGAGAGTTCCGTTGTAAACCGGTTTTTGCGTGAGAAGAAAAATATAAATCATCGAACCAACAACGATAACGAAAAGAAGAAGTCCTAAAAAAATGCGTTTGAAATATTTCATGCCGCTTACTCATTCTCCTTCTTCATCCTGTTGAGAAAGCTCATCAGCGCAGCCCAGTAATTCTGATTCTCCGGCATCGTGCTCCATAAAACTTTTGAACCGTGATCGCCCTCACCTCTTGGGATAAATTGAACTTTCACCAGTGACATAATATCTTTTGTAAGTTCGGTAACCGTGGCAGCTTCTTCTTTTGATGAAGTCAAAAACACAGGCTTCTTCATTCCGCTGATGTGCTTTGCAATAAAATCTTTTTCGTCAAAATATTCTCCCGGGCTGAACGCAACTGCCGCAAACACATGATCGCTTTCGTTTGCAATCTTGAGTGCAAGCGAAGCCGAATAAGAACTTCCGAGAAGTATAATTCTTCTGTGGTATTTGTCAAACAACCACTCAACTGCTGCGCTAATATCTTTTTCAGCATTTGCAAAGGTGAGCGCTTTGCCTTTCTTTTTCGCATCTTCTGTAGTTTCGTTTTTCACCCCATTCACTTCTTCACCTACGCGCTGATCTATTGCAAGACAATTAAACCCAAGTTTATTCAACTTTGCGGCCGTCTCAACATATTCTCCTCTACTGAAACCATTTTGGTGGCAAAGAAGAATCGTTTGACTTTGTGAATTTACAGGATACCAGTTTGCAGTAACAGTTACTCCATCCTTTGCGGGAAACGTAATTTTCAGTTGCGCCTGTATTTTACTCGTAGCAAGAATAAGAATGAAAAAGATAGTCCGTGATTTCATTTCTGAATTAAAATAAATGTGATGGCAATTTAGCGATTATTGTTTGTACAGCAACTCTTCAATCACACGGGGGTAATGTTGGTGTTCGAGTTGATGTATTTTAGCTGCTAATGTTTGAGGAGTTTCGTTTTCATCCACTTTACATTCTATCTGAAAAATAATTTCGCCTTCATCAAATTTTTCGTTCACGTAGTGAATGGTGATGCCAGATTTTTTTTCTCCCCCCGCAATCACCGCTTCATGCACTTTCATTCCATAAAATCCTTTGCCGCCATGTGCAGGTAAAAGAGCAGGATGAATATTAACGATCTTTTTCGGAAATTTTTTAATGATCGAGTCCGGTACAAGCCATAAAAATCCTGCAAGTACGATGAGATCAATTTTCAAACGTTCTAATAATTTTTCAATCTTAGGCGAATCGTAAAATTCCTGTTTCGTAAAAACTATTGCAGGAGTGTGAAGATTTATTGCACGCTGAATAACGGTTGCCTCCGGATTGTTGCAAAGAATTACTTCCGTAATTGCCCTGTTGTTATTCTTAAAATATTGAATTATATTTTCGGCATTTGTTCCCGATCCCGAAGCGAAAATGACAATGCGTTTCATCAGCGGTCAAATATACATGATTCAAAAATTAAAAAATCGAATGAAAATCACGCATATTCCTCCCTATAATTATGAAAGAAAAATTTTAGAAATAGATGGTTGTTTGATTTGTTTTTGTATTTTTTAACATTCTGTTTACATGAAATAAATTTTTCTACTTTGGCGCACTCAACAAATCAAAGGCAACATGTCAACCAATTCCATCCTTCAGTTTCTCATTCCGAAAGATAAAAAATTTTATCCGTTATTCGAGCAGGCATCGGCAAACTTAGTTGCCATTTCGAAAGTTTTATATGAGGCACTTACGTGCAATTCTGCCGAGAAGCGCACAATATTATTCCGCCAGATTGAAAAACTCGAACACCGGGGTGATGACATCACGCATGAAATTTTTAACGAAGTAGGAACTACTTTCATTACGCCTTTCGATCGGGAAGACATTCAGCGGCTCGCTTCTGTTATTGATGATGTGCTTGATTTCATTCATGGTGCAGCGAAGAGAATTGAATTGTACAAGATGGATCCTATTCATCCAAGCATGATGAAACTCGGTGAGCTTATTGTGCAAAGCAGCGAAGAACTCAACATGGCAATCAGTAATTTAAGAAACCTGCGAAACGTTGGTAAGATACGCGAAGCGCTTGTGCGCATTAACAGTTTCGAAAACCATGCCGATGATATTTTTGACAATGCAGTTGCCCGTCTATTTGAAGAAGAAAAAAATGCAATTGAGATTATCAAGATCAAAGAAATTCTTTCGGCTTTGGAAACTGCAACTGACAAATGCGAAGACGCAGCAAATGTGATTGAGTCCATTATTATTAAAGCGTCTTGAGAAAATTTTTTCGTTTACTCCTTCACATCACATTTCATATACTGACATGTTAACTGCTATCATTCTCATCACCATTTTGGTTGCACTTGTTTTTGATTTTGTGAACGGGATGAACGATGCTGCAAACAGCATTGCAACTGTTGTGTCCACGCGGGTTTTATCGCCACGCATTGCAGTGATATGGGCGGCATTTTTCAACTTTGCTGCATTATTTATTTTCGATGAGTCAAAAGTAGCCACCACAGTAGGCAAGGGAATCGTTCAATCATCGTTTGTTGATGTGTACATGGTTCTTGCAGCGTTGATAGGTGCGATCATTTGGGCGTATTTTTTCTGCGCACGTTTTGGAATTCCGGTCAGCTCATCTCATTCTCTTACGGGAGGATTTATGGGTGCAGCACTCGCAAAAGGAGGAGTTGCAGCGTTAATCCTAAGCAGTGATCACGGAGGATTTTTCACTACTAAAATATTTCTCATCATCGCCTTCATTTTTATGGCTCCCATTATCGGAATGATTATCGGCTACTTCATCATGGTGCTCACGATGTGGATTGCGAGAAAATCTACTCCTCAAAAAGTAGATCGCATTTTTCGTATAGGTCAGTTAGCTTCATCCGCTGCATTTAGCATTGGGCATGGCGGAAACGATGCGCAGAAGACGATGGGCATTATTACCGTGCTGTTGTTCGCATCCAGAAACGTTCCCTTCATTAAAGATTACCTGTACTGGCACGATGATTTTGTAGTGCCTGTTTGGGTGAAGATTACATCGCTGCTTGTAATTTCATTAGGCACACTATCTGGCGGATGGAAAATTGTGAGGACAATGGGAGTGAAATTAACTCACCTGAAACCGATGGGCGGATTCAGTGCTGAAACTGCCGGAGCCATTACGTTATACTCTGCCACTGCACTGGGCATTCCTGTTTCAACAACTCAAACAATTGCGGGAGCAATTATGGGCGTGGGCACCACCAAACGCTTATCAGCGGTGCGTTGGGGTGTTGCAGGAAATATTATTCTTACGTGGGTACTCACCATTCCATTCTCTGCATTCTTTGCTGCATTAAGTTATTACATCATTCATCTTTTTCTTCGCTGAAAAAAATCCGACTGATTATTTTTTATCTGAATTAATCAGGCATCTCGGCACATTCCACACTCGGGAATATTTTTTCAAGTCAATAGATTGATGATCGCAATCCAGCGAATTTCCCTGTGAATCTTTCAAAATAATTTTCATTTTACCTGAAAGTATCTCTGCGAGAATCAGTTTTTGAATTTCTTCTTTAGTAACAGATTTATTTTCTCTTCCCGTTTCAATACCTTTTTTGTTGTTGAATAAATCCATGGCGCTTGCAATTGAATCAGAAAAAACTTCTTCTCCCGTTTTTTTCTTTTTGAAGTCAAGATAATTTCCCTTCTCATGTGCGTTGCCAAGTTTCACTGCTTTGCGCCAACACATTTCCTGAGCCAGCCGCGCCATCCAGTACGAATGCCGGAAAGCATCCACCTGTCCGCCATCGGCATCATGATCAAGCAGCGAATCGTTGAGCATTCCTTTTGAAACAGTTCTTGCCTGAATAGTAATGCGTGCTGCCTTTTTCGCCACAAACAAATGCGTAACGACCCACCACTTTTCAGGTCGCGAAAGTTTTTTGAAAGATGGATTTGATGATTGAGCTGAAGAAAATTTCGCAATCAGGATCAGGAGAAAAGTACCGGCCGTGCGCGAGAGGACAAATCTGCCCGGGGTACGACAGTGTCTTGCAGTTTTCTTAATGAAGTTAATGAATGAATATTTTTTCACAGCTTAAAAAACGAAGGTCAGAGATTATATGCAAAAGAACGCAATAAAAAAAGCCCGCAAGATAAATGCTTCTTTGCATGGGGCCTATGGTTGCATCTCTATACATTCCATAATGCAATAATAAGAAAGACTTTTAGGTTTGGATATTTACAAGTGAAAAATAGATCAGAAACCTTACAATTTTGGTTTGAGTGTGCTGCTATACTGATCGGTGTGCAGTGGGGAAATTATTTGATTATGAAATAGTTGCGACTTTAAAAAATCGAAAATGGAATGATTCAGGATGCGATGTTGGTTGCTGTTGACAGCATGTTAGTTGCTGTTTCTTTGATGTAAGCTGCCATTTACGGCATGTTAGCTGCCATTGTTACCGTGTCAACTGCCATTGATTCCGTGTAAGCTGCCGGTTATGCCATGTCAGTTTCCGTTTCTTTAATGTTTGGGGGTTTTTCTTACATGTAAATTGCTTTCGATTGAATGTAAGTGGCTCTTGACACGATGTAAGTGGCTCTTGAAGCGATGTTAGCTGCTGTTGCTTTAATGTTCGGGGCTTTTGATTACATGTAAGTTGCTTTTGCTGCGATGTGTGTGGCTCTTGACACGATGTTAGCGAATGTTGCTTTGATGTTGGTGGCTCTTGACTCGATGTTAGGGTGGCAAAACAAATTTTCGTTCCTGGGGAACTGGATGGTGGTGCAGAGGTGTTGTATTTTTTAGTGGGTGAGTTCTTTGAAGCAGTATTTGGCATTGACTCGCCCTTTGCACAGCAGATCGGGATCTACAAGTGTGATGTCGTTATGGAAGGCGAAAATGGTTTGGGTGTGGAAGAAGTCATGGCTAAAACTGTTAGAGGTGTTGCTGATTGATTCCCCCGACATAAATGTCGGGGTTACTTAAAAGCCGTTGATCATCGCCCCTGGAATAGAAATTATTTTCTTCGTCTTCCTCTCTTATCTCTTCGTTTTCATCATCCAGTTCGGAACCAGGTAAATCAAGATCGGAAGCAGCGATGTCAACCCTGTAGAGGCGGTTTTCCAATTCTTGGTCATCGTCACAATGGTGAGAAAAATTTTCGTCACAGAGTGCAGCCAAATCATCTTTGGTTACATCGCTTTCAGAGCCGGCACGAGAGGAATTTTTGCGGAGATCTAAGCGGGTGCAGTTTTCTTTTGAATGGCACCTTTCAAATCTTCCGCATTGGGATTTCGGGGAATATTGTCAACGTCTGCATCTACGCGAGTTTCGCCTGCATTAAGAATATCCTCCGCAGCGGGATAGTGCGCATAGCCGGGGAGGTTTTGTTTCTTCTTTTCATATTATTTGTTTTAATGAGAGAAAGGGAAAAACCTGCCTTATGTAATGGTTTTGTAATAATCTTTCCACACCATTCGTTTAAAAATTATTTAACGGAGAATTTTCATGATTCAACGTAAATCATATACCTTTGCTTCACCAAAAAGGCGCATGGCAATCACAAAAAATATTTTTCTGGTAGATGATGATGCGGACGATCAGCTTTTTTTTGTTGACGCTCTCAAAGAAATTGATGCAGAAATAACATGTGGCATTGCCAACAATGGCAAAGAGGCGCTTGAAAAGTTGAAGGCGCTCCACGTTCTTCCCGAAATTGTTTTTCTAGATCTGAACATGCCTTTCATGAATGGCTATGAATGCCTGAGTCATTTGAAGAATGAACTTAAACTCAGTAAAATTCCTGTTGTGGTTTTTACCACCTCGAACGATCCGAAAGACGCGGAGATAACTCATCAACTTGGTGCAGATGTTTTTCTTTCAAAGCCGAATGAGTTCAACAAGCTGCGCAGCAAACTAGAAAGAATCCTGAACCTGAACTTCAGAGAGAATTCTCATTTAATTTCGCAGTATTCGGTGTAGGCGAATTCCTTTCTCAATCTTATTTCAATCGAATAAAAAAAGCAGGCAACCATTGGCTGCCTGCTTTTGATTTTCACGATTAAAAAATCTATGCTAACGATGAGCCGGAGAAATCATTCTGATTGTTCCATGCATTGAGAAGATTACTGAGTAAGTTTTTTAAACTCTTGGATCCATGTTCAAGTGCGCGTTTACTAAATTCAGTTAGTTGCAGATGGAATTTGAATTTGTTGAGATCGAGTTCCGGTTGCTCTAGCTGCGGATCAATTAAAACTTCTCCGTCAAAATCAACCACTACATCATGGAAGATTTTTCCTTGCGGAGCGTTTTCGATTAACGACTGAAGTTCGCTTTCGGATGGATTGAGGAATAAGTTCATAGTTATTGGATTTTTAAAGTTAAATTATCTTGTTTGTTATATGCGATAACATTCGGAAAAGCGTGCCAAAAGTTTTAGTGACAGGGTTATTTGTTTAATCTACGGGAAAAATGGTTTGCTGGTTCCCCACTTTGATGAACAGTGTGGAAATATTTCTCATTATCTGTTTTACTCTTCTAAACCACTACTCCTGCTCATTGGCACTGTTTTCGCGCCTCTCTTTAAAACAATTTGTATGAAAGAAGAAACGGTAATTTATACTGATGGAAAAAAAGTAAAGATTACAACGCATGAGTTTATTGTCAATCGCGTAAAATATCTTGTGAAAGGAATTGCTGCAGTGCGCATGCGTTTCATTCATTATTATAAATATGCTCCTCTTACATTACTTTTTCTCGGCATCGCAGGAATCATTATGGGTATTACAGGTGTGTTCGATAAAGTGCATTTGCATGCAATCCACATCGGGAACTTTTTACTTACAGCGAACCGGTTTTCGGTCATCATTGGTTTGGTGATGTCATCGGTAAGTTTGTTTTGGCTTTCCGTTGTGAATGATAAATATGCAGTGGTGATTACAACTGCTGAAGGCGATATTAATCCGGTTACCAGTAAGAAGAAAGATTACATCCACCAGATTGTAGCTGCGCTGAAAGCAGCACTCCGATTTCAGAAGTTCTAAAAATATTCCGGGAACTATTAAGAAGTTGGGGAAGTAATTGCGGATTGTGGGAAGTATCTCTATCGCAAATCAGGAATTCAATTAGGAATGTTTTTTAGCTCTAAACCTAGAAAAGGTCTGATAGTTGCAATGATCTGAATAGATTTATAAAAAGAATAAAAATGAAAAAGATAAAAGCAAAAATCATCCTCCTATTGATGATGGGATTATTTCTGGCAGCAGTGCCAACGCAAAAAGTAAAGGCACAGGCATCAGTAAGTTTTCAATTCTTCTATGATGAATTGTCTCCTTACGGAAGTTGGGTTTCTTATCCGCAATATGGATACGCGTGGGTTCCCTCAGCAGGATCGGGTTTCAGACCATACCTTTCAAACGGTCACTGGGTTTTTACAGATGACGGCTGGATGTGGGTTTCAAATTACGATTGGGGCTGGGCTCCGTTTCATTATGGTTCATGGGTAATGGATCCTGAATTCGGTTGGGTGTGGGTTCCCGGTTATGACTGGGCACCTGCCTGGGTTACATGGGGAGATTACAATGGCTATTATGGATGGGCTCCTATCTCTCCAGGTTTTTCGTTTTCAGTTTCAACGTATCGTCCTCCGATTGATTATTGGTGCTTCATGCATCCGCGATACATGACTGAAGTAAATTACGGTGACCATTTTTTTGTTGCACATAACAGGCGCATCGAGCTTGGCAACAATACCACTGTGATTAACAACATAAATAATATTACGGTGGTAAATAATGTTACGAACCGAGACAACACAACTTTCAATGCGGGACCGCGAAGAGCAGAGTTTGAAAAAACTGCGAACTTAAAAGTTGAGCCTGTTTCTATTCGCGAAGACAGCAAGCCCGGAAAAATCCGCGCAGAAGGAAATGAAGTAACTGTTTTTCGTCCGCACATTGCAAAGGAAACCGTTGCAGCAGAGAAGCCACACAAAATTTCTACACGCGATGGAGTGAAAAATTCTGCTCCTGCGATAAATAATAAGCACGATAAAATAGCTCCGAATGAAAATATGCACGCACAACCTGTGCACCCGGCTGTGAGAAATAATCAGCCGAAAGATCAGATACAAAAAAAAGAAGTGCGTCCAACTCCTGAATTAAGAAAAGAAAATCAGATTGCACCTTCGAAGCAAAGGACGGAAGTGCCTGCACGAATTGATCGTCCGCAGCCGGCTCCAAAGCAACAGCAACCGGAGAAACAAATTATGCATGAGAGAAATCCTGTCGGGCCACCTCCTACGCAAATGCCTGAAAAGCCGAGACAAATGAATCCGCCTCCTTCTTCTCCTGCACCTGAGCAGCATCAGCAAACAATGCCGCGCAATGAAAGAGGAAACCGCAGAGAGATGCAACGGCAACAACCACCGCGAAGAGAGCCGCCTGTTGCCCAGCCACCGAGAGACGAACAGCGCGAGCCGAGAAAAAAATAATATTTCATTTCAGAAAGGTGTTCTTTTCTAATTGATAAAAATAAAAGATGTTTGTGGTTCGGGTAAAAAAAATCCTGTAGAGAAATTCTCTACAGGATTTTTTTAGAATTATATTGAAGGCGTATCGAATTAATTCTTTAGGACTTTTCTAAATCACACTTTATCTTTTGTTGTGAGCGCCTTCACATGCTTAAGCAAATCTACAGCAGTGAATGGCTTGTGAAGAATAACATCTGCTTTGTTGATAGTAGCATTCAATACATCTTCACTCATTCCTGTAATTAAAATTACGGGAGTATCAGAAGTTGCTTTGATGCTGTCTACCAGTTCGAAGCCGCCTTCATACGGAATCATTACATCGCTCACAATTAAATCCCATTTGTTATAGCGGATTTGTTTTGCCGCATCAGGGATGTTGCTTACAGCGGTTACTTCGTATCCGTTTCTTTTCATCGCCTTGCTCACCATGTCAAGGATGTCTTTCTCATCGTCAATTACTAATATTTTCATTTTGATTGGATTTTAGTTTTGTAGTTATAGATTTAAGCCAATAGCAAATTTTGTTCCCTTCTTCAGTTCCGATTCTACTTCAATGGTTCCTCCGTGAGATTGAATAATGTTTTGTGCTGATGCAAGTCCGAGTCCCATGCCGCCATTCTTTAAGGTGAAGTACGGCTCGAACAATTTACCAATGTGTTGCGTTTCGATGCCATGACCGTTATCTTCAATTATCACATAGCATTTATCATTTTCTTTTCGAGCAGTTATTTTTATTACTCCACCGTGTTCAGGAACCGCCTCAACGGCATTGATGATAATATTGAGCAACGCAGTTTTAATTTTCGGTTCATCCACACTTACATCACACAAATCGTCAGCAATATTTTTTTCAACTTTCACATTCTTCAGTGTGATGCGGTCTTTTGCAAGTGCAAGTGTGTTATCTATAAGCTTGCTCACTGCATGTTTTTCTTTCAACACATCGGCAGGGCGTGATGAGAGAAGCAATTCATTAATAAGATCACTTATCCTGCGCGTGTTTCTTTTTATCATTCCGAAGTACGTTTCAAACTCGGGGTTGGAAGCTTCGAATTCGAGTTGCTCGATGGTAAGGTTTATATTCGTAAGTGGATTTCTGATTTCATGGGCTAGCATGCGAGCAACGCGTCCTGTCAGTGCAAGCTTTTCTGCAACTACCAGATCGCGTTCTGTTTGTCGCCTGCGTGTAATGTCATGCACCACTCCGAGTATGTAAAATTTCCCCTGCGAGTTGTGCTGAAGTGTGGCTGAAATCAAGCAGACCTTTTTTTCCCCTGATTTATCTCTGAGTATCACTTCATGGTTAGTGATGGTACCTGTGTGTTTGATCGCCTTAAGAAATGCTTCCCGATGTTCATTACTGAAATATAGTTGCGGAGCTTTTATGTTTCGAAGCTCTGCTTTTGTATAGCCAAGTATCCGGTGCCCGGATTCATTTACATCAATAAAATTTCCTTCTTCATCGGTGATGTAAATCATGTCTCGGCTCGATTCAAAAATGTTGCGGTATTTTTCTTCGCTCTCTTTGAGCGCATGAAGATTTTCTGCCCGCTCAATGGCGTAGCGGATACTCCGCTCAAGCTTCTCTCCGTTTATTTCTATCTTCACTAAAAAATCAGCGGCACCGAGTTCCATTGCCTGCACGTCTATGCGATGACTTCCTTTTCCTGTAAGAAGAATCACGGGCATTCTACATCCTTCGTCCATTGCATTCTTCAACAGCTCAAGTCCGTTGTGACTGCCCATCAGGTAATCAATGATGGCGATGTCGTGATTATTTTGTTTCATCTCTTCAAGAGCAGTTTTATAATGAGGTGTCCATTTTAAATTGAACTGATAGTTTTTTAAATCTTCCAGATAACTTTTAAGCAGCACGAAATCGTCTTCGTCATCATCAACAACTAAAAGGGAAATTGTTTTGTTCATACCTTCTTACCTGCGAAATACCAATTTTTTCGCAATACAAATAGTAAATCCGAATGCGTCTTGCTTTATCATTTCGTATTTCGTTTAATTCGTATTTCGCAGATGACTCAATTGCTACCGGTTAAAATCTTTTATCTTATTATAAAGTGTCTTGCGGTCTATATTCAGAATTTTTGCCGCCTTGCTTTTGTTGAAGTTCACTTCTTTCAGCACGCGAAGAATAGTTTCATATTCTGCTTCCTTGGCTGCCGCTTTTAAATTAGGACGAAGAGGTGTCTGCGTAACAACATCGTGTTGATCATCTTCATTTTCGAGATTTCCGTTCAATTGTGTTTCAGGGAAAGATAACCTGGTGAAGTGAGAAATCTCGAACGGCAGCGACTGCACTTTTATAATATCGCCATCACTTAATAGCGCTGCGCGCTTCACTACATTCCTAAGCTCGCGAAGGTTGCCATGCCATGGGTATTGATGAAAAAGATCGGTAACTTCTTTTTCAAATCCGGTAATGTTTTTTCCAAGAACTTCATTGGAGCCGTGAAGGAAAAAATCTGCATACATTATAATATCTTCAGGGCGCTCGCGCAGTGGCGGCACGTTTATCTGGAACTCATTGAAGCGGTGAAATAAATCTTCTCTGAATTTTCCTTTGCGGTATGCATCATTCAGATTTTCGTTGCTGGCAATAATAAGCCGCACATCAATATTAATTTCTTTGTTGCCGCCTATGCGTCTTATTTTTTTCTCCTGCACCACTCGAAGCAGGGAGGTTTGTACTTCGTACGGCAGGTTGGCAACTTCATCCAGGAAAAGTGTTCCACCGTTAGCAAGTTCGAAGTGACCGATTTTGGTCTGCATCGCTCCTGTAAACGAACCCTTCTCATGCCCGAACAGTTCGCTGCTCGCAAGCTCTTTACTTATCGCTCCGCAATCCATCGCCACAAACGGCTGAAGTGCACGCGCACTTTTTTGATGGATTATCTGCGCAATGGCTTCTTTGCCCGCTCCGCTTTCTCCGTACACAATCACTGTGTAATTAGTTGGCGCCACCAGCTCCACCTGCTTCATCAACGCAAGCGACTGCGGGCTTTTTCCGAAAATAATTTTCTGCAGCTTAAATACTTTCGGTGCTGCCATCGGTGCTTTCGGATCTTCTACACCCACTCCTTCCAGAGCGCGCTTTATCGTCATCAGTATTTCGTCAGGGAACAGCGGCTTGGTTACGTAATCGTATGCACCGTTTCGCATGGCGTTTACTGCTATGCGCACATCGCTGTAGCCGGTAATTATTATCACAGGCACGGTGTGGTTTATGTTTTTAATTTCCTTCAGCACTTGCAGTCCGTCCACATCGCCCAGCCGGAAATCGGTGAGCACAAGCTGCGGGTTTTCCTGCTTAAAGGATTCAATTCCTTTTTTGCCATTGTTGGCTATCACTACATCAAACCCGTGGCGGCTCAGGAATTTTTTGAGAAGCTGACTGATATCAAAGTCATCTTCAATTACAAGAATTTTAGGATTCATCGGGTAGTTTGGGTTTGGGAGGGGATTGGTTTATTGCAACTATGGTGCAGTGGGTAATGATAGATAAATTCTACACCTCATAATGGCCAAGGGGGAATTGATTCCCCAAATGTAAGCAATCCCGAGGCACTTTATCGTCACAAGAATAATTTGGAGGGAACCCATAAATCTTGCCGTTATCTGTTCTCCTTATTGAATGCGTCCTTTGGTGGACAGTATCTTTTATCTTTCTTATTCTTATTTTTAAATTTGGTAAAAAAGGATGCCGTCATGCCAAGGGCTAATTTGACACTTTCCTGTTTCGCAACGTTTCAAACAACCACCCAATCCACACTTTAATCGTTTTAAAGATGATGCACAAAGTCCAAAAACCATCTTTTTATTGAAATCTATAGAAAATGACACCTGTGAGTATGCCGTTCTCAGCTCCGTTTATCACACTCTTAGCCCTGTTTATCCCCATGTTACCCTCGTATGCTGGTAAATAATTATTTAAAAAAAGACGGGAGTAAAAAAGATTTTTGATTTAAGGAATAAAAATCAATGATTGATTAGCTATTCTTTTTTTCTTTTCTGTACCATTTTGAGCACTGACTTACTTTTATTTTTCTTCTCCATATCTTCTCCGAATGTTGTTTCCTGTCCGATGATGTAACCATAGGGTTTCAGAACGTCAACATTATCACACACAACCTTTATCATTCCTGTGATGGGAATGCAGAGTAGCATACCGAAGATTCCCCAGATCATCGCACTTGCAACTAACGCAATAAAAGCGGTGAGAGGATTGATGCTTACGCTTGAACCCACGATGTAAGGATTGATGAAATGATTGTCTATAAATTGTATAAGCATGCAGACCCCCACCACACCGACTGCATTGCTGAACAGAGTATTGGTGATAAGTACCATGCAGAATGGAAGTAAGCTTGCGAAAGTTAAACCCATATAGGGAATGATGATGTTGCAAGCTGCTACAATAATTCCAAAGAGGATAGCGTGCTTTACACCAAGCAATAAAAAGCTAACTGAACATAAAACGGCAACGATGGCAACGTCAATCATTAATCCCTTCAGGTATTTCTGCGCCACCCGCGAAACAGAATGAAGAATGTTAAGCACCTGCACTTGTTCATCGTTGGTGATCAAACTAATGAACTTTTTTATTTTAGATCGATAAAGAGTGAGAAAGAAAACATACAGCGGAATAAGTGCAAGGTTAGTTAAGAACGTACCTGTGATGGTAAAAAAAGTGAGGAGGTATTGATCGCCTTCTTCCATTGTGGAAGAAATTTTTTTGTCAACCCATTTCGATTGATCGCGGTTGCTAACATTAAAATGTTCGCGGATGAATTGCTTTACGGCTTCTGTTTTCTCAATCAACGCAGCTTTAAGTTGATCGGCATCATCGCTGAAACTTTGCATCTGAACATAGAGAAACCACAGGAATGCAGAGAGAACAGCAAAGGCAAGCACAATGCTTGTGAGCACCGCAAGCCACCTAGGAAAATAAATACGCTCCAGCCGTTCACTTACTGGGCGAAGAACGAATGTGAGAAATGCAGAGATGGTCAATGGAATTAAAAGTTCCTTCGCAACAATGAGGAAGGTAATAACCAATGCAAGCAGGAGCAAGCGAATGCATGCTTCAAGATAAAAGGACTGTTCTTTGCTGAGTGGTTTCATAGGCGTGATTTGAACTGGAAAACTTTTCCATGGTAATTCTGTTTGATGGAAAAGTATGCCAAGTATAAGAAGAAAAATATTTTTGGCAACTTTTGCAGTGTATGAAGAAAAACTCGAAGTTAAAAAAAGAGCAATGGCAGAACCGAAGCAATAATTACGAAACAACTATTGTGGGGCAAACAGACCTCCTTTAAAATATTCTTATTTTGCCAACGGTGAAAAAATTCCTCCTTTCTCCAAGTGTGCTTATGATAATAGCAATTGGTGCCATTACCATTCTGGCCTTTATCTCTTATGTGCGGATGAACGCACTTATCGGTTCATCAGCAATTGTTAACCACACTAATGTAGTAAAATACAAACTGGAAGAAATCACTTCCGCCATCAACGAAGCCGAGAGCGACCAGCGCGGATATATGCTCTCTTCCGATTCTTCTTTTCTAAAAGGACGCACAGAAGCACTCCTTAAATTAAATTTAAAAATAACTATTCTTGATTCCCTCATCACCGACAATAAGCAGCAGCAGAAAAACATTGGTGAACTGAAAGGAAAAATTTCGAAGAGGATTGATGCTCTCAATAAGGTTCTCCAAAGTATTTCTCCGCAAAGAAATTATACCAAGCTCATGAATGAAATCATTCATGGAAAACAGCTCATGAAAGAAGTAAAATCATGCAGCGATAAAATGTCAAAGGCAGAAGATGAACTCTTACAAACACGCACCCTCGATCTGGAAAAACAAAAAGACATCACACCGGTCGTTCTTTTTCTTTTTATTGTGGCTGCTCTTTTCATTCTTGTGCTTTCATTTTATGAATTGACACAACAGTATAAAAAAACGCTTCTTCTTCAGAAGAGCGAACGCCATCTGAAAGCCAAGGTGCAGGAGCGCATGGCTGAACTGAAGCAGCGCAACAGTTTTATTGAAGCTATTATTGAATCATCGCATGAATGGATAGCGGTGTACAATAAAAACTATACGCTGATTTCGGTAAACAATGCGACCACCTTCATGCTTAAGAGAAGCAAAGAAGAACTGCTCGGTAAAACACTCTTCGAATTATTTCCTGAAGCAAAAGGCACGAAGGCGGAAACTGACCTGACAAAAGCATTGAACGGAGAGGTGGTGCAAAACGATCCGTACCGATCTAGCGTTACAGGTAGTTACATTCAGAATTACATAACCCCGCTGCGGGATGAGAACGGAAATGTGTATGCAGCGCTTGCCATTGCTACGGATGTAACAAAAATAAAAAAGGCGGAAGAGGAATTAAAAAAATCGCAGCAGTATTTCTCGCTTATGTTCAATGTGAGTCCTGTTGCGATGTCGCTTTCGTATGCTCATGACGGCACCGTGCTTAATGTAAATAACGCATGGGAAAAAATGTTTCTGAAAACTCATGCAGAGGCAATAGGAAAAAATGCTGACCAGATAGGTATAAGCAATGCTGCTGAGCGCGCTGAAAAAGCAAACCAGATAAAACAGGCAGGAGGCGCCATGCAGGGAATGGAGTTAAAATTCCGGCTAACTGATGGCAGAACTATTTATACCTCCCTCTCTGCCGAAACAATTGTGCTTGACGGCAAGCAATGTTTTCTTGCTGCGTTTATCGACATTACCGAACGCAAGCAGGCAGAAGAAAAGATAAAAACGATCAATCAACAGCTCAATGAAGCGCAGCGGCAATCGCACATTGGCAGCTGGGAGTGGGATATCGTCAACAATAAAATTGCATGGTCTGATGAGCTTTATAGAATCTACGGATTAACACATGAAACGTTTGATACTACTTACGAAAATTATTTAACGACTCATCATCCCGAAGACAGCAAATGGGTAAGCGAAATTATTCAGAGCTCTTACCGCACGCACGAGCCATACACTTTCATTCATCGTATTGTCCGTCCTGATGGTACCGTAAGAATCTTGCAGGCCAAAGGAGAAGTTTTTACCAATGATAAAAATGAAGCTGTTCGCATGGCGGGCACTGCGCAAGACATTACAGAAGCTGTAAAGGCAGAGGAGGAAATTAAAAAGCAGGCGCAAAAGGTAATTCAGCAGAACGTTGAACTTGAAAAAATAAACAAAGAGCTTGCCTCTTTCTCTTATGTTGCAAGTCATGATTTGCAGGAGCCGCTTCGCAAGATTCAATCCTTCAGCAAACTCATTCTCGATACGGAAGCAGAAAAATTAACTGAACGGGGAAAAGATTATTTCAACCGTTCCATCTCTGCTTCGCAGCGTATGCAGGGACTTATTAATTCGCTTCTTAGTTTTTCACGCGCCAGCCAGGTGGAAGTGGTATCGGAAGAAGTGAACCTGAATAATACTTTATCAGAAGTAAGAGCGGAGCTTAAAGAAATAATAGAACAGAAGAATGCCATCCTTGAATCTGATGATCTGCCTTCGCTCGTTGCGGTTCCTGTTCAGATGAACCAGCTCTTCTTAAATCTTATTGGAAATTCACTCAAGTATTCCAGGAAAGAAGTACAGCCGATCATAAAAATAAAATCAGAAAGAGTTAGCTCGGACCACTCACCTCTGCATGTTGATACATGGAAAATATCAATGGAAGATAATGGCATCGGCTTCGAGCAACAGTTTGGACATAAAATCTTCGAACTCTTTCAACGCCTTCATGGTCGCGCTGATTACGAAGGAACAGGCATAGGGCTTGCCATCTGTAAGAAGATTGTTGAGAATCACAAAGGCACCATCACTGCTCAAGGTATTTCTGGCAACGGAGCAATCTTTACAATTTTTCTTCCTGAAAATAAGTCAACGTAAAACCGCAGCACATGAGCAGCTTGCGCGTACCACACTAAAATTGATGCAGAATATTTTTATTCTGCTGCATTCCACGCAGCATCTGCAGTGCGCATATTTTTAAAATCACCTTTCAATGCTTTTAACGCGTACCGTTCACGGTTAATTTCATCGCGAGTACGGAAACCAAGTTTTTTAAGTACGGGAACCGGAGGAGCCCATCCACTAACTGCATGCAGCAATAAAAAAGTTGCAGCAATTCCCGGAAGAATAAACCATTTCTTATTTACCAAAATACCCAACACAATTCCTGCAATTGCAATGCCCGAAGCATTCATCTGGAGGAGGCGCTCAATTTCCCATTCGTCATCGAGTTCTTTTAAACGATTTATGATTGTTGCTTTTCCCTTGTGCATGTATTCTTTAAAGCTTTCGAATGATTTATCAATCACCGGCTCGTTGATATGATCTGCATCGTTATCGGTAGTATGGTCTCTAATCTTTTCCTGGGTTGTCATAGCTTAATTTTTAGTTTTTAGAATCGATTCTTAAAACTTTATGCCAAACGGAGATTTACTTTGAAAGGAATGAAAGGCATATTATTTTATTGAATAAAAAAAAACAATATTATGAAAAGCTTATCTGTTAAAAATCGCGTCTTACTTAAATATGCATTTATAGGCACAGCCCTTTATATTTTTTACTTCTTTATAATGAAGGTGGTTGGACTTGCACAAATTCCTGAATTTCGTTTCGCGAATTATTTCATTTACTTCTTCGTAACTTATTATGCATTGTACGATCTCGTAAAAGTAAAAAAGGTTGGGTTGGAATATCTTGAAGGTATGGCATTTACGTTTGTACTGGGAGCCGTTTCATTTCTCACGTTTGCTCTCTTTGTTCTTGGCTATTCTTTGGTAAGCCCGTTCTTTATGGAAATAGTAGGAAGGGAAATGCAATCGGCTGAGCAATTGGGAAAATGGGGTCCTGCTTTCATCGTGTCAGCTGAAGGTTTGGGAATAAGCAGCGTAGTAAGCTTATGCATGATGCAATACTTTCAGGCATTTTCATCTACCCGTCAACGGTTTCTCTTCTATGGAAAGAAATTTTTTGAAATAGAAGAACGTAAGGAAGTCGCAAGACGCCTTGCTACAGATCATTATTAAATAATTTAGAAATAACAGGCGGGAAATCCTTACACACGGATTAATCCCCCGATGCCAAAGACATTCAATTGTCTTTGGCATTTTTTAGATTTAACATGGGTATCTTCACCGGTATTACTGAAAGCAGAACCGTAGAGAAAGATAAAACGGGAAAAGTAATTTATACTGTACATGCGCACAATCCTTACACCATAAGAATGCAATCTTCCCCAAAGATGGCAGAACTGCTGAAACCATTTTCTTTTGTTTTTTCCTGAGTTGTCACAATTACATTTTTTTAAAAAGGGAGTGCGTAAAAATATTTGTGCCAGCGGAAAAATAATTGGCATTAATTTTTACTAAAAGGTAAACAAGTTTTAGTAAAAATCTTTTTTCGTTGTGTGGTGGTTTAGTGTGAAAAACATTCCCGCAGTGCTTAGTCGCTCGCGGGGATGTTTGTTTTAAGAAGAACTTATTTGTGGTTCAGCACCAAATTTGCTTCCCGCGAGAAAAAATTAGATTTGGTAAAACAAAGGTTGAACCTTCCTATGAAAATATTTTTCTTTCATGCACCTGTTTTACTTTCACCAAAAAGTAATTACATCACTTATTGGAACTAAATTTGCTGGGATATTTTCAAGCAGAAATTTTAGAATAAGTGTTATTCCTTTTGCCTCTCACTCAATCTTAAAACCAACATTCTATGCCTTTTAAAATATTGCTTGCTGATGATAACGAAGATTTTACCTTGCTCTTTAAACAAGCGCTAGCTAAGATAGCTCCCGATAGCATGTGTCTTGCTACCGAAAACGGGCATCAGGCACTTTCACAATTAAGGTTCATGCTGCCGAATGCCCCGGATCTGATTTTTATTGATGTGAAAATGCCGATCATGGACGGTTATGAAATATTACGACAGATAAAGGCCATTCCAGAACTGGTTGATGTACCTATCATTATGTATAGTGCGGTATCAATGGATACAAATGTGGAAGGAATTGATAATTTTTTCCTCAAGCCCAATACTGGGGATGAACTAAACCTCATGATTCGGGAATCTTTGAAGGGATGGCTGGGAAACAAATAGATTGGCATGGTTTTTTAAAAGTGGTAATAAATTTTAAAAACAAATTCACTATGAAAAAGAGAAAACAATTTATCCTTATGTGTGCGGCAGTTGCATCCATGAGTTATTTATCATCTTGCTCGAACGATGCTTCTACAGCTGAGAACAAGAGTAACGAAGATCCGAAGAAGGAAGCCGAGAACCACAACGATGCGAAATTTCAAAACACAGGAGAAAAAGATGCACAGTTTATGGTAGATGCCGCAGACATCAACCTTTCGGAAGTGAAGTTAGGTAAGCTAGCAGAAAGTAAAGGCATGAGCAAAGAGGTGAGAGAACTTGGCACTATGATGGTGACTGATCATCAGAAAGCATACGATGATATGGCTGCTCTTGCAAAGAAAAAAAACATAAGCGTACCTTCTGATGCAAGTGATAAATCTCAAAAGGATTATGCTAATCTTTCTGAAAAGAAAGGCAGCGATTTTGATAAAGATTATGCTGATGCTATGGTAAGCGGTCATAAAGATGCGATTGACAAATTTGAGAAGGAATCTAAAGAAGCTACTGATGCAGATATACAAGCATGGGCAACTAACATGCTCCCTTCTTTACGCATGCATCTCGATCATTCCATGAACTGCCAGGAGAAAATGAAAAAGATGAATACAAGTATGAAATAAAAAGTGTCTTTCGCTTAATTCTCTATATATAATCCAGAGATCCGGTGCTGCAAAGTGCCGGATTTCTTTTTTTAATACCGGTGGTAACCGCGTCAGGTTTTATTTTATTTCTGAAACATTTTTTTTGATTCCCGTTAATTAATTCTTCGTTAAAGTTTTTAATTTATTAGTTGTATGGCACGCAATTTTATTTATCAAGTACAAATAGAAAAAATCTTTAATCAAAAATTTTATGCAAAACAAAAAATCATCTGCTACCGCTGCTGCTTCATCAAAAGCAGGCAGCAAAAAAATATCAGCAGGACCTGCTGATAAGAAAATGAAAAAGGGAGAAAATCTTTTTCGTGATCTATTTCTTGAAGACCTGAAAGATATTTATTGGGCTGAGAAGCACCTGGTAAAAAATCTTCCGAAAGTAGCTAAGGCAGCTACTACCGGTGAACTGCGTGATGCGGTTACTGCGCATCTTCGTGAAACAGAAGAACAGGTTAAGAAGCTGGAGCGCGTGTTTGAGTTGATCGGAGAAAAGGCGCAAACAAAAAAATGTGATGCTATGGAAGGTCTTGTTGAAGAAGTGGGTGGCTGTATTGAAGAGACTGACAAGGGGACTTACACCCGCGATGCAGGACTTATTGTGTGTGCACAAAAGGTGGAACACTATGAGATTGCGACCTATGGTTCGTTAGCATCCTTCGCAAAGACAATGGGGCATGACGATGCTGCAGCAATTCTTGAAGAGATTCTTGAAGAAGAAAAAGCAGCGAACGAAAAATTAAATTCCATTGCAACTTCTACAGTAAACGGTATGGCAAACAGCGAGTGGAGTAATGAGGAAATAGAAAATGCAGAGGTTGAGTAAATTAATCATCAACTGAAAATTTTTTCGGGGAATGGGTTTCTCAACTGTTACTTCCTGAAAAAAGAATCAGCCACTTACATAAATGGTATGTTATTTTATCTCAAACTAAATATAAAAGGGAAGTTTCTGAAAATCCCTCCTCAACAATAGAGTAAGAATGCGGTAGCCGAAAAGCATTAAAAGAGTAGGCGGTTAAACAGATACTAAATTTAATAATTATGTCAGATCAAAAAAATCAAAATCAAGGATCTCAAACATCTCAAGGAGGTAATAAGAATCCGCAAGGACAGCAATCATCTCAGCAGTCCGGTTCAACATCATCATCAACTTCTTCTACTAATGATCAAAACAAAAAGAGAGATGAGGAAAAAAAGATGGGCAGCACCGGAACAACCGGAACCCGCAACGACCAACGCAGTTCAACTACTGAAGGACGTTCATCTGCAACTCCTGAGGGACGTACATCTACCTCTCCTCAGGCAGAAGAAGAAGATGAAACTACTGATGAAGAGACTACCGAGGAAACAAGTCGTCAGGGTTCTTCGCGTCAGGGCGGAAATCAGAATGAGAGTCGCAAGTAAACTCAACACTATTACGAGAGCGGCTTTTTAAAAAAGTTGCTCTCTCGTGGTAGAGAATAATTAAGTACTTAACTGTTCTTAATTATGAAATCCGGAAAGGTGAAAACTTTTCCGGATATTTTATTTTTCAGAAGTTATGCGATGAGTTTTTCGTTTTTGTGTGGCACGTTTTTGAAATGTTGGTTAACACTTATCTCATTGAAATTTTATCAAAAAAATTATGAGCGCTGTTCCTGAAAAAATTCCAACGCTGGAGGAAGATCCAAAGAAATATGCTAAGGCAGCAGATCTTGTTTACGTATCAGATGCATTGCCGGGCATTGAGCGGAAGAAGCGCGGGAAGGGTTATATTTATCTTTTGGAAAACAAAAAGGTGGGTGATAAGGAGGTGCTTGAAAGAATTAAAAAGTTGGTGTTGCCTCCGGCATGGAAGAATGTGTGGATTTGCCGCCTCCATAATGGACACTTGCAAGCAACGGGTGTAGATGCACTTGAACGGAAGCAGTATAAATATCATCATATCTGGAATAAGGTGCGGAATGAAACCAAGTTTCAGCACATGCTTGATTTCGGGAAGGCATTGCCTGCGTTGCGTTTGCAACTGGAGAAGGACATCAACTTGCCGGAACTTACACAGGAGAAAGTGATTGCAACTGTGATTAGCTTGATGGAGCGCACGTCTATCCGCATCGGGAATCAGATTTATGAGAAGGAATATGGTTCATACGGGTTGACTACGCTAAAGAACAGGCATGTGAAAATAGAGGGAAACGCGATTCAATTTTCTTTCAAGGGAAAGAAGGGTGTACATCATTCTATAGATTTGAGGAGTAAGAAGCTGGCGAAGATTGTGAAGCAATGCCGCGACATTCCGGGTAAGGAATTATTTCAATATTTGAATGGGGATGGTACTCATCATGTTATTGATTCAGGAAAAGTGAATGAATATATTAAGCAGGTGACGGGTGGCGATTTTTCAGCAAAGGATTTCCGCACGTGGGCGGGTACGGTGAATGCGCTGCGTGCGCTTAAAAAAATAGGTGAGCCGGATACGGTAACTGCTTCGAAGAAAAATATTGTGGAGGCATTGGACTTTGTGAGTTCGCAGTTGGGCAATACGCGCACGGTGTGCAAAAAATATTATGTGCATCCGGTGCTATTAACGTGGTATGAAACGAATGAGCTGACCCCATACCTGGCGGAACTGGACCGAATAGAAAAGAATGATAACAAGCCGGGGCTTAGGGGAGAAGAAGAGGTGCTGATGAAAATATTAAAGAAGAGTTTAGAAAGTTAAGTGTGACGATAATCAACAGGTAATTAAGAAAAATGGGGAAATTTTTCAACTCTTTTTTGCAACTGGTTTGTTTTTTAAACTGCTTCTCGCCCTACTGCATGAGCGGGCATGGTTTTTAAGTATTAATATGAGTAACAATAAAACCTTATGCAAATGAAAAACTATAATTCCTTTCAGCAATTTAAAGAAGCCATGAAGTTAAAACAACTGGAGATGGCTGAGAAAAATTATCAGCGAAATCAACTGCAGCAGCGTGAGAATTCTGTTTCGGATTCTATAAAGCAGGTGATTGAATTCTTTAAAGGTATTATACCGCCTAATACGATGGGTGCTTAGTCTTATGCAGGCATCCTTAGCACGGATGTGCTTTCGTCTTCTCATAGCAAAAAAAGTCCTCCGATAGGTCGGGGGACTTTATAGTTTTTAAAAAAGAGTTATGCTTAGATGACTGTAAGTCCGAAGTCCATGCGAAGGCGCTCTCCGCTTATGATGATAATGCCGGTGAAGGTTTTTGGTGTATAGCCGGGGCGGGTAACCGTCATTTCATAAGTGCCGCTTGCCAGTTCTTTGGGGATGCGGTAATTTCCTTTGGGACCTGTTGTAATGTTTTCAAGAATAATGGTGGCTCCCTGTTTAAGTGTAAGTATTGATGCGCTTAGCTTATCGCTGGTTGCAAGGTTGAACACGCTGCCGAACATGCTGAGTTTGCGCGAACCGGTGCTTATGATTGCTGTGCGCACCATAAACTGGCTGAAGAAATCGTTGTCGGCTACTTTATAGTTGGTGCGCATGAGCGGAATGAGGGTTTGCTCCATGAGTTCGCGGGTTTTTGGAAAGGCCGCTATTAAGTTGTCTGTTGCTACTTTTTTAGACTTGATGGTGCCTTCGGGGAGACCGTTGATGGCTGTAAGGTCAAGTACATCCTGTGCGAGTGCGTCTATCATTATCTGGGTAACGCCTCCTGCTGACAGGGCTGTTTTGTTTGCCTGCGCTGCTATGGCTGTGGTGTTGGCTTTTGAGATGAGATCGCTGCTGCGGAGGCCTTCTAAAGAGGATTGGGAAAAATTAAACTGTTGAATAAGTTCGTTGTTGCTGGTTTTGCGACCCAAGTTTACAAGCGCGCCTGAGAGTGCGATGGTGTCTTCGATGGTTTGAATTATGATGTCTTCCTTGTTTCGGGCTACGCCTTTTGTATCGGCTGTCTGTATGTCGCGGTTATCATTTATTTCCTGAATAAAATCCCCGAGTTCTATTTGTCCGGCTTTTAGATCGGGGATCAGGTCAATTTTTGTTTTGTTGGCCGGGATGAGCAGTAATTCGTTTACTGACTCGAGCATGGTTGTTTCGTCATTTTGATCTTGATTCATAAGTATTAGTTGGTTTTTAAGGTTAGGGCGGCAAATTTAATTGGGTATTTTTTTTCGCGATTATGGTGGCGGCTTTAGTTATTCACATTGAATTGTGGAAATCGGGAGATCCCTGTTTTTAAAATTATCTTTCAAATTTGAGGAAATCAGGAGGAACTATTTTACCTGAGGTGTTTTGAAAGATAACCGAACCGATTTGAAACTTGCCTGAGGCGATTTGGAATTTGCCTGAGGTGATCTGAAACTTGCCTGAGGTGATTTGGAACTGATGCGGGGTGATCTGAAACTTGCCTGAACCGATTTGGAACTTACCCGAGGTGCTTTGAAATTTGCCCGAACCGATCTGAAACTTACCTGAGGTGATTTGGAACTGATGCGAGGTGATCTGAAATTTGCCTGTGGTTATTTGGAGTGGATTCGAGGTGCTTTGAAATTTGCCCGAACCGATCTGAAACTTGCCTGAGGTGATCTGAAAGTAAGAAGATGTTATCTGAAACTTGCCCGATGTGATCTGAAAGTTGATAGTGAGTAGTGTTATGTACTGAAGAAGGGAAAAAAGTATTGCTCAAACTCCCGAAAAACCGGGGGCTTCGTTCCTGTCTTAAATTACGCAAAGAAAAAAAAGTTATTGCTCAAGCCGCGTGGCTTCGTCATGCCGCCCACGCTGTTTAAAAATTTTGCCATCGGCATTCCGCTAACGCGGAACCAATTTTTAAAAGGCGTGTCTGGCATGACTGGGTTTTTTTGTTCCGTTGAAAGAAAAAAATGGAGGGTATGGAAAAGGTACACTACCAAGAATGCTGATGGAGAATCGGGATGGTCTGCATGGAGGTGGTTTTAAAAAAATATTGCTCAAGCCGCGGGGCTTCGTTATGCCGCCCACGCTGTTTAAAAATTTTGCCATCGGCATTCCGCTAACGCGGAACCAATTTTTAAAAGGCGTGTCTGGCATGACTGGGTTAATGAGTAGGTGCAGGCAATGTTTTCTTTAAGTGTTTTGAAACAGGGCAGGAAACCTCTTTGGGGATTTTATCTCAAAGCTACGCTTTACTTTATTATATCAAAAGTTATAAGCATGGTAATTGAAAAAAGCAAAAACAGTCCGACAAGAAAGACAGTATCAGCAATTCTTTCGAAGCGGATGCCCCGCACGGTAGTGCTGCGCATTGATAAAAATGAAAGCAGGCAGCTAAGCATAAAAATAATAATGGCAAGAGCCGTTAGTATATCAATGAAAGAGGTAGCTGAAAGATGAAGCATCGTTCGCGAAGTGAGCACAATGAAACAAAGCCCCAGCAGGTTGGCTGAAGTATTGAGTATATGAGGAGAGTTGCCTTTGCTTTCTTTATTTTCTTTGTCTTTAATGTTCGTCATTGTTTTATTTCTTTGGTTTGGATTTCAATGAGGTTTTTACTGTAGTCCTTTAATCCGAGCGCTTTTAAGTAAGCCTTTTTAACATCTCCTCGCTTTTGGCAAGTTGAAGTTTTTGGTAAAGGGTCACTTGTTTGATGGCAGCGGCTTACGAGAAAGGAAACAAAAATAAAATTTGATACTGATTGCTTAACGGAAAGCAGAGGGAATTCTGAACAAAAACTGTTGAAGGCACCGAACACGAAGCTTCGCTATCCTGCAGGGGGGTGGCACCTGACAGGAGGAAAAACTACCTCGCGGGATTCGGGAGCATTCCTAACGGTGTGGAAAATTGTAAACGGTTAGAGGAGGAGAGTAGATTATGAAATTGTAAAATTCATTTGCAATACGTGCCGAAGCTGAGCTTTTATTCTTGAAAAATCGCTCTCCTTCGTAAGAAAAAAATTTGCACCCATTGCAATGGATTTTGCTTTCTGGGCGAGGTTGCTTGTGGTTGTGTAAATGATTATCGGAATTTCTTTGTGTATTGATTTTACTTTTTCGAGAACTTCCATTCCGGACATAATGGGCATGTTGAGGTCGAGGAAAATAAGCGAGGGGGGCGGAGGAACTGTTTCTAATATTGTAATTGCTTCCAAACCGTCTTTAGCTTCGTCACAAAGAATGGCAGGATCAATTTCTTTTATTGCCTCGAGAAAAAACTCGCGATCATCAGCATCGTCATCTACTACAAGAATTTTTTTAAGCAGTTGCATCTTTTGGGAAAGTTGAGTTTCCAAAGATAGATTAATTAAAACGAGATGTAACATGATCAACCTCTTAAATATTGTAGAAAAACTTCCTTACCCTGATATTGAAAAATTTCTACGATGGAGAAGAAGTTTTTTTTGAAAATGTAAAATCCGATTGAATAATCGTTTGAATAACGCTGGCACGAACTTTTATTCTTACTTATAAAACAATTAAAAACTAACTATTATGCTAAAATGGACCGCAATTTTCTTCGTCATTTCAATTATTGCCGCCATCTTCGGATTTACCGGGATTGCCGCAGGAGCAGCTGGTGTTGCTAAAACAATCTTTTTTGTATTTCTGATATTGTGGATCGTAGGGTTGCTTCTCGCCACCACGATATTTAAAAAGAAAGCATAGGAGATTTATTAAAAAAAATTATTATGGGATGCTAATTCCATCACTATTTATTTATTAACAATTAAAAATTAAACATTATGAATTATCAAAAAGTATTATCAGGAATGGCTATTGGGGCTGCTGTAGCAGGAATCGGATTTATTGCTTTTCATCCAGGCGGAAAAAAAATCCGCACTATGATTGCAGATATGGGTTGCGATGCTGCAGACAAAATAATAAATGCTATGCGCACTGAAGTTCCCAAGATGGCGGCTGATGTAACCAAAAAAGCTGCTGAAATATGAATAATATATTCAGAACTATTATTGCGGGCTATGGTGCAAAAAAATTAGGTGGTGGCTTGATAGGTACTATTGTAATTTTTGTAATAATTTATTCACTGCTGGGACATTGTAATTGAGGAGACATTTTAGAAACCATTCCTTGGTGGCAAGGTTGAGATCACGAAAATTAGTTAGCGGGAAGGGTGATTCTTTGTATTAAAAGGCACAATTTTTTACGTGATTATATCGTAGCATTTTAAATAATAAATCAAATGAAAGAAAATCAAAAGAACCAGAAAAGCTCGGACAACCCAAAGGTTGCAAAGCAACAAGATGACGGTAAACAAACCAAGACGTCCTCAGAAGGAGAAACCGGTAAATCAAATAATGAAGAAGGCACCAAAATGCCCGGACGCGAAACGCGTACCCCGGTTGCAGGCGGAAAAAATTCCGGCTCAGGTAAAAACGAAAAGTAATACAGGGGACTGGTTTAATGAAAAGTGCGGCAGAAAGTATTAAAAACTTTGTGTCGCACTTTTTTAATAAGGTATAAAGAAGAATTCTGTTCTCCCCCTATTTATTTCTGATTCCTGATGCTTTTCCAGTTCCTCAACCTGGTTGGGTTTATGCAAGGGAGGGAGCTTGCATGGAGTTTAAATAGCAGATTCCACTACACCTTTGTTACCGGGCAATTTGCCTCCTCCAGGAGGAGTTTCCGGATTTTCTTTCTTTTCTTTTTGCGCGCGAATGCGGGTTGCATCCTTATCACGCTCGTAGTGGCGCACTGAAATTTATTCAGGAAAAGTCGGCATATTTTACGTGTAATTTTGAAAACAAATTAAAGCTTTAGGAACACAACTGAGGGCATTGAAAACAAAAACGATTTTCAGAATAATGATTTTGCTGATGCTTCCATTTTAAGAGGGCATAATTTTTTATAGATAAAGTCACAACATCTGAAAGAAGAATCATGGAAAAGTTTTCTAAAAAATTGAAGGACAAAAAAATAAAACCATCCAACCCTCTCATTGTCCCTGCCGGCACCGAACAGGAAACAGGATTAACCCGTGCAGAAACTGAAAAAGTGACTGGTCCTGTGGAGCAACCTGGAGTTTCTAAAAAAGCAATTATTAAGAAACGGGAATAAGTAAGTAAAGAAGAAAATTTACTTGCTGCAGTATTTCTCCAGTATGCTTTTCGAAATCCTTCACTGCATCCGATAGGATTATTAAAGGGATTGAAAGGTTGAGGATCCTCGTTTAAGATTTTTTCAGTCTCTAAACCGCCCCAAAAAAAAATTGATCAGCTTGCCTTCTTTTCTACCTGTTGGTAGTAAATGCCGTCCACAGGTTTTCCCCAGCCGGCAATTATTTTAGAATGTTGTCCGCAAATGTGCATCATGGAGTTTTGCGTATTGTCGGTAAACCCGCTTTTCGGGTACGCACAGAAAAGACAGAACGCCTCCTTTTCACAAAACTTATTCCACAAGTGCTCCAGGTGTACGGTAGCTCCGGCATAGCCCTGCGCCCAAAGGATCGCTACCATTTCGCTAAAGGCACGCACGGTAGTGTGGTTGCGTTTTGCTTTTTCGAGGATGCTGCCAACGGCTTTGTTGAAGAGGGTTTCATCCGGCCAGCGGTTTACCATAAACTTAGCAAGTGTTTGGTGCACATCAAGAGCAATGTATTGATGATTGAGCTTTAGAACTTCGAGATCGAGATTGTGAAAGAGCAGCCGGTCGTCCAATGCACTCAAGTGGGCAGCGGTGGCTATGATAACCACGCTCTCACCAGCTTTGAAACCGCCCACTACGAAACCCTCGAGGAGATCGAGAAAAACTTCATCGTTTTCGTACACCTGAACTACATGATCAGATGGTGCAATTTCGCCCCAGAAAACATTTGCATTACTCAGTTGCCATTCCCCATTTCCACTGGTTGCTCTCATTTTGCTGTCAATTGTCTTTTATAGAAGAGGTGTTAAATAAATTTCTCTCTTCTATCTAAAAAAACATGCCGTTAGTTTTATGCTGAGGGAGTTTTTCCGTTTTGTTTTTGGATGATGGCCTCGTCAGGCAGAAAAACCTGGAAGCGTGAGCCAATGGCCGGCTCGCTATCTACAGTAATGAAACCGTTATAGTTGCTGATTATTTTTTTACAGATGGCAAGCCCGATGCCCGTGCCCGAATATTGGTTTTTGCCATGCAGCCGTTGAAAGAGCTCGAACACTTTATCTTTATACTGCTGCTCGAAACCGATTCCGTTATCAGCAAAGGTTATCAGGAGATAATTTCTAAAAGGCGATGCGCCCTGTGCGAGATAGTCGGCCCCGTTTACTACGGACGAGGTGATGGAGATTTTTGGCGGAACATCTTCTTTGCGGTACTTGATGGCGTTGCTGAGAAGATTTAAAAATACCTGCTGAAACTGGAAAGGCACAACGTTAACAGTCGGCAGTGATTCTGATGCAATAGATGTTTTAGTTTCTTCGATAGAATGCGCAAGAACGTTTTGACTTTCGGCAAGAAGCTCATTAAGATCCGTAGGTAGATAGTTTTCTGATGGAGCGGCCGTTTGAGAAAAGGTGAGTAGATCCACAATAAGATTCTGCATGCGCGCGGATGCCGCATTTATTTTTTCGAGAAATTCCTTTGCTGATTCGGAAAGATTTGTGGTTTCTTTTTCGAGGAGGCGACTACAATAGGTTTGAATTTTTCGAAGCGGTTCCTGCAAGTCATGACTTGCAACGTAATTGAATGACTCAAGCTCTTTATTCACGTGCTCGAGCTCTTCATTTTTCCCTTCAAGGTTGAGGGTGTATTCTTTGGCACGGTCTTCAGCCAACTTGCGTTCGGTGAGGTCGCGGGTTACTTTGGAAAAACCAATTAAGTTTTTCTCTTCGTCATGAAGCGCAGTGATAACAATACTTCCCCAGAATTTTGTTCCATCCTTTCGTATGCGCCAACCTTCCATGGCAGCTCTGCCCGTACGTTCTGCCTGTGTAAGCAACTTTTCAGGAATATTTTTTTTCCTGTCTTCTTCCGAATAAAATGCACGAAAATTTTTTCCGATAATTTCCTCCGCTTTGTATCCTTTTATTTTCTCAGCTCCTTTGTTCCAGTTCAAAATTACTCCACTCTTATCAAGACCAATGATGGCGTAGTCCTGAATTTCCTCCACCATGTTGTGATACCGTAGCTCACTTGCTTTCAAATTTTCTACAAGCTGATGACGATGCGTAATGTCCATAATGGTTCCTTTCATCATGGTTGCTTTACCGTCAGCAAATTCTACTTTGCCACGGCTCCATATAATTTTTGTTTTGTCATCTTTTACAAAGCGGTATTCACATTCGTATATGCCATTACCTTTCAGTGCGCGATCAATAGATTGCTTCAGGCGTTCAATATCATCGGGATGTACAAACTCCATAAATGAATTAAAGTTGCTGAAGCGCTCGATACCGAAAATTTCTGAAACCTGCCGTGTGAACGAAGTATGTTTTCCTAAAAGATCCCACACGAAGCTGCCCATGTTTGCAAGTTCCTGCGCTTCGAGGAGTTGCTCTTCGCGCAATGCCAACACATTGTTTGCTTCACTCAATTTCTCTTTTTGAATTTCGAGATAGGCGTTGAATGATTTTGTTTCGCTGGCAGCAATGAAAAGATCTACCTCCTCCATAATGTTGGAGAAGAGTATAAGATCCGTTGTGTATAAACTGAGAAATTTGCGGAATGTTTTTCTCCGCACTAATGAAACGATGGTGATATCTTCTGCCAACACCTGTTCGCGCTCAAGTAAGGGGATTCGGTTTTCTTTCCAAAGCTTGGCGGAATTTTCAATTGCTTCCATCAACTTGTTTTCAGATGCCATAGAGAGAAGCTCTCGATTGGATTCTTTTCCCATTTCGATCAACTGCTCTTCACGATAGGACTCGAAATATTTTAAGATGGGAACATTTTCTTCACGTGAAATTTTCAACAGCTCTCTTGCAAAATCTTCGAGATGATTATTCAAAAGAAAAGAAGCGTACGCAGGGAGGTGTTTAAAAATCAGATTCTCCTTATCTCCCTTCGACTTTATATTGGCTTCTGCTGTCATGGAATCTTTAACTGTCATTTTTTATTTTGCACTGAGTACAAATTTTACTTTCGATGATTTGGGTATGTATTCTTTCCAGTTTAATTGAAATACTTTTTTTGCAAGAGCAATAAGCTCCTTAAATGAAGTTGGCTTGCGTATGTAGAGATTGGCGCCTTTGTCGAATGTTTCATCAATGTCTTTCGAACTGGATGATGTAGAATAAATAATTACCGGAATATTTCTGAGTTTTTCATTGCTTCGGATTTCTTCAAGACATTCTTTACCGTTTTTCACAGGCATGTTGAGATCGAGAAAAATTAAATCCGGTAACAGCCCGCCTTCTTCTCCAAGCAACTGCATCAATTGCTCTCCATCCTGTGCAGATTGAAAGTTTACTTTCGGATGGACTTCTGTAATCACTTCTTCAAACATTGCGCGATCGTCCTCATCATCATCAGCAAGAATAATATGGACTGACTTCATTGACGAGAGTAGAGAAAGCATGAGAATATATCTTTCGACATCTTCATTTTTACTTTTTCTATATAGTCGTGCCTGAAAATAAGAACGTGGAAATCCTTTTTCAGGTGTGAAATCAGGTACCGTTCTATGCAATGGTTCAATCGTAGTAGCAATCATAGTTTTAGGAATTTTGGTTGGTAACGCAAAAATAACATGTACCTAATCAACAGGAAAATATTTTATCAGAAATAAAAATTCTTGCAGAAAAAATTCCACATCTAAAAACCGTGCCGAATGAAATTATAGGAAGCCATTCTTTAGTCCATTTCAAATAAATTCTGCTCCAAAGTAAAAAATGTTTTCAGGAGGCATGGTTCTTTATCTTCCTAGATAAAACCAACGAATGAATCTATTCATCATTATTCTAACCACATTTATTCAATCTACACTCACCATCACAAGCCCCGATTTTCAGGAAGGGAAAATGATTCCTGAAAAATTTACCTGTGAAGGGGAAAATATTAGTCCCGCAATTACAATTACAAAAATTCCGAATGAAGCTGTTTCTATGGTTTTGATCATGGATGATCCTGATGCTCCTAATGGCGGTTTTGATCACTGGGTGATGTTTAACATACAGCCGGGTGGATCAATTAACGAAAACACTTCGCCAGGTATTGAAGGTGCGAATGGCAAGGGTGAACCAAAGTACACGGGTCCTTGCCCACCAACAGGGGAACATCATTATCATTTCAAAGTGTATGCGCTTGATGTGATGCTAAATCTGAAAGCAGGAGTGAGTATAAAAACGGTGATGGATGAAATGCATGATCACATTATTGCGACCGGAGAAATTGTTGGCTTGTATAGCAAACAGCAATTCCGCAAATGACAACGAAAATATTTTTACAAGAATACTCTTGGTGGAAGTCCACTTTTTAGAAAATAATTGATGCCATTTTTTTTATTTTCATAGATATTTTCGTATATACCCTTACGTGCGCAGTAGTGCTTGCACTTGGGTTTATGTTTGTAATTAAAAGGAAGTCACAGGGTTATTTGGATGATTTTTGAGCTTCTAAACAAATGGTATGTATTTTCTATTGCATACCAAATGAAAAGTAAGATTCAAAATCAAAAATTTACTGACCGCAGGGTAATCAATATTCATGAGGAAAAGGAAGTCATTTATTGGTCGAAGCTACTCGGCTGTTCTCCTGAAGAACTAAAAAAAGCCGTAAAAAAAGCAGGAACATCTCCCATAAAAGTAATCAGGGAACTGGAGAAATAACCCGTTGGGCTAACAAATATAGTAATTTCACTAGAGAAACCTTTTTGTTCGCTTAATATAAGATTTTGTAAATTCTTAAATTTCATCCTTTGCTATAGAGACTTCATGCTTTACAGGGGAGTCGCATTCTTTGTTAGTAAAAACGTCAAAATTTTCTCATTTACAACTCCTTTACCACAGATTGCGAAATAAATGCCTCGCAAATGCATGCTCAAAAATGCCGAATTTGCGTTGTTTTCTAAATGGGTATGCCTTTTTTCTATTGAATTATAGAAATAACAAATTAATATCTAAACCATTTTAAAAAAGGAGGTAAAAATGAAGTGAATGCTCAACACGGGATAGGCAAATGATTCACAATTTGCCCAATTTGCTTAGATATTTATCCTGTAAAAAATTCGGTAATATTTTATTTATCCTCATCGCCAATTTTAACCATTAAATCCGATTTCACTTTTTTCGCGTAACCCAATATCGTTTTGGCAAGGTAACAGGCAGATAGTGTTTGACAACTACCACTTCCAAACAGTTTCATAGTATAATGGCACATTTTTTTAATAATTCTTATTAAAAAAATTATGAAAAACATATTAAAAATTGGATTAGCTGGTTTATTCATTTCCGCTCTTGTGTTTCCATTTCGGATAGCATATAGTCAGGATAACGTAAAGGTGCGCCCGGATTCAAAAGAAAAAACTGAAATGAAAGAAGGGGCAAAGGAAATAAAATCAGGTGCTAAACAGGTAGGGCGTGGGGTGCGCAAAACCACAAAAGGAGGCGCGCATAAAACAAAGAGGGTTGCGAAAATTATTGCGAGGGATACTAAAAAAAAAGCCCGCGATGTGAAAAATGATGTGAAAAAATAAATATTTTTTTATTTCTTCCACACATTTGCTAGCCAAAGATTTTTCATGAAGAAAATCTTATCTCTGCTCTCAGTTTTAGTTTTTATGATACTAGCTGCACGCGCGGGGAACCCTCAGGAGGGAAAAAGCCCAATAGTTCAATTTTTATTTAAGAGGGGTTATACTTTCCCTGATTCTATAGCACCTACAACCGCGGAAGACAGCTTCAATAAGTGGCCGGATACGGTTTATTATAATACCGTGTACGTAGCTAGACTATTGGGTTCTCCAACCATTCCTCTTTCTTTCAGCAAAATAGAATACAAAGACGGGAAATACGAAGTTACCCCAACTATCAGCATTGGGTATGGATATACCTGGTTTACGGGCGATTTTATCTTTAACGAAAATGATAAAATAACAATTGACCCGAAATTATTTTTTGGGTTGGTAGCAGATGTGGGACTTCAAAATGATTTCAGCTTAAATAAACTGGCTAGTTTTTTTACAGGGGGATTTGTAGGTTTTGGTAACTTCTCCATTTTTGCCGGATATGATTTTGTCAGTAAAGCACCATCAATAGGACTTGGTGGAAGAGTAGATTTGTTTACAATTTCGCAAAACTTTCTAAAGCCCATTGGAAAAGTGAAGGAGTTGAGGAAACACAAGAGTGTTTCCCTACCCATTGTCAACGAATAAGGTTTGACAAGTTTTCCCTAATCACCCAGTGTTTTTCTTGCCTCACTGAATGTAAATAATTTTAAAGACGATTCGATTTATAATAGATCATCAATTTGAGTTGAAGCTCCTTTCTCGGGTTCTACATCATGAATGAGTGTATTTTTATTTTTCCCGAAGGAATAGATTTCGCCTAAAGTGGCTGGGGCTTTGAAATGATGTTTAATCCCGAGTCGTTGGGCGAGAAGGTTAGCATCTAATTGTGAAAGCGCCTTGAACTCTTTGCGTGCAATTAGGCGACCCGGGCGGAGGAGGGCGCTGTCTAATTTTCTCAAATCCACATTAAAAGTGCAGATGATTTGCAGGTTAAGCATGTCGTTTAAAAGCCCATCCGTCATGTTCAACAAGTTGGTAACACCTTGTATGCGTACACCCTCTTGCCTCTTAGCAAGCAATGGCTCAGCATCTTCAATAAGAAGCACGCAAAAATTTCCATTTGCCGACCAATCACGTATTTCTCCTGAAAGAAAAGTCATGAAGCCAGGATCTACTAAATGGTCGACCATATTCGGTGGCATATAAATAACCACCTTTTTACTGGAAGCCATTTTGCGTAGCAGATGGCGGATGTAATAGGTTTTGCCTGTGCCCGGTTGTCCGTGAAAGAGCACCAACCCTTTCGTGCTTGTATTAAAACGCTGCATCAGTTCATTATGAAACTTCGCAAAGCCATAACCATAATTTACATCAAGGTCTTTGATTTCAAAATTATCATCCACTGCATGCTCAACCACTGAAAACCCGTTGCCTGCAACTTCGATCATATTGATAACGGGCTTGTCGGGTTTTTTCTTCAGCGAGCATTTGTTTATATAATCATTTAATTCTCTTGCAAATTCATCTTCATCTCCATACTCCTCCAGCTTGCCAGAAACATCACTGGGGCGAAGGAGCTGTAGTTGGCTGAAATAAACATAATCGGACCCAGAATAGTCGTTATTTCTGTTCATGAAAGCGGGTACTTCAAATTCATCTGCAATTTGCGAACTGATTTGAATGGCATGAAGGAGGAATCCCGGATGGTCAGGAAAACTGAGTATGTAGCGGGCCAAGGTTTCGTCCTGCTGATTCCAGATGGAATAGTAAGAATAAAGCATCTGCGCATTTAAGTTTTCTTTAAGTTCATCCAGCAGGGCGAGGGCTTCAATATAAGGGCCTGTATAACTAAGCAATGAAGGCATTTCTTCATTCGTGAGAGCATAATAGCGGAAGATGGGAAAAGGATCGTTTGAATTACTTACTTCTGCCATCCACCGGAGCTGCTCGGGTGATAATTCTTCCATAGGGTTTGTATGGTTGCCCTCATTTTTTTCGTTTTCATCATGCGCTGATTTTATATCTGCGAAAAAGTGTTCTATTGAATTCTCATCTGGAGATTCTTCCCCCCAATAAGTTAGTTCACGAAAATAAAGATTCACAGGAATTTTTTTCCATGCCGCATCGGATGATCCATAATAAGTGGTTTTCTTAATCCAGTTGCCGTGCGAGTCATTTTCACATTCTTCCGTTTCTGATTTCAGTTTTTCTTCTTCGTCATCATCGGCCTCTATTATTTTATTTCCGTGCTCATCGTATTGATATTCGAACATGCGGCTTTCAGCCAAGCTTCCATCAGGATTATAATGATGCGCTTCAATTGGGTCACCATGGTCGTTGCATTTGAATACTGACTTTCTGGTTTCGTTTTTCGCTGCAATAAAATGTTCAGTGCTGTGTTCATATTTAATGCCTTCTTTATTGTATTTGAAATATTGAGTATATCTGCTGATTAAGCTGCCGGCAATATAGGCGCAAACATCAATTATACCGCCCTGGTCATCGTATTGCCAGATATTTTTGTTGGTTTCTCCTTTTGCATCATAGGTGATGTTTTCAAGAATGCGCCCTTTAGCATCATACTTCGAGGTGGTTCTGCTTGCTATTATCCCTTCTGCATTAGTGGTGTAATGATCAATCATGTTTCCTGCGTCATCGAATTTACTGATGATTTTATGGGAAGCATTCCCACTGGTATCATATTGGATTTCTTCCAGCAAATGCCCTTGCAGGTCATATTGTCTGGTTATTCTGTTCATCACCGCTCCCCCGAGGTAATAATTTGTCTCCTCTACCGGCAATTCCTGTTGGTTATAGCTTTTTTTATTAAACCAGCCACCCGTGTAGAAGAAGTGCTCTTCCGTTTTATTGCCCTTTTCGTTATAGGATACCGAATAATTTTTTTTATCGTGATATTCTTCCTCTATCTTACCTTTAACAATAAGGGTATTTTTTCTTTGTGCTTTGTAACAGATTTGCTTCACTAGCTTTACCGATCCTAACAAGCCGGCAATTTCCCGATTGGTTTTCTTTGGCTCGGTTGAAGCGGATTTGTTCTTTTTCATATTTTTTTTAAATTTTAATTGCGATCATTTATTTTGATTGAGCAAAAATAAATAAAAAAAATCTTTTTTGTGTGACGCGATAAAACAAGCAAGGCATTTTTGAACTGCAATCAGTATAACAACGGCAATCACCTTTCAAAAACCAAATCATCCGTATGTCTCAATGGAGAAAAGTATTGGCTGCAGGTATGAGGTTCAATCTCCAGGGCAATCATTTTGAGTATAATCAACATATTCAAATTCTGCCCAATAGGAATCATTGAAGGGGACCTCGAAGTTACGGTTTACGCATAAAATTAGAAAAATCCATTCCCTCAGGTTGATGGGTACAGAACAGTATGAAGTGGGATTGATTTATTTTTCTTCTTCAAAATAAATCTTGTAATATTTTCTTCCGTCCTTCTCCACACCTTGCTGTATTAACCCGCGGTTGCCGTGGATGTAGATGTGAAAGTTTTTGTCGAGCTTTAAAACACTTTTGAAAACTCTTGCTTGGTTTTTTACTGCTTGCGCGGAAATATCAAAGCTGTCATTTGCTTCAATGTCGTTATTCTCCCTGTATGTTTCATCAAAATTCCGGAACGATTTGATTATTCCGTCTTCCTGAAAAACCTGTTTCTCAAAATCCTTTTTATCAAATGTGTCGTTGGTTTTAAAATACTCAACTGAACGGTTAAGCAAATCAATCTGGTCGGCTCTGCTTACTTCAAATTCTTCTGTGAGTTGTTTTGTTACAAAGTTTTTCGCTATGTTCATGAACTCTTTCGTGTGGTGATAGTCATCACTGCATGGTTTAAGTTGCAGAAAACTATCTTTCCAGTATTGTGCTTCAACTGACTTGTTTGATTTGTCTATGATACAGACTCTGAATCCTGAATCTCTGTCGCTGTTTAGGATCAAACAACCTTTGTCAAGTTTTTCAATATTGATGCCATCATCATATTGAATGGAGAAATTTTCGTTGCTGCTGTCCAGCTTCAGAAATGATTGCTTGTTTTCTGATTTGAAAATTCCAATGGCATCCATCAATTCATTTTCGATGCTGATGTTTGAAAAGAAGGCAACGAAAAGATCTCCTGATTTTATTTGCGGATGAATTGAAAGTTCGTAAAGATGGGTTGCAAGGTTGGCTGAATTTCTGTGAAATATTTTTGAGTTATCAAAAATCTGAGAGGCAAAATTGAATACAGGGTTCAGCGTAAAATCTTCATTGGAGAAAGTGAATGAATAAAATTCGGGAGTTGTAAATGGGTCGAGGAAAAACTTAAAGAGAAGTTCTCTAACCTTCAAATCGGAAGTATCAAGCAGCGATTTGGAAAGGCGAAGTTCTTCACCGTTGGTTTTGTTTCCTACTGTGTGAACGGAAACTTTTTCAATGGCTGTATTTGTATAGTCTATCATAACAGGCGGCTAAGTTAGCACCTGAAACGAGAAAAATTCCTGCCTGAAAAGATTTGGTTTGATGTTTTTCTTTTTTTCTAAAAACAAAAACCGCCTCAGTTTCCTGAAGCGGCTCTTGATGAAAAATCCCAGTCTAAATTCTTAATTAGTTATTTGCAGTTGTGCTTGATTGAGTAGTTGAAGTCGTTGCTGTTTTCTCAGCAGATATGTTTGAGAAGGATGGAGCGCATACGAAAGTCATGATGGTGGCTTTGCCGCGTTCGAAAAAGATGCCTTCAACTGTTTTTGATGTGATTGAATCTCCTGAAAGTGTTACTGAACGGATGCCAGGTTCGAAGGTGCTTACTTCGCATAGTCCGTCTATATCGGTTTCTGAAGAAACGGCTTCGAATGTTTTTCCGTCTTTACCGAACGAGTTTACTGTAACGTTTACATTGTAGATTGGCTCTCCGAGTTCGTTGGTTACGATTGCATCGAGGCGTGTGTGGCGATTGCCGGTGTTGCGCAGTTTGCGATTGAGTGCCCAACCATTGAAGTAGTCGGTGCCTACAAGGTTGTTTACGAGTTTGTCTATCTGGGTGCGGAAGAATTCGTTTGTATCTTTTGTTGCTTTGTCAATCTTTTCTCCGATTTCTTTGTGAGCAATAATTGCTGCTTCAGGAGTTGGGAGGAGTGAATTGAGTGTATCCCACTGTGACTGCCATGTGGAAAGTGAGGTGATGCCGTAGCCACTTAAGCTTGGCAGAAGCGGAGTGACGGTATTGATTGCGTTTTGAATTTTGCTGCACAATTTCTGAAAGGGCATGTGCGAGAGTGTACCGAGTGAGCACTTCATGTTTGTGGCCAGATCGCTCAGATTGTTTGCAATGGCATACGAGTACACGGATGACATGATGCTGAAACTTGTTGTTGCCAATGCGGTGCGTGCATCTGTGCGCTGCTTGGTTACGCCATCTGTAACTGCGGAATATTGTGCATAGAGATCATCGAGGATTGCGATTTTAGATTGCAAACTTGTGATGCCTGATTTCAACTGCGCAATACTATTAGTTACTGCTACGTTGGCGGTGTTTAGTGCAAATGCTACAATTCTTTTGAGCATTTGGAGAATCATTAAATTGAATTTTAATTTTTTCATAATCGTTTTTATTAAATGTGAGTATTATTTTATAGTTATCTGGTGGAACGCAGTTGGGGGTGTGCTTTGTTTTCCGAACTGATTTAAAATCTTTCAGAATTTATTTTTGAAAAAATGAGGGTTCGAATTTGTGAATTGGAATTTTGCGCGAAAAAAGAAGAGTTAGTTTACGCGGAGATAAAATTTCTTACAGAATTTTTATTTGTTCTAACGGAAAAATGGTTCGTTCTAAGCGCAGATTGGTTCGTTCTAAGGACAGATTGGCAAGTTCTAAGGACAGATTGGCGAGTTCTAAGGACAGATTGGTTCGTTCTAACCGGAGATTGGTTCGTTCTAACCGGAGATTGGTTCGTTCGAAGGGGAGATTGGCTCGTGCTAAATAGGGATTGGGCATTTCTATTTAGAGATTGGGGAGTTCGCAGGGGAGATTGGGTTGTTCTGAAGGGAAAAAGATGTTGCTTCGAATTGCACAAATTGATACGAAAAAGAAAAAAGTTTATTGCTCAAGCCACATGGCTTCGTGATGCCGCCCACGCTGTTTAAAAATCTTGCCTGCGGCATCTCGCTGCGCTCGAGCGATTTTTAGAACTTGTTTTTCCATACTTTTACAGGATGAAAAAATTTCTTCTTTACATTTTGATTTTTTTCTCTGCAGTAATTGCAAACGCACAGCAGCTCTACTTTTCTCCTGCAACTTCGATACCACTGAGAGATATGAGTGGCAACCTTCAACAGAATGCATGGGCAGGCGGAATTAACTCTCCGATATGGAGCGCTATTGATCTTAATGGTGACGGGCTGAAAGACCTTTATATGTATGACAAATCCAACAACCGCGTTTGTACATTCCTGAATGACGGTTCAGCGGGTATTCATGCTTATCATTATGCACCTGAATATGTATCGAGGTTTCCGAAGGTTATAGCAGATGGCTGGGGCATGTGCTACGACTATAACTGCGATGGCAAGGAAGATTTTTTTGCGCTTGATTCTTTGCGAAACGGAATTGAGGTGTGGCGTAATGATTTTACCATACCAACTGGACTACAGTTTACAAAAGTTTCGGAAGAATTGCTTGAGGACTGGAGTGGACCGGCACCGATTAATATTTATGCGACTTCAATTAATATACCGACTTTCTCTGATGTTGACAATGACGGTGACTTGGACATCATCACCTCTAATAATCCCAGTGACGGCAAGTTCGCTTACCATAAAAATCTTTCAATGGATTTGTATAATACATGCGACTCGCTGCATTTTGTTTTCGATGACAAATGCTGGGGCAACTTTGCGCTGTCTGTGGGATCCAATACCGTAAATTCTTTTCATGATGCACCATGCGGTACACCGGCACCGATCGCTTCAAACACCGGGGGGAATGAAACCGTAGAACGGGAAAAGGATCTTACAACTATTTGTGCTCTCGATATAGATGGCGATGGTGCAAAAGAACTGCTCATCGGAGACGAGACCTATCCCAATACGCTGATGGTGCATAACGGAGGTACTCCGCAGAATGCCGAAATGGATTCTTCTGACAGTGCATTCCCGTCCTATGATTCACCGGTAAATGTTTTTGAGTTTGTACACAATGCTTACATTGATGTTGATAATGACGGCAAAAGAGATTTGCTTGCTTCGGCAGGGCAGTTTGAGGACAGGCAGGGTGTATGGTATTACAAAAATACTAATACTGATGCGGCTCCTATTTTTTCACTTCAGAAAAATGATTTCCTCCAAAACGAAATGCTTGAAACGGGCGAGGGTGCTTGCCCGGTCTTTTTTGATTATGATGGTGACGGGCTTATGGACATCGTAGTTGCGCATGGTGTGTATTCATCTTCCGTAGGCAGCATTGTGAGCCGTCTGTCTCTTTATAAGAATATCGGCACTTCAACTTCCCCTTCGTTTCAATTGATAGACGAAGATTACGCTACATTAAGTAATTATAATATCCCTTTCCCGATTGCTGCTACCTTTGGTGATCTTGATGGTGATGGTGATCAGGATATGCTTATCGGTGATTTTGCAGGTTATGTTCATTATTTTAATAACTCAGGAGGTGCAGGAAATGCTGCAAGTTTCCTGCTCACAGTTCCTCAATACATGGGCATTGATGTAGGCAATAATGCAACTCCGCAATTGGTTGACTTGGATAATGATGGCCTTCTTGACCTTGTGATTGGAATGCACCCAGGCACATTCAATTATTACCACAACAACGGTTCACCTGCAAATGCATCTATCTCCTCCACCCCTACTCTTGATACGCTCGGAGAAATACAACTTGCAGAGGGTGGTTTTTACAACGGTTATTCTGTTCCTTATGTTTTTACTTTCAACGGCACGCATCAGATGCTAACTGCAAACATGAATGGTGATATTTATTATTACGACAACATTGACAACAACCTGAATGGAACTTTTACCAGAATAGATACTGTAGCAAGCGGTGAATTGGGAATTCGCTCTGTCGGACTGAATCTTTGGGTGAGCGGTGGTGATATCAATAATGACGGCCTTATGGATATGCTTGTAGGACTATACAGCGGGGGGGTGCAGATTTATTACGGTTCCAATACTCATATTGGCATTGTCGAAAATGAAAATGCAAAGTGGTTTGCCTGCTATCCGAATCCTACAGACAAACAGCTAACTGTTCAGATCAGGGATCACATTAGCAACATTGAATTTTACAATGTGCTTGGAGAAAAAATGGATGTGAAGCAGAGCAAGGAAATTTCGAATCAAGATGTTCGGATTGACGTTTCAGAATTCCCTGACGGCATTTATATTATTGCTGCTTCAAACGGAAAAAGTGTGCAACACTCAAAGGTGATTATTCATCATTGAAACAAAACCTCTAAGAAGTTTGAAGTTTTTCGAGGTTACGAACGAGATGGACTTTTTTTGGCTGCTAAGAATGGTTGTGATAAAATGCCTGCGCGCACCCGTTGCCCTAAAGGGCGCTGACACACGAGTGATTTTGGCCGCTTGAAACAGTTGCTACGAAGCGAGGACTGAGTAAGCTAAACCCGACCGAAAGGAAAAGCCCCGCCCATGAAGTAGTGACTTAGAAGAGAGGGATGCCGAAACGAGTTCGGCATGACAGCGACAAGGAGAGACGCGGCTTTGGGATGAGGGCGGGAAGGGTGGTGATTTGAAATGAGTAGTGTCTTTTCCTTGTTCTCTTTCTCAGGTTTTAGATAACCGAATAGTTAATTAGCTTACTGTTAACGTTTGTGTTCGTGTTTATGCCATTATTTTGCCTCATGGCAGAGAGAGTTATAAAATCATTTTATTTTGAAAACGACAACAAGCGGATTGACGGAAATATTTTTTTTCTCTTCTTGTTTTTTATGCCTGGTAAAAATTATTTCGTCAATCGTGCGGACGTTGTACGCAGGCAACTAAAGATTTGGCAGATGCTTCCGGTTGTTTTGAGCATAAAGAAAAAAGAATTCTGAATAAATAGTATAAACAGTATAAACTGAAATGTTATGGATTTAACCCGCAGAAAATTCTTACAATCTTCCTTACTGATTGGCTTCGCTATCGCGACAAAAAAAGGTTGGGCAAACAAACTTCCCACGCTGGCCGTTGAGCGCAGAGACCTCTTTCCGCAAGGTGTAGCATCAGGCGACCCGACTGCCAAGAGTGTAATCTTGTGGACGAGACGCCCGCCTGTAAAGGATAGTGCTGCTAAAAAGCTGGTGGTTGAAATTTCAACGACACCTGAATTCAAAAAAATCCAGGCAGGCGGTACTGCGAATATCAGTACTGATTCAGATTGGACCTGTCGTTTCCTGGCTAAAGATCTTGAACCCAACCGTGAGTATTGGTATCGTTTCATTGATGATCATGGTTTCGCCAGCCGTATAGGTCGAACTATGACAGCACCCAACGACAATTCGGAAACACCCGTTCGATTTACTTTTGTATGTTGCCAATGCCCTAACGAAGCCGGACTGAATGCTTACCGGAAAATGATCTTTGAAGATGAGGCAAAGTCAAAAGAGCAACAACTAAACTTTGTATTGCACCTGGGCGATTTTATTTACGAAGTAACCTGGTATGCGGAAGATAATCCGAACGGAAACCGTGGCCGCAGGATCAGAGATCTGTATAAGTTTCCGCAAGGTCGAAAGGTTAGCAATTTTCATCTGCCGGTTACGCTCGAGGATTACCGTACACTCTACCGTGCATATCTTGAAGATCCCGATTTGCAGGATGCACGTGCCCGTTGGCCATTTGTCTGTATTTGGGACAATCACGAATTTGCCTGGGCAGGCTACCAAAGTGAGTATGTGGCAGGAGGCGGCTACAACGCTCCTGCACAAAACCAGAAAGTTTCTGCCAACCAAGCCTGGTGGGAGTTCATGCCTGCAATGGTGCAACAACCAGGAAATCCGAAGCTCGAACAATTCATTCCACCGAAAGTGGTGGATACACCGATGGAGACATTCAACGATGACGGACTTTCAGAAGAGCCAAACAACCTGCTGGCGATTCACAGCCTGAAGATTCAGCGCGTACTGCGTTGGGGAAAGAATGTCGATTTGCTGCTAACTGATAATTGGTCATTCCGTTCTCCTGATATGTCGACTGATGATTTTAGTGTTCCGGAGTACCCCAGGGTGGATGCACAAATACCTTTTGAAATTATGAATTATGGTCGTCATTATAACAACGACAACCCGCCAGCTACCATTCGTTTTAACGGTAAGGATATTCCGAATCCGACAAAAGATGTTCATGCACAAACTTATTTGGGCAGCGAACAAAGACAATGGTTCTTAGAACAACTCGGAGCTTGCACTGCACGCTGGAAAATATGGGGACACGGTTTTGGCACCATAGAGGTGCGCAGCGATTATCAGAACTTACCGGGAGAATTAGGCAGCACGTGGCCTAAAGATGCTGGGTATGCTGTAATAGACAACCGATTCCTTCGGGATAAAGACATCATATTTGATTTCATACGAGATCAGAAGGTAACAGGATTTTGTGTTGTTGGAGGAGACCGTCATGCATTTCATGCCGGCTTAGTTTCTAAGGCGCTGCCGCCAAAGAAATACGAACCGCTCGGAGTGGAATTCGTTACCGGTTCTATCTCGCAGCAGACTCTTTTTGAAGTATTAGAAGTAACCATGAAAAAAGACCATCCGAAACGTGTTCTGCACCTGATCGATCAACCCGATGGTACGGTGATCCCTTCTATGAACGTTACCGCTTTGCATGGAGTGCAATCGACTCTGAAATTAAGAGAGACCGGAGACATGGAGCAAGCCCGTGCCGTGCGTAATCCGGACGTTGCACCGCATTTGTCATTGGTTGATTTCGGTGGGCACGGCTATGGTTTAGTAACCGCCACTTCCGATCAGCTTTCGACAGAGTTCGTATGTATACCGCGGCCCCTTGAACGCAGTGAGCGTCCTGATGGTGGTCCATTACTCTACCGTGTTATTCATCGCACACGTTTATGGAAGGCCGATGAAGCACCTAAGCTTGAACAGGAAATCCTTGAAGGCGACCCGCGGTATTGCATATGAGCTATGGCTTATGTATAACATCGGAATTGGGAAGTTATCTTCAAACAAAAAAATATTTCGGTTGAGGTTCGGAATACAGTATCGGTTAATGAATCAAGCACAGCGAACTGCGAAGCAATCACGAATACCAAAATATAAAAAATAAGAATGAGTAATCATGAACGCCTTAATCAAAAAAAAATAAAAGAAGTAAGTAAATAAAATTTTTTGAGAGGTTGAAAGTAACTTGTAACGGAAACCGGGAAGGGTGTTGGATTGAAAAGAGACAGAATCTTTTTCCTACTTCGCACGCTGTCGCTGAAGATTTAGAATAGGTGCCTAAAGTTTCTGCCTACACTAAAGTTACGGCAGACAAGTCGTAGAATAAATCTAAAAATATTTTTCTCTACTCCGGCTCCATTCTGAATCCTTCCATAAACTTGGTGGTGTAGTTGCCTTTGCGAAAGTCGGGGTGTTTCATTAGTTGCTGATGGAATGGGATGGTGGTTTTTACGCCTTCGACTACGAATTCGCTGAGGGCGCGTTCCATGGTGTTGATGGCTTCTTCGCGGGTTTGGGCGATGGTGATTAGTTTGGCGATCATGGAATCGTAGTTGGGCGGGATGAGGTAGCCGGCATAGATGTGCGAGTCCACGCGCACGCCATGTCCTCCGGGTACGTGCAGGGTGGTGATGCGGCCGGGGGCGGGACGGAAATTGTTGTATGGGTCTTCGGCATTGATGCGGCACTCGATGGCGTGCATTTGCGGGAAATAATTTTTTCCGGAGATGTGATCGCCTGCTGCGAGTTTGATTTGTTCTTTTACGAGGTCGTAGTTGATTACTTCTTCGGTGATGGGGTGTTCTACTTGTATGCGTGTGTTCATTTCCATGAAGTAGAAGTTGCGGTGCTTATCCACGAGAAATTCTACGGTGCCTACGCCTTCGTACTTAACGGCAAGTGCGGCTTTGATGGCTGCATCGCCCATCTTTTCACGAAGGTCTTTGGTCATGAAGGGTGATGGGGTTTCTTCTACTAATTTTTGATGCCTGCGCTGCACGCTGCAATCGCGTTCGCTGAGGTGGCATGCTTTGCCGTATTGATCGCCTGCAATTTGTATTTCGATGTGGCGGGGTTCTTCAATGTATTTTTCCATGTACATGGCTCCGTTTCCGAATGCGGCTTCGGCTTCCTTGCTTGCGGAATCGTAATGACCTTGCAGTTCGTCTTCTTTCCAGACAATGCGCATGCCTCTGCCTCCACCTCCGGCAGTTGCTTTTATGATAACGGGATAGCCAATTTCTTTGGCATCTTTTTTTGCATGTTCAATATCTGTAATTAAACCTTCGGAACCGGGAACGCAGGGTACGCCTGCTTTTTTCATGGTGTCCTTTGCGTTTGATTTATCGCCCATGCCGTCTATCTGATCGGGAGTGGCGCCAATAAATTTTATTCCATGCTCGGCACAAACGGAACTGAACTTGGAATTTTCGGAGAGGAAACCGTAGCCGGGATGTACGGCATCGGCATTGGTAATTTCTGCCGCTGCTATGATGCGGCTCATGTTCAGATATGATTCGCGGCTGGGTGGAGGACCGATGCAAACGGCTTCATCGGCAAAGCGAACGTGTAAGCTGTCTTTATCGGCAGTAGAATAAACCGCCACGGTTTTTATATTCATCTCCTTGCACGTGCGAATGATGCGCAGTGCAATTTCTCCACGGTTGGCGATCAATATTTTGTTGAACATAAATTCAATTTGAAGATGTGCCGATTTGAGAATTAAAATCCGATAAGATTATTTGATGATTTGATAATTTAAAGATGATAAAACCTGAGCCGGCTGTTCATCTTCAAATTAATTCATTTTCAAATTTTCAGATCACTAATTAGTTTAGCTTGGATCTACTAAGAATAAGGGTTGGTCGTATTCAACAGGTGTGGAATTGTCAACGAGCACTTTTACGACCTTTCCTGAAACTTCGCTTTCGATTTCGTTGAAAAGCTTCATGGCTTCGATGATGCAAAGCACTTTGCCTGTTTTTATTTCATCGCCAACGTTTACAAACAAAGGTTTGTCAGGCGATGAAGACCGGTAAAACGTTCCGATCATCGGGCTTTTGATGGTGATGTACTTTGATTCATCGGATCCTTTTGGCTGTGGTGCTTCGGCAGGTACTGTTGCCGATGCAGCAACAGGTACAAGCGGAGCAACAGGAATTGGAACAGCAACGGGAAGAGATGTTTGCACTACCTGTGTGCCTGAAGGGTGTGTCTTGATGGTAATCTTCAGATCTTTTTGCTCGATGCTGACTTCACTCACTCCTGTTTTCTGCACGAACTTTATGAGTGCCTCAATATCTTTTAAGTTCATTTTTCTGAATTTAGGTTTCCAAAAATAGAAAATTTAAGTAACGCGCAATAATTCTTTTTAGTGAGTTGGGTTTAAGGAAGTTGAAGACAGAAATATATGATGAATTGCTGAAATGGTTTATTGTTGGGCTGTATATCTTGCATGAATGCGTTCGCATATCCTCACGCATTCATATTTAGTATGTAATTTCGCTGCTTAACTCATTCATGATCCGATACATTTTATTCCCCTTTCAATGGCTTTGGCGCTCGTTGTTTTTTTTCAATGCCATCGTAACGTTTTTTCTGTTCTACCCGATCTTCAGAATTCTGTTGAGCCGCGATAAATGGTTCCCGAAGGTTTTCAGATTGAAGAAAGTTTGGGCGCACTTTATTATGTATCCGGTTGGGTTGTTTTACAAAATTGACTACAAAAAGAAACCGGATAAGAACCGTTCGTATGTGATTTGTCCGAATCATACCTCCTACCTCGACATCATGCTTATTTATATTTCTATGCCCGTATATTTTCACAGCATGGGTAAAGTAGAGTTGAGAAAAGTTCCGCTCTTCGGAAAGTTTTTTGAACGGATGAATATTCCTGTGAACAGAAAAAGCATTAAGGAATCGCACAGGGCTTATATGCGTGCTGCATCCGATCTCGACAAAGGAATCAGCATAAATCTTTTTCCGGAAGGAACCATTCTGCATAACGGACCACTTCTCGGACGGTTTAAAAACGGACCATTCCGCCTTGCAATTGAAAAACAAATTCCGATTGTTCCTGTTACCTTCTTAAACAATTGGCGCCTTGTGCCTGATGATTATTACAGGAGAGTGGGGCATCCGGGCATTGCACGGATTATTGTGCATGAAGCAATCGAAACCAAAGGAATGACAGACAAGGATCTTGAAATGTTGAAACATAAAGTGTACGAAATTATTTCTGCTCCACTGAGACAAGCGTATCCGAAATATTTTGTTGAAGAGAAAAAAGAAGTTACACCGGAGCCCGCACTGGCTTAAATGAATAATTTTCAAAACCACTCACTGATTCTTTTTGATGGCGTTTGCAATCTCTGCAATGGCTTTGTTCAGTTCGTAATTGAAAGAGATAAAAAGGGGAGGTTCCTGTTTGCTTCGCTGCAATCAGAAGTTGCGCAAAATATTCTTAAGTCGTTTGATTTTTCTATGGATGAATTGAAAACAATTGTGCTGATTGAAAATGAGAAAATTTATCTGCGTTCAAGAGCGGTATTGAGAATTGCTTCGCAACTTGGTGGAGCATGGAAATTATCAGCGATGCTTTATGTTTTACCCTCTTTTATAAGCGATGCCGTTTACAATCTTATTTCAAAGTATCGGTACAAACTTTTCGGGAAGAAAGATTCGTGTATGATTCCAACTCCTGAATTGGAAGCAAGATTTCTCGGCTGAATTATTTCGCTGCGTCTTTCCACCTCCACAAATATATGCAGGCATAGGTTCGGTAAGGCGACCAAGATTCAGAAATAGCAAGCATTTTCTTTTTCAACCTTTTGGTGTCATTTATTTTTAACTGATAAAGATTTTTTATTGCCATCTGAATTCCAAGATCGTCCACCGCAAAAACATCTTCACGGCCAAGAGCAAACATCATAATCATTTCAGCCGTCCATCTTCCCACGCCTTTTATTTCGGTTAGATATTCGATGATCTCTTCGTTATTGAGTTTGTTGAGGTGCTTTACATCTAATCCTTTTTCAATAGCGAAGCGCGCCACATTTTGAACATAGGTTACTTTTGAATTGCTTAACCCAATGGCACGAAGCTGTTCGTGTTTTAATTCTAAAACATGTTGAGGCGTAGGTTCTATTCCTCCGAACAAATCAAGAAAGCGTTTGTAAATTACTTCAGCCACTTTGGTACTGAGTTGCTGAGATGTGATTGACTTAACGAGATGGATAAAAATATTTTTCCGCTTCTTCAATTCAAGGCGACCTGTTTTGGCGATGGCTTTCTTCAGGAGTTTATCTTTTGATAAATGTTTGATGTGAGGCATATTCTTTAGATTATGTTTCTATCTCACCAACTCCCCATTCAACCGCATTAACTCTGTTTCAGAAATTTTAGTCGCGTACTGCACCTGCACCAATCGCGTTTCAGCATTTTGAAAACTGAGTTGCGCATTTTTTAGTTCGAGAGAACTGGATAAGCCACTGCGGAAACGCTCGTATGCTACATCAAGGTTTTCTTTTGCAAGTAGAATATTATCCTGCTCGAGGGTGAGGATGCTCAGATTGTTGCTGAAGTCGCGCAATGCTTTTTCAAGTTGAGTGGAAACCTGGAGCTGCATATCTTTCAAATGAAAACCGGTGCTCTCGTAACTGAGTTTTGCATTCTTTACTTCACGGTTTACGTTGAAGCCGTCAAATAAATTCCAGTGAAGGGTTAAACCATAATTGTATCCTGCACTTTGGTTCAGCAAAAGAAATCCTGCTTGGCTTTTATTGCGCGTATAATTATAACCGCCAGAAAAATCGATGACGGGGAAACGAAGTGACTTTGTTTCTTTCATCGTGAGCAATGATATTTTCTGATCGTGCTGCGCTGCGAGAATGGAAAAATTGTTTTGCTGTGCGGTGTTACGCAACGTTTCAGCAGAAGGTTTGTAGCTGATCACAATAGAATCGCTCACTGAAAAATCCGTTCCCGCTTTTCTTGACAACAGATAATTGAGATTGTCTTTGCTGTCTTGCAGTGTTGCAAGTTGTTTCATTCTTGCAGAGAGTTGTTCATTCAAATCAACTTTTGCCTGCAGTAAATCGAGCCGCGAGCCAGAGCCGACATCAAGCCGTGTTTGCGCAAGTGTCACGCGTTCGCTGTCAATGGAAATAACAATATCCAATGCTTCAATTAATTTTTGGTGTTGTACAACATCGAAGTAGGAAGCAATAATCTGCGCAACAGTATTCTCGATTTCAATTTTGTAATTGAACTCTCCCGTTGCGGCAATTTCCTCGAGTTTGTTTTTAGTCGCAAACATTTTCAGTCCGTCAAACAAAGTCCAGTTTAAAGTTACTCCTGCATTTGCGGAAGTTGAACCGACATTGTTTCGATCAACCGAGCTTCCGTTGGTATAATCCTGCTTGAGATTATTTTCTGTCTGGCTGATTCCTCCATTAGCTGAAACAGAAGGCAACATTCCTGCACTACCAACAGTATTATCATTCTTTGCAATCGCTGCATCGTTCTTCGAAACAAGAATCGAGTAATTATTTTTCAATGCCGTTGCAATCGCAACTTGTAGCGAAATTTTTTCCTGTGCTGACCCAAACACCGGAAGCAGGAACAGGAAGAAAAAATATTTACGCAACATGCTTTTTTGTCTTTCGTGATAAATAAGAATAGACAGCAGGAATTACGTAGAGAGTAAGTATTAATGAAAATAGCAATCCTCCAATCACAACAATTCCCATGGACACTCGGCTGTGCGAGCCTGCTCCAAGCGCCAACGCAATGGGCAATGCGCCAAGCATGGTAGCAATGCTTGTCATCAGGATCGGGCGCAAGCGTAGCGATGCTGCTTCCAATATTGCTTCCATCTTATCTTTCCCTTGCTCTTTTAATTGGTTTGCAAACTCAACGATCATGATTCCATTTTTTGTAACCAGACCAATGAGCATGATCATTCCAATCTGCGAAAAAATATTTAGCGTTTGATTGAAGTACCACAACGAGAACAGTGCGCCCGATAAAGCAAGCGGCACGGTGAGCATGATAATGATCGGATCAACAAAACTTTCGAACTGCGCAGCAAGTACCAGGTATATCAGCACGAGCGCAAGAATGAATGCGAATAAAATATTTGAGGAACTCTCTGCAAAATCTCTTGAAGAACCGGTGAGTGCGGTTGAGAAAGAATCATCCAGTAATTTTTTCGAAATCTTATTCATTTCGTCAATACCCTCGCCAATAGTTCTTCCGGGGGCAAGTCCTGCGGAAATTGTAGCACTCATGTAACGGTTGTAATGATAAAGTTGCGGGGGACTGCTGACTTCTTCCACCTTCACTACATTGTCAAGTTGAACAAGATCGCCTCCTGTGTTGCGAACGTAAATTGATTTCAGATCAAGCGGCTCATCGCGATTGGCGCGATCAACCTGCCCGATCACCTGGTACTGTTTTCCATTCATTGGAAAATAGCCGAATCGTGAACCGCTGAGTGATAGCTGAAGTGTTTGCGCCACATCCATCACACTTACATCAAGCGCGCGCGCCCTGTCGCGGTCAATGGTGACCTCCAATTCAGGACGATTAAATTTCAGGTTTACATCTGTTCCCTGGAAAACAGAATCCTTGTTTACCTCTTGCATAAATTTCGGAAGAACATATTTCAGCTTTTCAAAGTTGGGCGCCTGGATAACATATTGCACAGGCAATGTTCCTTTCGGCCCTCCTCCTGCTGAAATGGATTGCTCCTGAATTGCAAATGTTTTTGCCTCGGGAAATTGTTTGAGTCCTGCAGAAACTTTATCAACGATTTGCTGCTGGGTTCGCTTTCGCTCATCAGGATCGGTAAGCATGATTCGTCCCATGCCTGTGTTCACTGATCCCGAACCGGCAAAGTTCGGTGCAGTAACGGTGAGTACAATTCTATTCTCAGGCACTGAATCCTTTATCATTGCAGCCATTTTATCGATGTATCTATCCATGGATTCGTACGATGTACCTTCTGGAGTAGTAGAGATGATGCGGAACCAGCTGCGATCTTCCAAAGGAGAGAGCTCACTTTGCAGCAGTGAACCGATGCCGAAAATTAAAACTACTGATGCAGCAAGAATTCCCCAGCCGAGCCATCTGCGTTTCATAAAGTTTGCAAGAGAATTTTTGTAACCACTCATGAGGCGCTCGAAGAACGGCTCTGTCATTTCATAAAAGCGGCTGTGTTTTCGGTTGCTTCTCAGTAAGTGGGCATTCAGCATTGGTGTAAGCGTAAGCGAAACAAATGCAGAGATCAACACTGCGCCTGCAAGGACTACACCGAATTCGCGGAACAATCTTCCCACAAAACCCTGAAGGAAAATTACGGGCATGAATACGGCAGCAAGCGTGATCGAAGTTGAAACCACCACAAAGAAAATTTCTTTCGTGCCTTCATGAGCGGCCTGCACAGGATTCATTCCCTTTTCTACTTTCTTGAAAATATTTTCTGTCACCACAATTCCATCATCAACAACCAATCCTGTTGCAAGGACAATGGCAAGCAGCGTAAGCACGTTGATGGAGAATCCCATTAGGTACATAATGAAAAATGCACCTATGAGTGAGACCGGAATATCAATAAGCGGACGGAGTGCAATGAGCCAGTCACGGAAGAAAAGATAGATAATAAGAATAACGAGAATGATAGCGATGAGCAGTGTTTCCTTTACTTCACTAATGGATCGTTTCACAAACTTGGTATTATCAAGAGCCATTCCGAGCTTCATGTCCTTCGGAAGCTCCTTCTCTATCTGGTCAACCCGTTTGTGAAATTCATCAGCTATGTCAATATAGTTTGCGCCCGGTTGAGGAACCACACCGCAACCGATCATCGGCACGCCATTGTTTTTGAGATTTGTTTCTTCCACTTCAGGACCAAGCACAGCATAGCCTACATCAAATAGATGAACAGTTTTGTCACCGGAATTTGTGAGGATAAGATTATTGAAATCATCTTCGTTCAATAACCGCCCGGCAGTTTTTACGACCAGCTCTGTTGTATTGCCTTCAATTTTTCCTGCAGGCAACTCCACACTTTCCCGATCAAGCGCATTCTTTACGTCAAGCGGTGTCAAACGGAAGGCAGCCATCTTAGCAGGATCGAGCCACAAGCGCATGGCATATTTTTTCTGCCCCCAAATCTGAATTGTACTTACACCGGGAATTGTTTGTAAACGCTCTGCAATTACATTCTCCGCATAATCACTTAGCTCAAGCTGATTTCTCGTTTCACTTTGAAGTGTGAGTGAAATAATCGCATCAGAATTTGCATCGCTCTTTGTAACGATGGGTAATCCATCAATATCCTGCGGAAGCTGGCGCACTGCCTGCGATACTTTATCCCGCACATCATTCGCGGCAGCTTCAAGATCAGCATCGAGATTAAACTCTACCGTAATAGTGCTTGAACCAAGATTGCTTGCTGAAGAAATGGTACGCACACCTGCAATACCATTGATTGCTTTTTCAAGCGGCTCGGTGATCTGTGATTCTATTACATCGGCACTGGCACCGGTATAATTAGTACGGACAGTAATGACAGGCGGATCAATGGAAGGAAACTCGCGTACTCCCAAAAAAGTGTATCCGATGCCACCAAATAAAATTATGATGAGCGACATTACGATCGCTAACACAGGGCGGTTAATGCTGACGGAGGAGAGATTCATTTAATGGAACTCAGTTTAACAACAGCGCCCTGGCGAAGAGATATAGCGCCCGTAGTAATGATTGTATCATTTTCATTCAATCCTTTTGTAATCTGAATTGTTGAATCATTGCGTATTCCGGATTCGACCGTTACCGCTTCTGCCTTCCCATTCCGATAAGCATAAACCTGCTTGCCTTTAAGAATAGGAACAATACTTTCTGTCGGAATCATCAGCGCATTATTTTCCCGCCCCAGATGTAAATTGATTCTCGCAAATGCACCCGGCAACACTTCTGAATTTGCGTTCGGACAAAGCGCACGAATCTGAACCGTGCGTGTCACATCATCCACTTTAGGTTCTATCGCATAAATATTTCCTTTGAATTCTTTCGTGCTGCTTCCCACTGTGAAAACAACTTCATCGCCTTTCTTCACCATCGAAGAATATTTTTCAGGAATGGAGAAATCAATTTTTACAGGATCAATTTGCTGAAGCGATGCAATCATCGTTTGTGGAGTAACATAGCTTCCCTCGCTCACGGTTTTCAACCCGATCAATCCATTAAAAGGCGCGCGGATTTCTGTCTTCGCAATTTGTGCCATCAGTACATCACGATCAGCATTCAACGATGCGACTGAGTTTTGCAGCGCATCGTATTCTTCCTCGCTGATTCCTTTTATCTCTAAAAGTTTCTCGTTCCTCTTCACACGGTCGTCAGCCAGCTTTTTGTCAAGATCATTCTTGTGAAGTTGCGCCTGCACATCGGCATCATTTATTTTTATCAGCAACTCACCTTTGCTCACCTTGCTTCCTTCCTTGAAAAGAATCTGAATTAGTTTACCGGAAACTTCCGGATGGAGATCAACTTCTTCATTGGCAAGCACGCTTCCTGTTGCGTAAATTTCCTGATTAATCGTAGATTGTTTTACAATCACTGCATTCACCGGCAAAGCAGGTACAGTTCCTCCCTGCTTGAGTGCAGCAACTTGCTGCGAGGGAATGAAAAAGAATTTTATGAGAAGGAGAACTGTTATAAATAAAAGTATGAAGAACAGGTTCCGAAATCGTTTCATAAAGAGAATTGGGAAAAGTGTACAAAGTTACATTTTTAACACAGTTTCTTGAACAGTTTAGTTGATTTTGAAATATAATATCCCCTTTTTGTAGTCTGAGATTTCCGCTTGAAACTAATGCGCAAGGGTTCTCCTAAAACTAACCCATGATTAAAAATGGCTGTTATTGCGATAAAAATTCATTTCTATTATATTAGTTAGAACGGATATCCAATGGCAATGTTGAGTACCAGGTTTTCTTTCCGCCATGATGGCGAAGACATATCTATTTTATTTAGCACCCATCTTTGTGAAGCGTCAAGCCAAGGCTTTCGGATCGGAAAGGCAAGATCGAAGCGGAGAATAAAAAAGGATGCATCGAACCGCAGTCCGATACCTGTACCTGCTGCAAGCTGACTGATCAATTTTGAACTAGAGAAACCGGAATAAATATTCGAGGTATCCTTTACCCGAATCCACATGTTTCCTGCATCTGCAAAGAGCGCGCCTTTTACAATTTTAAAAATATCGAAGCGGAATTCGGTGTTCGCCTCCAACTTCAGATCGCCACCATTGCGCAGGAGTGGGTTTGCAATTGAATCAGGTTGAATACCCGGTCCCAATGAGTTAATGCGAAATGCGCGAACGCTGTTTGGACCTCCGCTAAAGAATTGTTTTATGTACGGAAGTGTTTGTGAGTTACCATACGGGTACCCCATTCCGGTGTAGAGACGAACAACAATTTTATCTTTCGCTGTGAGATTGAAATAATTGCGTATGTCTATGGTGAAGCGCATGAACTGAGAATAAGGAATACCAGCAATGGTGAGCGGATGACCGTGTTCGGGATCCGGATTTTGGTTGTAAAAAATCTTATGCCATGTGGTGAGGGTGTTGCCTGCAAAGTCCGTTGAGAAGTGAAGGAAGAACTGACTCTTCTGCCCAGCGATCACCTGCTCGTTGAAGGTGTATGAATAACTTATTCCCGGAATGAATTGATTTTCGAAGCTACGTTTGAAGAACGGATTCTCGGTAAGAAGCTTTTCAAATTCAGTGCTTGGTTTTGTTACCGAAAAATAATTTAGCGTTATTGGATTAAGTTCATGATCTATCTTAATATTTTCTTTCCATACGTAACCATATTGAAATTTCAGCGATGTGAGGTTGTAGAACTTTACGCGGCTTAGAAAATCCAAGCCAACAATAAATTTTGTTTTCGGAATGTAGATGCTTCGCGGCTGACGTACCCGAAAGGGGGTGAAGAAGCGCGGAATAACAAGTTCTACCTGCGGACTTACTTCATAAGAGAAAACATTTTTCCCTTTTCCGGCTAACTGGGTTTCGAGAGAGACCTTTGCATTTACTTTCAGCAGTTCTGCACCACCCAAGCTGTTTCGGTTTTGATAAGAACCATTTATAGCGGGACCGAAGAAGTTATTTGATTTCGAGACTGCCTGCAACTCTACCTGCACACTTTTTTTGGGAGAAGGTGTGAGGTGAATAACTGCATCCAGGTAGCCCGGATGCAGCGTATCGGTTGAGTAAAAATTTATTTTCACGAACTTAAAAGTTCCCATACCCATCAGGCGGCTCAGGGTGATGTTGTGATTCTGCCGCGAGTAGATTTCATTCTCCTTCAGAAAAACAGAACGCAGAATTACTTTCGGGCGAATGCTATTGCTACCGGTAAATAAAACACCATCAGTTGTTGACGTATCTCTTACAATTGTATCATTTCCATTCAACGTATAATCGGTTTCAATAGAAATATTTTTTATGCGATACACCAAAAGGTTTTCTGGAGGAACATTTTCTTTAAAAGCAAGCGTGAGCTTAACCGTGCGGTCTGCTTGTGAGGTATCGGCTTTGAACAAAACATAATCCGAACTGAAATAAAAGTAGCCGAGGTTTTTAAGTGCATCGTCAATGCGTTTGCGCTCTGCCCGCAATGCGTTAAGGTCATAATTTTTCCCTGGGATTAGAAACGATTTATCTTTTGTGCTGGCAATTGCTTTGCATGCTTCGCACGTATCAGCAGGGTACGTTATATTTTTAATAGTATATGCATTATGCGCATGCACAGTATAAATTACCTTTCCTGTTTTTTCTTTCTCTTCCGTTTTGCTTTCTGTAATGCCACTAAAGATGCCCATGTTGAAAAGAACGGAGTTAATAATTTCCTTCGTTGATTCCGGTTTTACATCCCGCATTAAAACAGGCGGCTCGCCAAACTTTGTGTTTAGCCAGTGTTTAAACCCATGTGTCGAACTGTCTTTAGTGATGTTGTATATCCACACTTTGGGGCGGCTGCCGAGAAACTTTGCATTAGGCCAGGGGCGAATGGCATCTTCCACCTGGCTTTTTACGTTGCTTTTATCGTTCAATTTTTCTCTACTTACAATTACTACGCTTGCTCCCGTGAATAGCTTTTCGCCTTTGGGCAAATTGCGAATGCCGGTACAGGAAGCCAGAAAAGAAATAATCAGAATCAGACATGAGTTGGCTTTCATATAAGAAAATGCTTGTGAAGATAGTCCAGCGGATTATTTTTAAACGCAGGAACTGAAAATATTAAAGGTGGCTTTCCTTAGTAATGATGTCATAATTGTTTTAAAAAAAAAAATATAAAACTCTGTGCCTGCCTCTTCACAATTGTTGTTCCCGTGCAGATGTTGTAAAAGTCCGAATACTTTTTCGATGTATTGTATGAACAGGGTTACCCCATTGTCTATGGTGGAGAAAAAGATATATTTTATTTTCTGCAAGCTAAAATAAAATTGGCTGTGCCAACAACTAAATTGCTTTTTGTTTCTAAAGCAAAAAAGTCAATCTTAAAAAAAATTGAAACAAGAATTCTCACTTTATTCTACAACTTTATTTGAAGAAATAAATTTCCTTTTTAATGCCTTGGCTTGCGGTCGTCAAGAGGCAGGGAATCTTTTCTGCTGTTGTTTCTTTCATAATCATAGTTAGAGGTATCACGTTGCTTCTCTTTAGGCGCGCGGGATTTAAAATCTAATGAGTCTGTACGATGAGGGCGAATCAGCGTATCTTTTGGATTAGCAGGATTTTGCGCATAAACATTTACTGCAAACAACCCTGCAATTAGTATTCCGGTTATATTTTTTATCATTTACTTATTCAGTATAAAAAAATATGCCACCGTAATTTATATTAACTACTACTAAAAGCATATCTTCACTAAAATATTTTAAAATGAAAAAGACAATAAACAAAAAGCAAAGTAACTTCGAAAAATTTGCATCAGCTATTACCCAAAAAACCGGAAGCACGGGAGCTTTTATCGCTGCATGTGCAGTAATAATCATCTGGATTTTTACAGGTCCACTGTTTCATTATTCTGATACATGGCAATTGGTCATAAATACGGGCACAACCATTATCACGTTCTTAATGGTTTTTCTGATACAGAAAACACAAAACAAGGATTCTATTGCTATTCAGTTAAAATTGAATGAACTGATTGCTTGTAATGATAAAGCAAGTAATCGTTTGATTGATGTGGAAGATCTTTCTGAAAATGACTTGCGCGCGTTAGGAAAATATTTCAGCAAACTTGCAGAAATGACTAAAAACGAACATGACATACATACTTCTCATTCCATTGATGAAGCAAAAGAGTTACACAAGGAAAAAATTAAACTGGTGAAAAAAGTGAGGGAGATTACGAAGGACTGATTTAGTTGATCCTTAAATCTCGCAGTTTTCCTCAAGACCAGCCAAGTTTAGCTCTAAACTGGAGAAGTTATGCCCAAGATCCGGCAGGTTTAGCTCTAAATTTGTGGCGTTATCCTCTAAACCTGAGAAATCATGCTCAAAACTTGGCAGGTTTAGGGTTAAACTTGTGAAATCTTGCCCAAGATCCGGCAAGTTTGGCCCTGAACTTGAGATATTCATAGCTGGATTTGTAAAAGTCAACCCTATATTATCTTTAAAGAAATTGAAAAACATCGAAATCTGCCAAATTTATATGATAGCACATCCTGTTTTGCCAAAAAGAGTACGATTTCCTATCCCACTTCTCAAGAAGTTGTAGAAATAGTTCTCACTTTGAGTTGAGTATTCAAATCAGAACATCGAATGTCCTCACAATATTTACATGGCATCGTTTTGGATCACTAATGCAAAACAAATAGCATGAATGAAGAATTTGTTCTCTACAATGATGGGCAACATGTTAAAATAACTAGCCACGTATTTATTGTGGACAGCGTAAAATATCTTGTAAAAGGAATTGCGTCAGTACGTATGCGCCTTATCCGTCATTATAAGTATCCTCCGTTTATTATGCTTTTGTTGGGAATAGCAGGAATCATAATGGGAATAATTCATACATTCAGCAATGTAAAGATAACCTTCATTGGAGATTTTTTAATTTCGGCAAACAAACTCTCCGCTGGCATCGGGTTGTTACTGGCACTACTGAGTTTACTTTGGTTGTCAGTATTAAATGATAAGTATGCAGTTATAATTACTACTGCGGAAGGAGATAAAAATCCAATTACAAGTACGAAAAAGGATTACGTTAGCCAAATCATATCAGTTCTAAAAACCGCCATGCAGTTTAGGAAATTTTGAAAACTTAAAAAATTGCCTTCTCCCCATCAACTTTAATTTTCAACGTGAATGGAAAGACAGAATGGGAATATGAGTGTGATAAACCATACTTTTAGTCATGTTCTTTTCAAAAAGCTTGGAAAAAATATTTTTCTTTCTCATTGACATTGAAAGCACATCTGCTTGGTTTTCTTCAATAACTATATTCAAAACAGAAGCCAGATCCACTCCCATTAAAAATTGAAAAGAGAGATGATCGTATCTTACTTTTAATTCCACTTCTTCCCTGAATTTTTTGAACCGCTCTTCTTCCAGGGCATTTGCATGTTCCGGCTCGCACATGTGAACTATCAAAATCTCTGCATTAAACAAATCAGCTATTTCCGCGAGCCGTGAGATGGCTTCAACATCGTTGTCGTGATAATCTGTTGTGAAAATAATTTTCTTCAGCCCGCTGTGGCTCGCATTTGCAGGCACCACAAGTAAAGGGCATAAGGTTTTTCCCATTACGGAAGAAGCGTTACTTCCGATCATTACTGCCTCTGCCCCACTAGACCCTTTTGTGCCCATCACAATCAGATCAACCTTTTTCTCTTCCGCCACTGAAATAATAGTATCCACTGCAAGTCCGAAACTTACATATTCTTCAATCGGAATGTTTTTGCTTTTAACTTGCTTTTCTATCCTGTATTTTTTTAACCGCTTAGATGCATCCGCAAAAATTTTTTCCTCAGTAATTTCTTCAGGAGGTATATTAGCAGTAAAAACAGGAAGGTGACAGCAATGCTGCAGGATTATTTTTGCATTTAATTTTTCTGCTAAGCCGATTGCATAATAAAATGCATTTTCGGCATAAGTAGAAAAATCCGTTGGGAAGAGAATTGTTTTCATTTCAATCGCTAAATTATTTTTGTTAAAAATATTCATGCCATTCCACTTCATTTATGGTTAAAATCTCCAAATGAAGTACAGCTATCAGAAAGGTTCTTACAAGAAGCTCAATTCAATTTTTGAATGAACTCATTCCACTAAGAGAACAAATTTAAAAATAAAAAATCGAAACGGATTGCTTAGGATTCCATTTCGGTCTTACTATTTTGTCAGTGAAGTCTACCAAGATCCTCCAAACCCCTTTGTTTGCAAGGAGTTTGGAGTTTTGGTTGTGTCCCCGGAGGTTAAATGAATTCATTGAAATAATGATTATTTATGCAGATAGGTTCTAAATATGCAAACTTTAGGTTCTAAATTTTAAAATTACGTGTTACAATGTTGAATGACAATGTTTTTTCCAAGTCCCGTCCGAAGTCGCGTCTTCCGATGTCCGCACACGCTTTTTCCGAAGTTATTTAGATTTGAAGATTGAGTCTGTTCTAGCACTGAGCGTTTTGGTTTTTAGTTTTTTTTGAAGCGGTGGAATAAATTTTTATAGGATTACCCATTTAGTTCGCAAAGTTTAATTTTATTGTAAGCATTGGAGACATTAGCACCGCTTTTTCGATCAGTTTTTTGAAAAATATTTTCTAATCTCCCTCTTCGATTGAAGCGAAAATGAAATTCATCTAAGTATTTCTGCAATCGATGCGAAGAACATTTGTGATGAATTCCCCGAAGCCAATTCTTGATGTTCATAATGTGAATATGCAAGAGCTGAAAATTAGTTCCGCCTTCACTTTTTTTTTGACTCACCTCCCAAACTCCTTTCATGGCGCATACCCACGCATCCATCGATGGTGATGTCCGCATTCTCATCCAGGTGTGCATGAAAAAAATCTGCAAGCTCCGGTTCGCTCGAAGCTATCAATGGTTTGTGCGTATGCCCTGCCGATAGTTTTTTTTCCTTTTTTTTTGTGACCCGCTCAATTCCTAACACCACCAGCTTTTTCTTTCCCTTACTTCGTCCGGGCTTGTCTTGCTCAGGTCCGCCCATTACAAATTCATGATACCATTTCGAATGCGCTTTCCAATCCCAGTTTACACTGATGAAAAAGAGTACCTGCATCCAACGCAACGCATTGATATTAGTTTATTCCTTTCTTTTTCGCAAATTCAAATATTTTTTTCTTGGTTCTTCCGAATTCATTTCATTAAGTTTTTCATAGGCACTTAATACCGATTCGGGAACATCGCCTTTGTAATTTATT
>JBBRND010000005.1:0-181713 GCA_038230515.1 Bacteroidia bacterium | reverse complement strand
ACCTCCCGAGATTCTATATTAGGAAAGAAGCCGCTCTTTTTTTGTAAGGTTTTCAGGAGATTTTAGAAAAACAACTGCCGATGATGCGGTTTTTGCAGCAGGATGAAAATATTTCTTTGAAAATGGCGTGATTATTTGCGTTCGCAGTGTATTATCAAATACTAAACACGGATTATCAAATGCTGAACAGGCATTATCAAATGCTAAACACGCATTATCAAACGCTAAACACGGAGTATCAAATGCTAAACAGGCATTATCAAATGCTAAACACGGATTAGCAAATGCTAAACACGGATTAGCAAATGCTAAACACGGACTATCAAATGCTAAACAGAGATTATCAAATGCTAAACACGGATTAGCAAATGCTATACAGAGATTATCAAACGCTAAACACGGACTATCAAATGCTGAACACGGATTAGCAAATGCTATACACGGATGAGGCAAAGCTGCACGGACATTATTTATTTTTTCCACCTTATTCCTGCACCACCGCTCCGCCTTTGTAAAGTTGGGTTCGGTATTTCAAAGAGGGTGATTTAATAAATGTTCCAAGCCCAAGCGTATGCCAGATTTCATCTATGCGCTGAATTGTTTTTTCGTCTGAAGCAAGTATGTTGGGCCAGTCGCGCTGAAAACCATCGTGCTCTTTTGTTTTGCGGGTGGCATCAAAGACCAAATGCGCTACTTCATTTTCTTTCTTCGCCAAAATAATCTTGTGATCGCGCTTCGGATCTACATTGTTTGAAAAGCGCCACACTGCATCAGCGGTGTCATTTACATCAACGGAGTGATCAAGAAAAATAATTACTTTAATAGCCGCGAGTGCATCCATCTCAATTATTTCTTCTGCCACTTCATGAATATGGTTTTTTCTTTTCTTCTCAATGGCAACAAACACAAGTGAGATTCCTTTTTCAAGCAGCGATGTGTTGATGGATTTTACCTCAGGAAAAAGATTGGAGATGTGAGATTGAAGATTCGAGAAATTTATAGCTGCAGGTTTTGACTGCGAACTGCGCACTGTTGACTGCGGACTTTCTTCAGCAAGTTTTTTTGTTCCGTCAATCCCCACCTTGCCTCCATAAGCCATTACAGAGCATGAATGGTCGAGCACATCTACCGGTCCCTGCGTGAACATGATATCGGTAGCTGCATCAAAATTTTCTGAAATATATTTTGCAACAGCAAGCGGATTGTGAATGTCCACATCGCCATCAACAACAATCATCATCTTGGTAAACATCATCTGCCCCGCTCCCCACAGGGAATGCATGGCTTTGATTGCCTGCCCTGGATAATCCTTTTTTATTTTTACGATGACCAAATTATGAAACACTCCTTCCACGGGAAGATTGATGTCAACAATTTCGGGAACCATTGTCATTTTTATCGGCATCAGAAAAATACGTTCGGTTGCTTTGCCAAGCCATGCATCTTCCTGCGGAGGAATGCCCACGATGGTGGCGGGATACACAGCATCCTTGCGGTGCGTGATGCAGGTAATATGAAAGCGTGGATAATAATCGGCAAGCGAATAATAACCAGTATGATCTCCAAAAGGTCCTTCCAAAATAAATTCTTCTTCAGGATCAATGTACCCTTCAATGATGATGTCAGCATCTGCCGGCACCTGCACATCCTGAGTGAGGCACTGCACGAGTTCTACTTTTTTTCTGCGGATAAATCCGGAGAGCATGTATTCATCAACACCGTCAGGCAAAGGCGCAGTGGCAGCATAGGTGTTTACAGGATCGCCACCGAGTGCAACGGCAACGGGCATTTTCATTTTTAGTTTTTTATACTCGTTGAAATGGCGCGCACTTACTTTATGACGGTGCCAGTGCATAGCAGTGATGGTTGGAGAGAAGACCTGCATGCGATACAAGCCAACATTGCGGATGCCGGTAAGTGGATCTTTGGTGTGAATGATGGGCAGCGTAAGAAACGGACCTCCATCTTCGGGCCAGCATTTTAAAACAGGAAACATCTCTACTCCTACCCGCTCCAGATGCTCAGGAGAAACAACAACCTGCTGACATTCTCCTTTTTTAGAAATTATTTTCGGCATCCACGAGCCGATGGAGTTAAGCGTGGGTAATAATTTCAGCTTGTCGAGAATGGATTCCTTCGGGCTTGAGAGCTGATGAAAAAGCTTTTCAATTTCTTTTGCTACGTCATCAAGCTTGATTACACCGAGCGCCATTGCCATTCTTTTCTCCGTGCCCATTGAATTGATGAGTAGCGGAAAAGCGGAGCCCGTGTTTTCAAAAAGAAGCGCGGGTCCATTGTGCTTGGAAACGCGATCAACTATTTCAGGGATTTCGAGATGCGGGTTTACATATTCTTTAATGCGAACTAACTCTCCCGCTTCTTCAAGCGTTTTTATCCAGTGCTGCGTGTTGCGGTACATGGTACAAAGTTACCTGTTATCTTGTTGCGCAGGCAACATCTTGCAGTTAAAGGCAGACGGATTATTTTTTTTTCTTCTTCTCGTAATAATAGAGCCGGATGGTGGCAGAGTCAACCAGAAAATCAACTTTAAGCAGGGTTGCTTTGTGAACATTGAAGCCGGTGCGCTTGCGTAAATCTTCGAGCAGCAATTCATAATTATCAGGATTGATAAGCTCAAGCTTTTCATACTGCACATCGTAAATGAATTCGTTTTTCATCAGCAGGTTTCCATCAAGCAAAAAGGTAATTACAATTACAATAAGATTAATGAGTGAAACCTCAAACCATGTTGCCTTGCTTACGGAGTTTATCAAACCGAGTGCGATGCAGATGAAGAGATATGTCATTTCTTTCGCTGAAATATCTTCCGTTCGATAGCGAAGCATGGAGAATACGGCAAAGAGTCCGAAGGCCGCCCCCATGCTCATGTCAACTTTATTCAGCAGGTAGGTGATGATAAAAATTATTGTGTTGAAAAGGAAATAAGTAAACAGGTATTCCTTCCGTTTATAAATGGGGTAATAAACGAAGCGAACCAGAACCAGCATAGAAAGTAAATCAATGCCTAGACGGATAAAGAATTTATCAGTCAGTTTGTCGAATAATTCTGTGTTGGAAAATTGAAGTAGTGTCATTTTAATTTTGAGATTTTATTGATGATAGATTGATTTGGTTTAAAATTATTTTTCTTAATACCGTCATAAAGATTTGCTACGCCCATTGTGTATTTGCTTATAGAAGATGGGCGGATACCTTTGCTGATGAGCAGCCGCATAAACGGAATTGCATAGTTCATTTTCTCCTGCTTCAGTTCCAGAATTACCGAGGCGGGTGTCTGCATACACTTTTCTTCATTCGCAAAAAGAATGTTGATGTCGATCGTAAGCCGTTCCTGCCTGCTTTTATGCACCATCGTAATGCGATGAAAGTTCGACCACAGTTTGGGAACTAAATCTTCTGCTTTGTAAGGCGTGTGTTGAGAAATCAAAGCACTTGCGGACGGTGTAATCTCAACTGCTTTCTCAGTAATCATCACGCGCGATTTTAATGTGCGCTCTTTATTTGTTTTTTCCTTTATTTCGAAAAAGTGCAAATCGCTTTCCATATAAATACGGTGGCGAAACTTGAACCTGCTCTTCATCTGGTTATGATGACGAAGATAATGAACAAAGTCCTTCGTGTCGTAATAAAGCGTGTGATAAGTATGAACGCGGGTTTGCTTTACCTCAAGCGTATAATAATCTTCGCGCATGGCAAGAATAATGTCAGGCAATTTATGCATCGGAAAAAGAAATTTGGTATCCACCCGGTCAAATAACATTACGCTCTCCATTTGGGCAAGCGTAACAATTTCGAACCCTGAAAGAATCTCTTTTATCTTTAAGTAATGAGACGAGGATTTGTCAGGTGTAAGAGCAGGGTTGATGTGCATGAACAAAGATTCGCAAAAAAAATGTGTTACTCAGAAAATCTGTGCAAGAATAATTTAAAACCGATGTGATTTGCATGAAATAGATCGTGCATTTAACTCAAAAACGTCTAATGATTGCCTATTAATTCAACAGTGTATTCTCCGCTGCTTTCAAAATTGCAAACGCTCCCTCGCGAGTGGAAGATTCAGCATACGTGCGTAGCACAGGTTCTGTGCCTGAGGCGCGGATAAGAAGCCACTCCGTATTCGTATCATCAAAAAAGTATTTGTAGCCATCAAGGTCTTCTATGCGATGCACCTTGTATTTTCCAAACGAGTGATATGCATTGTGTGCAGTGTTTGCTACAATTTTTTCTTTTACTTCTTCTTTCAGACGAAGATCGCTGCGTTCGAAAGAGAATGCGCCAACGAGGTCGTAAACTTCCTTAATAAGATCAGGAAGTTTTTTTCCGCTCTTCGCCATAAATTCCCAAATGACAAGACCCATCCAGATGCCATCTCGCTCAGGGATGTGTCCTTTAATGGCAATGCCACCGCTTTCCTCTCCACCAAGTAAAACATCTTCATGTATCATTATTTCACAGATGTATTTGAAACCGATCTTCACTACTTCAATGGGTAAGCCGTAATGTGCGCAGAGCTTATTCACCTTTGGTGAAGTGCTGAAGGCAGTGCATACTTTTCCTTTCATGCCTTTGTACTTCACCAGGTAATGTATGAGAAGAAGAATGATGTGGTGCGAATCAATAAAGTTTCCGCTTCCGTCATACAAGCCAATGCGGTCTGCATCACCATCGGTTACAAGGCCACAGTCAATATCTTTTCTTGCTTTAATCAACTCCCGAAACTCGTTCAGGTTTTTATCAATGGGTTCAGGCGCATGTCCCATAAAGCCCGGATTGTAATCGCAATGCAGCATCGTAATCTTGGGGAACAATCTTTTCATCACATTTTGACCTGCCCCCCACATAGCATCATATGCAAGATGCAGATTGGAATTCCTAATGGCATCAAGGTCGAAGTTCTTTTCTATATGACGGATGTAATCATCTTCAAGATTTACGAATTGCACCAATCCTTCTTTTTCAAAATCTGCAATTGATTTCTTTTCCAGATCAACGGAAGATTTTTCAGGAATTAGATTTTCTATTTCAGAAACTTTTGATGGAGTGAGCGGACCACCGTAAGAACCTTTCAGCTTGAAACCATTGTATGATGGCGGGTTATGGCTTGCGGTGATAATGATGCCGATGTTCGTTTTGTATTGAACGGCTGAAAGAGAAATCATCGGAGTTGAAACAAACCCTTTGGAAAGAAAAACTTTAATGCCGTTACTGCATAATACCTTGGTAACCGTTTCAGCAAAGAGTTCGCCCCCGAAACGACAATCATAGCCCACAACAACGGATGGTGTAAGGTTTACCGTTTGAAGTTTGAGGTTTAGCAGCCACTTTGCAGTGGCTTCAGAAACACGCGCTACGTTTTCAACTGTAAAATCATCTGCGATAATTGCCCGCCAACCGTCTGTGCCGAATTTTATTTTTGTCATTGTACGAATAACGAATGCTTGCTTCGTTTTAGTTTGTTTAAGTTTTAATGATTGCAGCTTTTTCCTGCCTGCTGCATATTGTCAACTGCCTACTGGTACCGCGCCCACTCAATCAAATGACTCCATCGAAGTTCGGTTATTCCGCTCAGGAACGCTGGGGCTTTATCGGGAGTAATATCCTGGCTGTTAATTTTGAGGATGCGAAAGTAAAATTCTTTCTCTTTCAAAAAATCGTTAAGCGATTTAAAACCTACCAACACATCTATCTTCTGAAGTTCGTCAATTGAAATTCCATTGAGTGCCGAGTCGTTTGCATAAATGACCATTCGGTAAATGGAGTAATCAATATTTTTTCTGCTGCGTATCCAATACTCTTCCACCTCAACTTTTTTGACATGAATTTTGTAATTCGCAGGATCACTGGTCAGACGGTCTCCACCAATGTTGAGAAAAAACTCAGGTGTCTCAGTAAGATACTTTTCAATAGTCGAAAGAAACATTCGGGTTGATAAGAAATTACCCGTTGAAGAGGATGCGCTGTCTTCGATAACATACTTAACTATTTTGCAATCATTCTGCTCATCCCATTTTTTCTTAGGAAGCAACGGCTGAATTTCATTTTTAATTTTTATTGCATCACTCACGTTTTCGATTTTCTGCCCGCCATACTGTACAATGTTGTAGTAGTATAATTTTTGCTTGAAGGCATCATCATACGTCATGCCGCAGTTGCCATCTGCATTGGTTGGCACGAGAGTAAACTGAAATAAGCTATCAAGCGCAGAGTAGTCAACGTATCCATACGCAACCTCTTCCCCATTTTGCTTTTTGGAAGAAAAATAAAAACCAAGTGTATGTATTTTTAATTTTTTGCGTTCGCGGTTCCAGTTTTCATAAATGAACAATTGCGTGCTAACTTTAAAAGATGACTGCGAAGCTTTTTCAATCTGCAAAAGTGTTTTCGCTTCGATGTGGTCTTCTTTCTTAGGAGAATCCCAAAGAACTACTTTACCAGTGATGATCTGATCGTACACCAATTCAGGAAGTGACTGCACGATATTGAATCCAAGTGAGTCCGCCTGATCATACGTGTTCACGAAAAGGAGCACAGGAATTTCCTGCGCAAATAACGTTGAAGAAAAAAGAAAAAAGAAAAGCTGTAGGAGTCGTTTCATACAACGTGCAAGTTAGGATTTGATTCCTCGCCTGTCAAGTGCTTTTTGAAAACGCCTTGCATTTAGGCAGTGCTGATCGTAAGTAGTGGCAAACGAATGATGTCCGCTGAAATCTTCTTTTGCACAGAAATAAATATAGCTGTGATGCACATAATGAAGCACGGCATCAATGCTCGCCCTGGTAGGCAGGCAAATGGGTCCTGGCGGAAGCCCTGCATTTTTGTAAGTATTGTATGGCGAATCAATTTCTTTATAAACGTTCAGTACGCGGTTAATAGAAAAGTCGCCAAGCGCATATACAAGCGTGGGATCGGCTTCCAGCTTCATTCCTTTTTTAATGCGGTTAATGTACACGCCTGCAATGATGCTCTTCTCGTCTTCTTTATTTGTTTCCTGCTGAACGATAGATGCAAGTACGGAAACTTCCGCCATCTTGAAACCAATCTCCCGCGATTTCCGAATGCGGTCTTCAGTCCAGAATTTTTCATTCTCTTTTTTCATGTGCTGAAGAAATTGATCCGGTGAAGTGTTCCAATACATTTCATACGTATCAGGAATAAACAAACTCAGAATGTTTTCAGAAGTGAACCCTAGTTTGCTGACATAGTCCTCATCATTCATCAGGTTTAAGAGTGCATAAGGTTTTGCTTCGAGTTGCGCACCAACGCGGTCCGCAAGTTGCTGCTTCGTGCGGATATTGTTGAACACAACCTGCACAGGTACTTGCTTGCCCGATCTCAGCAGTGATACAAGTTCTTTGTTATTCATCTTCGGCTTGATAAGGTAGCGACCGGGCTTAACACTGTTCACGTATTTCATCCGCATTGCAGTCCATTGAAAAGAATTATCATTGATAAGCAATTTTTTTTCATCAAGCAGTTTTACAACATCCTCAAAAGACGAACCGGTAGGTATAAGCAGGTAATTTGCCCCACCATGAACAATCACATTGGGAGAAAAAAGTTCCTTGTAAATGTAATAGCCGCCACCCGAAACAACAACTGAAAGCACTGCCACCGTTATCCACAAAATGCGCTTAATCTGAATCCACTTTTTCTTCTGCATAATTACACTGCAAATTTAAGGAATGCAGGTGAAGTGAACGGAAGTAACACAAGAAAGTTTACACAGGTTCAAGACTAGAGAACAAACAATCGTAACACTCAGTCAGGACAGTTAAAGTTTGTCCGATTAGGAAAGTATAATTTGTTTGAAGGAGTCTTTTGTTCCGAATAGGTTGGTGAATGAAATAAAAGTTAATTTTGTTTCAGATATTTCGGTTTAACATTCATTCGAAAAGATTCAAAAATATCTCCCTGTTATTATTGATGAAAACACTTTACATACTTTTCTTCTTTTTAATTTCATGCTCTGCCATATCGCAGGTACCGGCTTTTGCAGTTACTGTATATGACAGTTCTGCTACCGAAGGATATTATTTTTTATCCAACGGAGTTTACATGATGATACTGGACAGCACCGGAAATGCTGTCTGGTATGAAAACGGAATGCGTGGTTTTAATTTCACCTTGCAGCCCAACGGAATGATGACGTATTCAAACAATAATAAATTTTATTTCCTCGACAGCACATTCACCGTTGTTGATTCCATTGCCTGCCGGAATCTTTACCAGACAGATGCTCATGACCTGAAGTTTTTACCAAACGGACATTTTCTTTTGTTAGGAGTTGACTCAGTAGAAATGGATTTAAGCTCCTATTATTGGAAAGGGCAATTCGGTAGTCAAAATGCGCATGTAAGATCTGGCGTAATTCAGGAACAGGATGCAAACCGCAATGTAGTTTTTGAATGGCATGCAGCCGATCATTTTCTTTTTGACGATGCCGATACATTTTATCTTATCCACTCATCTTTTATTGATTGGACGCATTTTAATGCCGTTGAATTAGATGCAGATGGAAATATTTTACTTTCATCCCGTCATTTTGATGAGATCACAAAAATAAACCGCTCAGATAGTTCCATAATATGGCGGCTTGGCGGAAATCAAAATCAGTTTACGTTTATCAACAGTCCCGTTCCTTTTTACGGGCAGCATGATATTAGAAGAATCAACAACGGACACATTACTTTTTTCGATGGTGGCTACAATGCTGTCACGCATGGAGCAAGACCATTGGAGTTTGATCTCGATGAAACAAATAAAATTGCTACGCAAACATGGAGTTATACTTTTGACTCTGCCATGTACAGCGGTGCTCAGGGCAGTGTGCAGCGGCTCGATAATTCAAATACCGTAATTGATTATGGGCTGACAGTAAATAATAATGTCGGCTTTGTGGTGGTTGATTCTTCGGGAACGAAAATTCTTGAAGAAGACGCATTGGCTTCTTATCGGGCATTAAATTACAAAACTCTTCCGTGGCAATTGCATCGCCCGCACATCAGTTGCTTCGATTCCTCAGGCACAACGTATCTTGATGCAGGCGCGGGATACAACTCTTATGCATGGAATAAAGGAGACACTACCCGTATAATTCCCCTCGCTGCTGTGGTTGATACATATTATGTTTTTGTTCCCTATGGGCAGTTGGGATTTATAAGTTCGGAAAAATTTATTGTGTCAGATACCTCCAATCTCTGCGGCACTGTGTCCGTTCAGGAAAACAAGTTGAATTCAGATTTCAACATCAACGTATTTCCCGATCCCGTAAAAGATCATTTAACCGTTGCATATCACTTATCGAAAACCTGTGATGTAAATATTTCTCTTTTCGATATCAGTGGAAGAAAAATAATCAATTTTGAAACTGAAACTAAACAGCAGGGAAATTATTCCTCTGTATTTAATATATCAGCCCTTGATGCAGGTGTATATTTTGTTAAACTGAATAATCAGGTTGCTAAAATTATCAAGAACTAATCATACATGAAACAATGAAAGCGCGTTGTGTTTTTGTTTTCTTTTTCTCTGTTTCATTCGCATCAATGGCGCAGTTGCCGGCTTATACAGCCATCCTTTATGATACTTCTTCTGTTACAGGTTCTCAAGGGTATTATTTTACGGATGACGGAATCAATTTAATGATCCTTGATAAAAACGGAAACCTCGTTTACGATAAATACAATACCAGTAGTCTTGATTTCACTCTTCAGCCAAACGGCATGATGTCTTACTGGAGTCAGGCAGATCAAAGTTTTTTATTTATGGACAGCACTTTTACAGTAGTAGATTCTATTAGCATAAAAAATCTTGCCCAAACAGATCCGCATGAATTGCAGGTATTGCCCAACGGTCATTTTCTATTGCTCGGCAATGAATACATCACAATGGATCTCAGCCAATACAATTACTTCAATCATAATGGAGACCCCGGAAGCAGCACTGCAAGCGTGAGATGCAGCGTAATACAGGAGCAGGATTCCGCACGTAACGTAGTGTTCGAATGGCATACTGCCGATCATTTTGCTTTTGATGATGTAGATACTTTTTTTCTCTTCTCACCTACCGATGTTGACTGGACACATTCAAATGCCATTGAGATGGATAATGACGGAAATATTTTACTATGCACACGCCATCTGGATGAGGTCACAAAAATTAATCATTCTGATAGTTCAATTATATGGCGGCTTGGAGGAAAACAAAATCAATTTACATTCATCAACAGCCCCATTCCTTTTTACGGACAACATGACATAAGAAGAATCAGCAACGGACACGTTACTATCTACGATGGCGGCAATCATACCATTCCGCATTTTGCGCGTCCGTTGGAATTTGAACTCGATGAACCAAATCACATTGCCACTCAACAATGGAGCTATGTTTATGACTCTGCAATGCATTCCAATGCAATGGGAAATACACAGCGGTTAGCAAATTCAAATACACTTGTTGATTATGGAATTACCCCGATTGATAGTGTGTGCTTTGTTGTCGTTGATTCTGGGGGCTCGAAAATCTTTGAACTCGATGGCATGCGTTCTTACAGATCATTTAACTTTCCATCGCTTCCGTTTCAATTGCATCGCCCGCAAATCAGTTGCTTTGATTCCTTGAGTGTAACTTATCTTGATGCGGGCGCAGGTTACACTTCCTATTTATGGAATAACGGTGACACCACCCGCGCAATTGCCATTCCCGCAGTTGCGACAAATTATTATGTGTTCGTTCCTTACGGACAAAACGGATTGATAAGCTCAGAACAGTTTGTTGTTACAGATACTTCAAATAGTTGCGGCAACGTAGCTGCTCCTCAAATTAGTTTCAGTAACGAAGAAAGGATTATGGTTTTTCCTGATCCTGCAACCGTGCAATTGACAGTTGCATACCATCTGTCCAAAAATTCTGACGTAACCATTTCTCTTTACGATTTCAGCGGAAGAAAAATAAAGCAACTGAAAAATGAAATGGAAATGGAAGGCGATCATTCAGCTTTTTTTGATTTAGCTGAGCTTGCTGATGGTTTTTATTTTGTAAAATTGAATCAGCATACAATGAAGTTTGTGAAGCAATAAAAATCAATCCCTAATCTGGCAGCTAGTTTTTTCCCCTGCTTGGTAGTGCTTAAAGTTTTAAACCTTGCAGCTACTCCGAAACAAGAGTGTTCCAAATGTTTTAAGTCCCGTAAGAACGGGCTATTAGTAAAACATGGATGCGAACAACCACCAAATCCTGTAGGGGCTGCATAGTTGATACTTCATTCCTGCTCGACTATTTTTTTAAGAATGCAAACCCACATTTCGCACACGCTTGTGCTTCACAATCGTCAGTAAAGTCGGTTCAGTCTTGTCAGTTATCTCCCAATATTGCTTTGCATCAAAAATCATACTTAATCACTCAATCCGTTTAATCACAGTTCGAACACCATCCTTCACGCCTGCTTCAACCAGTAAACCACCTTTATTATTTTGCAAACATCCTCAATATCCAAACCCTTGTAATCACAAAACTCTCGTATCGTCACAACCTGCTTATTCTTCTTCTTATAAAATAATTTCATCTCACCCATAATGCGCTTCGACTGTGCATCACCAATCGCAAGCACATTCATAATATCCTGTAGCGTAAGCGTAAGTCTTGAAGTTTCCTGCATCTTCAAAAATTGTAACGTTTATTTTTTTTCTCCCTTAATTCCTCTTTATTTATTTCCAATAATTTTTATCTCTTCTTGTTTCTTGTTATTTTTTCTTTGCCCACTGCCGGTAGCCAGCCACAGGCAACTGGCAACCACAAACTCTACTCCATACCTACTCCATACTTACTCCATACATACTCCATACATAGTCCATATAAACCCAACCCCTTCTCTCACTTCCAAAAGCATCCAAATATATTAACTATTTTTTATTCCCGAAAAACAACCCATACCAAAAGGTATCATTAAGCATCAATTTGTATCATAAAGTATCATAACATATTGATTAACTTGCATTTAATATGTTTATGTAAATACATTTGCATCATAAATTTTAAAACATAAATAAAATGGCAAAACAAAAAGGTCCTATCAAAATTGACGGAACGTTAGATGACATCACGTTCTACAAAAGCAAGGATGGTTATCTTGCAAAAACTAAAGGCGGTGTAAGCAAAGAACGTATCAAAACAGATCCGCGCTTTATCCGCACTCGGGAAAACAACGAAGAGTTTGGCAGCGCAGCAGCATCAGGTAAATCACTCCGCGATGCCGTTCGTCCAATGCTCAAAAACGCATCCGACTTTCGCGTAACCTCTCGCCTCAACAGGTTGATGAGCGAGATTCTAAAATTAGATACCACGGATCCGCGTGGCAAGCGCAATGTCGGTGTAGCAATTGCAAGCCCCGCAGCACAGGCAATGCTCAAAGGGTTCGAGTTCAACAAAAACTCACTCCTCGGCAGCGTCCTCTTCCTGCCCTATGCAGTGAACACCGCAACTGGCGTTATCAAAATTAATGGTCTCGTACCCATCAATGATTTAGCCGTGCCGCAGGGAGCCACTCACGTTACTTTCAAATGCGCCTTTGCAAATGTTGATTTCGTTCTTAGCATCAGCGATATTCAATACAGCAACGAAGTAAACCTTCCCATTGACGGCACTTCAACCAACATAGTACTCACACCCGTAGCAGTACCGGCCGGAGCTGGCACAAAAGTTTACCTCTTGCAGATAGAATTTTTTCAACTTGTAAACAGCGTGCAATACGAACTCAGCAACGGAGCATTCAATGCATTGGTAATTGCAGCAGTCGCATAAATCGTCCGCTCAATTTCTTCAACCCACCACCCCGCAGGTCATCCCGATTCTTCATCGGGTTCCTGCTGGGTGTTTCTCCTGTGCTGGCTCATATTTCAAGTCTGCTGATGTCTCAATCAGGTGATCAATGCAAAGCAGGTCAATTGAAAAAACATGCTGTATCAAAAGAAACTATTGTCATCACGTACTTGTTTCTTCACCCCTCCCGTTAACTATTTGGTTTCAATTTTAGAGATGCTCACATTCATCAGCATCACAGGTTAATCTTTATGAGATAAAATCTTTTTTGTTTGAGAAAATTTTAGTTCAGTTCAGAATCTGTTTACCATTCATTCAAATGTCAACAGTTGTCAGCATACTTTTATTGAAGTTTACACTCGTTGGTTTTCTAACTAAATGTAGTTCTTCGCATGTGCAATCAATAATTTACCAACCAAAACAGCAGCTTCGCCAAAAAAACCTTGCGCAGAGAAGAAATTACTTGCTATTGTAAATAAAAATGTTGATCTTCACGCAATTAAATTTTTCCCTGAATCATTTTTCAGAAAACTTAACAAACAATTCTTCTCTTTCATAAACTTATAACTTAATTAAATCTTAATATGATCATGACAACTTCTTACTCATTATTTTCTTCAACGGGCTTGAAGAAAATTAAAAAAATCATTTTGGTGAGCATGCTTGCACTGATTTGCAGCACCGCTTCTGCACAGCTATCTGGTAAATACACCTTCTCGGCTGTCAACACTGGTTCTTATGCACCGGTGGCATCTGGAACCACGCTGCAATCAGGTTCCGGTGGAGCAACTGATGCGGTTTTCACAAGCATTGCTATCGGGTTTTCATTTCAGTTCAATTGCCAGACCTATACAACCCTTGGAATAAGCAATAACGGTTTCATCTGGTTTGGTACCGGAACGTGTTCTGCAACTCAATATACTCCTTTGAGTTCACAGGTGGGAGAAGTCGGAGCGGTTGACGGAATTATTGCTGCCTATGGTCAAAATTTAATTAATAGTACAACCAATGCTGCAAACACATATCTAAGATATTTATCTACTGGGGTTGCACCAAACAGAACTTTTACTGTAGAATGGCGCAAAATGACTCAATCGGGTGTTGCTAACCAGCCATGCGATCACCAGATTATCTTAAATGAAACAACTAATACAATTAACATTAACCATTTTGACAATAGCTATGGGCTTGCAGGAACCTCCACTGGACAAGTTGGAATGAGAAGCAACTCCACGGCTGATTTTGTTAATCGTAAACCAGGCACATCAAACTGGTGCGCTACTGTTGCAGGCACTTTAAATACAGACAATGAAGTAATAACTGCTGTTAATACTTGTAATTGGGCATCCAATGGTGCAAGTAAAATTGGGTTTATTTATACTTTCACTGGCTCGTGTTGCACTCCTCCAACTACGCAGGCAACTAATATGACATTCAGCAGTCTCACCACTTCTTCGGTTCAGGTAAACTGGACGAATGGTAATGGTGCTGCCCGTATAGTAGTGGCTCATGTAACCACTGCAGTAAGCGCGAGTCCTGCCAACGGAACAGATTATACAGCGGGCGCTAATTCAGTTTTCGGAAGCGGTACAAATTTAGGTTCTAATAATTACATAGTCTATCAGGGTACGGGAAGTTCAGTGAACGTAACCAACTTAACAGGAGGTAACACTTATTGCTTTGCCGTATTTGACTATGCCACATCCCCTTCAATATGTTACCTCACTCCCGGACTTTCCAACTGCCAGTCAATACCGGCTTGCACCAGCTATCCCACAACTGATGCCACTTCTTTAGTGTTTTCAAATATTACCAACACCGCTGTGGACTTATCCTTTACACGCGGCAACGGGAGTAATGTAATGGTTGTGGCTCGTTTAACTGCAACCACGCGTGTTCCGCCAACCTTCAATACTTCTTATACAGCCAATACAGTTTTTGGAAGCGGCAACACCACAGGAGCAGGAAATTATGTTGTTCTCAACGGCACTGCAAATGCCGCAACGGTAACAGGTCTCGCTAATTTAACTGCCTATACTTTTGATGTCTATGAGTACAATGCATCTCCAAATTGTTATTCCCCTTCACCACTTATTGCAAGTGTTACAACTCTTGACGGAACTACAAGCGGTGGCTGCGCGGCTACCGTTGTTAGAACGGCAACAACAATGACAGCTGTTGCTCCGACAACAACTCTCCAAACCGCTAACACTACAAATACCAATTATACCAATCAATCCATTGGATTTAATTTTGTTTACAATGGAATAACCTACACCAATTTTGGCTTAAATACAAATGGTTATATATGGTTCACACAAAACAGCGGGGCGCCACTTGCGAGCACTACTAATCCAATCAGCAATGCTTCACCCAACCTCGGAGGATCAGGAACTATTGACGGAGTAATATCTGCTATGGGAGCATTTATAAATTCAAACAATGTTCTTGCTACTCAAAGAAGCATCGGTTATACTGTAACAGGTGTTGCACCAAACAGAGTTTTAACAATTCAATGGCTTGGTTACACTGCTACTAATGCCTTTGGTATCTGCGCCAGCTTTGGTTATCCAGATAACAACCGCCAGGACTTCCAAATCAAATTGAATGAAGACGGAGGTACTGCAAGCGATCAAATAGTATTGGCTTATGGAGATGAATCTCCCTATTGTGTTGATGCTGCATCTTCTGCTCAGGTAGGCATAAGGGGCACTTCTAATGCCTCTTTCACTAACAGGACCGGAGCTGCTGTTAATTGGGGAGCTAATGCAGGTGTTAATAATACAGATGTATGCACAACAGGTGCCAGCTCATGGATTCATGGAGCTACTATCACATTCACTCAGGCGGTAACAACAGGTCCCACTGTAAATGGTTTCACAAGCGGAGGAACGGCAAGCAATGCATGTCCGGCAGTCACAGTGGCGCTTACAGCAGGTTCTGGGTTTACAAGTTACCAGTGGTTCCTTAACGGAAGCATCATTCCGGGACCTGGCTCAAACAGCTCAACCTATACTGCTACTGCAAGCGGCTCTTATACCGTAGTAGGTAAAAATGGAACTTGTTATGCACAGTCAAATGCTTTTGTAGTTACGATCAACTCATGTGGAGTTGCGCCAACTATCACTTGTCCTTCCAATGTTAATCAGGCAAATGATGCAGGACAATGCGGTGCTGTCGTAAACTATGCTGCCGCAACTGCAACAGGAGTTCCTGCTCCGGCAATTACATATTCTCAAAATGCAGGAACATCTTTTCCTGTAGGAACAACTACGGTTACTGCAACTGCAACCAATGCAAGCGGAAGCGCAAATTGTACGTTTACAGTTACTGTTACAGATAATGAATCACCTGTTATCGGTTCTTGCCCTTTAGATATTACACAGTGCGATAATCATGTTGCGAATTTCTCAACACCAACAGCAACTGATAATTGTTCTGCAACTGTTGCATGTGTACCTGCATCAGGTTCAACTTTCGCAACAGGAGCAACTACAGTAACATGTACTGCAACCGATCCTGCGAATCACACATCTTCCTGTTCGTTCACTGTTACAATAAATGAAAGTCCTGTTATCGCTGCATGTCCTTCCAACATTACCCAATGTGATAATCATGTTGCAATATGGACTGATCCTACTGCAACAGGAACTCCTACTCCATCTGTTGCCTGTGTACCTGCATCAGGTTCTACATTTGCAACAGGGACAACTACGATAACTTGTACTGCAACTAATTCATGTGGAAGCGATGCTTGCACATTTACTGTTACGATAAATGAAAGTCCCCTAATTGGAACTTGTCCTTCTGACATTACTCAATGTGACAATCATGTTGCAATGTGGACTGATCCAACTGCAACAGGAACTCCCGCTCCTTCAGTAGTATGTTCACCTGCATCAGGATCAACATTTGCAACCGGAACAACATCTGTAATATGTACTGCATCTAATACCTGTGGTATATCTCAGTGTACATTCTCAGTTACCATCAATGAAACTCCTGTTATCGCTGCTTGCCCGTCTGATATCACAACATGCAATCCTGTGGTGACTTATTCTTCTCCGTCTGCAACAGGAACACCTGTAGCATCGGTTGTGTGTTCTCCAGCTTCTGGCAGCACATTTGCTGTTGGTACTACTGTAGTAACATGTACGGCAACAAATTCCTGCGGAAGTTCATCCTGTTCATTTAATGTAAATATTCAGTCATCATCTGTAGCGGCTTCAGGTGCAACAAGCAATGCTGCCAATAACGAGATTTGTCTTGGAAGCAATGTTACACTCTCTGAAACCGGAGGGTCTCTTGGAGTAGGTGCTGACTGGGTTTGGTATGAAGGTGGTTGTGGATCCGGTGCATCAATCGGTTCAGGCGTTTCAATTACGATTACTCCTTCAGTAAGTGGTGCGCATACTTATTTTGTGAGGGCTCAAGGTACCTGTAATACAACTGCATGTTCCAGTATCAGTATCAATGTAAAAACAGTTCCCCCTGCAGGCACAGTTCATATAACTTCTGCACCAACTGATGGTTGTGTAGGTGGTTCAGCTACGGTATCTGTAAATACTGTATCAACTGCAACGTTTTATCGGTGGACTTGTACTACAGGCGGAGTGCTCTTCAATGGACAGCCAAGTCCTTATGATTCGCCTTCTCCTTCTGTCACAATTTCTTATGTGGCACTTCCAACGAACAGCTCTGGATGGAGCATCTGTGTATTTCCCGGAAATGCTTGTGGGAGTTCCAATACAATATGTACATGGATTCGTGCTACCGTTAGCAAACCGTCAACTATTACAGGAAGTGTAAATGGATGTCCGAGTACATCTTCTACCTATTCAACTCCTTCTGTACCCGGTGTTGCTTCTTACATTTGGTCTGTTACTGGTAATGCTACTATAACGGGCAATGGAAATTCTACAATCACAGTAAACTTCAGTGCAGGATTTACTTCAGGAACTTTGTGTGTTCATGCACAAACAATTTGTGGATATAACAGTGCAGATCAGTGCATGAGTTTGAACAATACCACAGCGGTGCCGGGAGTAATTACCGGGCCTGGTTATGTATGCCCGAATGCGAATTCAACGTTCACAATTACAGCGGTGCCAGGAGCTGCATCATACAATTGGTCAACTACTGTTACTGGTGCAATTATTACAAATAATGGTACTTCATGCACCATCGCTTTCCCTTCCACAATTCTGGCAGGTTCGTTAGTGTGCGTTACTTCTTTAAGCCCGTGTGGAAACCAAAGCGCGAGCCGATGTAAAGGAATTGCAACAGGATTGCCAAATACTCCTGCAAATATTTCGGGACCTACTGGTGGACAGTGTGCAGCAACTGGGGTTTCATATTTTATAAGTCCTGTTAGTGGAGCTACAGGATACTCTTGGACAGCCAATAATGGTGCAACCATATCCGGACCTAATAATCTCAGCGGTGTTTCTATAGATTTTCCGGCATCCTTCAACACAGTTACTCTGTCTGTGATGGCAGTAAATACTTGCGGGTCGGGTGGTATTCGCACATTGGTTGTCTCAGGTGCTCCGGCTACTCCGGTATCAATTAGTGGAAACAATGCGGTGTGTTACGGAACAGGTGAGCAATACATAGCTTCGGGATCAGCAGGCGCTACTGCTTTTACTTGGACGGTTCCTGCAAATGCATCCATATTAGGCGGACAAGGTTCAGCCAACATCGTTGTTTTGTGGGGTGCCACAAGCGGAAACATTACTGTCAAAGCCTCAAATGCTTGCGGGTTATCGGGAACCAGGACGTATGCCGTGAGTGTAGTTTGCAGAGAAGGGCAAATATTAAATACTGTTGAAGCAATTCATGCTGAAGTATTCCCGAATCCAACTGATGGAAAAGCGAATATTAAGTTCAACAGTATTTCTTCTGAAAAACTTTTACTCAATGTAACAGATATTACGGGAAGAATTCTGATGAATGAAAATGTTACAGCCATTGAAGGAGTAAACCTTCATGAACTCGATCTTTCTCCATTTGCCAAAGGAGTTTACATGATTGAGCTGAAGGGAAAGGAACAGGATGAAGTTCTCCGAATAACTGTGGAATAAATTTCTTCTGAAATAAAAAAGTGCACATTGAAAATTTCAGTGCGCACTTTTTTATTGAAGGGTGGATGATGGGGCTCGAACCCACGACCCTCAGAATCACAATCTGATGCTCTAACCAACTGAGCTACAACCACCGTATAGTCCTGATTTTTTTTCAGAACGGGACGCAAAAATATCTAATAAATCAGTTCGCACAAGAAGAATGTTTTGTTGAGTGAGAAAATAAAAAAGCCATGACTACTCATCATGGCTTTTATCAAGAGAATTCTCTAATCAGTTCCCGAAAACTTCCTTTCGGTAAACCTCCCATGTTTTGTCTTTGTAAATACCCTCTGCAAAATATTTCAACTGAGGAAGAAGTTGCTCGGTAGTTTGATAACCGGGCGATGGACCAAGGAGATTGAAACCTTCATCAAGATAGACTATTGTAGGGTAGCTCATCTGTCCGCTTAACAAAGAAAGAGCAAGTTCATTCGATTTATATTCCGGACGAAACACAAATGTTTTGTTGTTGAAGAGAATCGTGTCATGGGTTTCTGCATCAAAGCGTACCGCGTAATAATTAGTATTCATGTATTTCACTATGGACGAATCCTCATACGTTGTAGCATCCATTCGTTTGCACCAACCGCACCACTTGGTGTAAATATCAATAAATATTTTCTTCGGCTGCTTTGCATTTTCAGCAACAGCATCAGTAAAGCTCATCCACCGGATTGATTCAGCAGGTGGGGGGGCAAGAATCTGAGCATCAGAACTCAACGAAAGAACGGTCATTAAAACAACGACCGGAAGAAAATAATAGGGAGAGTTTTTTTTCATAATTCAAATTTACAACGCAAGTTAAGCATCTACATGAAATTCTAATTAAAGTCCGCCAGTTAAGCATTGAATTGTTTCAGGTGATGATCAATATGCGTGAACATAAGCCGCCCCCAATTCTTCTCGCTCATTTTTCCGAGCAAAGGATTTCTTTCTTGCAACGTTTGTGATGGAAAGTTCTGAATGTACTTAAGCAGTTTCTTTTTCTCTGTTTCAAAATCAGGAGAAATTTTCTTCAACACCTGATCAATCTCTGTAAATGTAACCGCCTTTTCAGGAGGCGAAGGCATGTCCGTATTAAGAATAAAAATGCGTAGGAATTGTTTCAGAAAAAAATTGCCTCGCGGAGCAGGACGTATTTCTCCATACGTAACCTGTAACGCTTCATTCTGATGTGCGAGCATCTGGCTCACACTCATTCTTCCAAACTTACGCGTTGCCTGCGGAGAAATTTCTCCTACTCTTGAAATGAGATCGGTTTTTACTTTCGGCTGCAGAATATTTTTCTTCATCAATAGTTTCTGTTTTTATTTTCTCCGTGAAAATAGAAAAAATAAAATATACCATCCAATTTTTTGCTTTACTTTTATCATCGTGAACAGCATGTTGTCCTTTTACATTCTCTTTGCCGGCATCTGGTGCCTTGCCAATGGAATTCTGCACGATGTGTTTATACTGAAAGAGCGAAGGCCGTTCGACAAAGAATTAATCCGGCTGATGATTGAAGGACACATTCTCATTTTCGCAGGAATATTTTTCATACTGAGCTTTCGCGGAATTGAAAGAGGAGAACAATGGGCGTTTTATATTTCCATAGCAACTGCGATTTTCATTCTTGGTTATTGTGCTCTTATCTTTAAAATTCTACCGTCTGTTATCACTATTGCACTTCATCTTATTGCATTAATCTGGTTACTCATCAATCTTAAAAACAAATGATACTTTCAGCTTCAATTCTCGACCGCCTGTCATCACAACATAAATCCATCACAGAAATTATTTCAGGTGCTGATGAAACACGAATTGCTTTTCATCCTGCGCCCGGTAAATGGAGTGCGCATGATAACATTGCGCATCTAGCGAGATACAATATTGTTTTTCAGGAACGACTTCAGAAAATTATTTCGGAAGAGGAGCAAACCTTTCCGCGTTACATAGCAGAGAATGACTCTGAATTTCCGCAATGGCAAGAAATGAAAACGAACGGACTTCTTTCTTCAGTTCAAAATGAAAGAATGAAAATATTTTCTTTCGCAAATTCAATTCCGGGAAATCATTTGAAACGCATTGGCATTCATCCCCGCTTCGGAAGATTAAATGTTGCTGACTGGCTCGAGTTTTTTCTTCTGCACGAAGCGCATCACATGTTCACGATATTTCAATTGGTGAAGGTTGTGAAATAGATTAGTGTAGTATTTTATAAACCAATTCCTTCAAAAGTTCGCCTTCTCCCATTGTCGCTGAGCCAACTCCTTTCGATTTCATGTCGTAATCGCGGAGAAGAGAAATAACGTTCACCACTTTTTGTTCGGGATAAACTTTTGCTGCGGCTTCGTAATCACCAACGAAGTATGGATTCACTCCGAGCGCTCCTGCCACTTCATTCTTGCCTTTTATAGGAAGGCGATGGTAGGTTAGTATTTTAAGAAAGTATGAATGAAGCTGCGGAATAGTAAGCACAATTGGGTTTGTTTTCTGGTTAGCTCCGAAATAATTCAGAATCTGATTTGCCTTTAAAATATTTCTCCGTCCGAGTGCCGCCTGCAATTCGAAAATATTAAACTCCTTGCTGATGCCGATGTTGTTCTCCACCAGTTCAAGATCAATTTCAGTTTTCGGTTTCAGATTGAGAAAAAGTTTTTCAATCTCGTTTGCAATTTTACTTAGGTCTCTGCCAAGATATTCTGCAATCATAACAGCCGCCTTCGGATTGATGCGTTGTTCGCGCGAACGGACATAATCGCTGATCCAATCAGGAATTTTATCCTCGTACAATTTTTTAGATTCAAACACGAGCGCATGTTTCTCTAATTCTTTTCCTGTCTTAGTGCGCTTGTCCAGCGATTTATATTTGTAGCAGAACACAAGAATGGTTGACTTCTGTGGCTGCTTCACATAATCAAGCAGAAAATTTTTCTCATCTGTCTCTTTACTTTCTTTAGCGATAAGATTCTTAATGTCCTGCGCTTCTTTTACAATAATAACCTGGTGATTGCTCATCATTGGGTAGCGCTTAGAGTAGCTGATTAGCGTAGGTACATCTACTTCCTTTCCATACAGAACGGTTTGATTAAATTCTTTTTCCGCATCGCTTAAAACATTTTTCTCAATGTTATCTGAAATCAAATCAATATAATACGGTTCATCACCGCACAAAAAATAAACGGGATGATAAATCCTGTTCTTTAAGTCCTGTTTGATTTTCTCGTAACTCATTGCGATTGGGCGAAGGTAGGAGAGGGAAGCGAATGAAGAAGAAAAGGAGAAGAAGTTTTTTTCAACAGTGAAAAGACTAATCGGCTCCCACTTCCCATTGTTCAATGGTTCCTTCTATAATTGTAAAAAGAGGATGCGGCTCTGTTGGTTTTATTTTTTTCAGCTCTCTGAATAATTTAGAATCGCGCAATTTGAGTTTCTTCATCAGATGTTTTAGTTCATAGTCAAACTGCCCCTGAGTTACGGAAAGCTGTACAGGTTTTCGAGGGCGATTAAATTTACGAATGTCGAAATGATATTCTCTTCTTACTGCCTCCTCATAAACAGAACTTAGATATTGATTGATTGCATCGAGTGGTTTTTCTGAATTCTTAAACCGAAAAAGTTGCGGATGATTTTTGTACCCCTTCGTTTTACCTTCTAATACATGCTTTGCCAAAAGTGTTTCGCGCCAAAGTGCAACTAATCCCTTCGTATCTAAATATTTTGGATGTAAGGACCAGATGCGCATTTGTATTATTCGTGATTTTCAAAACCTCAAGTGCTTCACCGTATTTCCGTTGTTGATAAGTTCATTGAGCGAGTCAATCCCGATGCGCAGATGTAAGTCAACAAATTTTTCGGTTACCTGTTTATCGCTCCTTGCAGTTTTTACCCCTGTTGAAATCATCGGTTGATCGGATACAAGGAGCAAGGCACCTGATGGAATTTTGTTTGCAAAGCCTGCAATGAAGATACTTGCTGTCTCCATGTCAATCGCCATGCAGCGTGTTATCTCTAAGTATTTTTTAAACTCTTTGTCGTGCTCCCACACTCTGCGGTTGGTAGAAAATACAGTGCCCGTCCAGTAATCTTTGTTGTGATTGCGAATGGTTGTGCTCACCGCTTTCTGCAAACTGAAAGCAGGCAGCGCAGGAATTTCTTTCGGCAAATAATCATTGCTAGTTCCTTCTCCTCGTATCGCAGCGATAGGAAGAATGAGATCACCAAGCTTGTTTTTCTTTTTCAATCCACCGCATTTGCCGAGAAAGAGCGCTGCCTTCGGTTGTATGGCACTCAGCAAATCCATCACCAGTGCAGCATTCGGGCTACCGATTCCGAAATTGATAATGGTAATTCCTTTATGGGTGGCATTCGGCATGGGCTTGTCTGCACCTTTTAATTCCACACCATTCCATTCTGCAAACAACTTCACGTAGTGGTTGAAGTTGGTAAGCAGAATATATTTGCCAAAATTTTTCAACTCCGTGCTCGTGTATCTTGGCAGCCAGTTGTCAACAATTTCTTTTTTAGTATTCATAGAATATCTTTAGCAAAAATTTTCTTGTGCAATTACCCAAACTTAATTTCCCTTCGTATTCTTTAAAAATCAGTATAACCGATGGTGCACAAAGTTCTAAAATATTTGACATCATCAGGAGGAAATACGTTTGGCTAACTCCTGAAGAATGGGTGAGGCAACATTTGCTTCACTACTTTGTGACAGAGAAAAATGTTCCAAAAAGTTTAATTGCGGTAGAGAAAAGCATAAGAGTAAACCTTCTTGACAGAAGAACAGATGTCTTGGTTTACAACAAACAAATGAAAAAGGTTTTACTTGCAGAATGCAAAGCGCCCAAAGTAAAAATTACCCAAAAAGTTTTTGATCAGGCAGCTCGTTACAATCTTTCTCTTGATGTAAATTATTTTGTTCTTACCAACGGATTGCAAACCGTGTGCTGCACAATGAATCATGAAAAGCAGCGATATGAATTTTTGAAAGAGGTGCCTAGGTTTGAAGAGTTTTAACCAGTCAATAATAGTAAATATCTAACCAGCATCCTTCAACTTCGAAATAGTTTCCTTCGGGTTGATTGAGGAAAAAACAGTGTTGCCTGCTACAAGTACATCGGCTCCTGTTTTAATCAGCGTGGGGGCATTAATTATATCTACGCCTCCGTCAATTTCAATTTTTGCTTTTGAATTTCTTCTGAGGATAATTTCTTTGAGTGCAGAAATTTTCGCGTAGGTATTCTCAATAAATTTTTGCCCGCCAAAGCCGGGGTTCACACTCATCATGCATACGAGGTCTATGTCCGCAATTATATCTTCGAGAAGGTGTGCGGAGGTATGTGGGTTGATGGCTACTCCTGCCATCATACCTGCAGCGTTTATCATTTGAATGGTGCGGTGAAGATGGGTGCTGGCTTCATAGTGTACAGTTAGTATATCGGCACCCGCATCTTTAAACTGTTGCACATAGCGCTCGGGCTGCACGATCATAAGGTGGACATCGAGTGGTTTGGTCGCATATTTTTTTATGGCGGAGATTACTGGTAACCCGAAAGAAATATTGGGAACAAATACTCCGTCCATCACATCTACATGCAGCCAATCTGCCCAGCTGCTGTTAAGCATTTCCACATCGCGCTGAAGGTTTGCAAAATCGGCTGATAAAATTGAAGGAGCAATTATAACGGACATATTATAAGTTCTACAAGTGCGCGAGCGAAGGACAAAAGTAATGAGAAGATTCAGGTTTCAATTTCTTCACAATTTTTCTTCAAAGAAAGTTTAAAGTGGATAGATTATCTGTTACAAAAATATGCATTGAAAAATATGTAAACTAAAATAACGTGTAAGTAATATAAAAAAATCGGCAACAGAAAACCACAATTAAAAAAATTCAAAAAACAAGAAAGCCCCTTTCCTTGCGAGAAAGAGGAGAGAACTTTATGCGAGAAAGTTTTTAGTAACGGTTGCCGCCACCACCACCGTAGCCACCACCACCGCTTCCACCTCGGTTAAAGGATCTGCGTGGACGGTCGCCTTCAGTGCGAGGACGCGCTTCGTTCACTTTTAACTTGCGATCCATATAGTCGCGGTCGTTGAGCGCGCTGATGGCTGCATTGGCAGCACTATCATCAGACATGTCAACAAAACCAAAACCTTTGGAACGTCCGGACATCTTGTCCATCATAATTTTCGCGGAGGTTACTTCTCCGAATTCTGTGAAAAGATCACGAAGACCATCATCAGTAGCACGAAAGCTTAAATTACCAACGTAAATATTCATCTTATAACAATTGATTTAGATGTAACCAGTAAAACTGCAATGGCAATAGCGTCACAACAGGAGGACTGATTTACATGATTGACGGCAAATGTATAGAACAATTTTACACTTCCAAATCTTTTTATTGACTTCCCTTTTGTGAAGTCAACCCCATTTCAGATTTTATGAATGATTTGGCTTCGGGTGACCCCTCAAGTTCAAGCCACACTATACTTGCATCTCCACTAACTTTCAGTTGGAATGTAAAGAAATCGCAACATTCTAGTTCGCTTTTAATGAAAGCAGCAAGTTCATCGATTACAGAATCGGTTCCGGCAAACTGAAAGGCATATCCGTTTGACACTTCCTTCTCTAAATAATTTTTCTTTTCAGACTTTCAAGTACTGTAGCTTTTCTCAGTTGAAGTTCAGGAGAAGTTAGTTTGCATGCGAGGGAGGTTTTCTTCGAAGAATCGCAATCATCAGAACAAAATTTTGATGAACCAGGTTTATTCCGGCAATTGAATGTTGAGAGCAGAACTATGAAAAAGATAATGGAAATACTTTTCATTTCAAAATTAGCGCCATCCACTCTTCCAGCCTTCTGTTAATTAGCTGTCTTCCTATTTCGCAATTACAAACCGCGAATTATATTTCCAATCGTTGCCTGTTACTTCAATAAAATAAAACCCATCTGAAATATCTCTTATATCAATAAGCTGATGATTAGTAACCGGAAATTTCTCTGAAAGAATTCTTCCTGTGGCATCAACGATCTTCACCGAATAATTTTCATTTGTATTTCTCACGTTGAGATGAACAAAGTTTCTTGCTGGAGAAGGATAAACGGAAATAAAATCATTCAGATTATTTTCAATCACGCCAAGTATCACTTGAGTACTTGCATCGTCAGTATTCACTTTGAAAAAATTCTGAACACTACCATACGTGCCGCCAAGATAAACACTGTTCGACATTACTTTTGAATCAGAAGCAATGTGAAGAGCAAGCATTCCTGTATATCCTGGTGCAGAATTGAAAGTAATGTGCGCAAGACTTCCGAAGTTGTTCATCCCATTATGATCAGTTCTCGCTTCAACAATAATGATACGGTTGTTCACTACATCATTATATGAAAACGTGATAAGATTTGAAACACTAATGCTGTCGAGGAAAGAATTGGAAAAGTCAACTAAAATGCTGCTTGCATCAACCTGCGAAGGATCGTACTCAACGTAAATGCAAACTCCGTAAATGGGAGTATGCAAAATTGAATCTCCATAATTAAGATCGGCCGCAATGGAGGAAGAGTTTGAAACTGTTGAAGGAAGTTCCAATGACAATTGCGGATCGGCAGCAGAAGTAACCATCATTGAAGAAAGTGTGTTGTGCTGTGCGTGACTCATTCCAAAGTTTTGAGCTACGGCTGTGAAGTCAGCAGCGTTAACTGTTCCGTCACCATTGCAGTCAGCATGTTTTTTGTCAACCAAGTCCTGTAGATACATATAAGCCAAGTTTGCACTATTCACCCAATTGGGTCCGGCTTGAGCAACAAAACTTGTTGATGCCCCTGCGCGTACTGCTCCAGTGTCACCGTAATAAAGTGCAACAGCAAGAAAATCTTCTCCGGTTACATAGCCATCTCGATTCGCATCCCCTGGCCACACACTGCAATCAACAACGTTTGTAATGACAGGAAGGGTATCCGTCTCAATTCCATTTGTAAAAATTACAGAGCCAACATAAATTCCAGGCGAAGCAAAAATATGTGTAGGTTGGAGAAGCGTTGAATAATTATTGATGCCCGAAGCGGGATCACCAAAATCCCAATACACTGAAGTAACTCCTGTGAAGTTGTAATAAAAGAAAGTTGTGTCATTCGCACAAGGATTCCATTGATAAGAAATGAACGCACTCATACAACTTGTATCAACAGCAATTGACTGAACTGATGTATCGGTAGTGGTACCGTTATCAATAATAAGTGTTACTATATAATTTCCGGCTATTGAATAGGTGTGATAAGGATTCATTGCAGAACTTGTATCGAGCGTACCTGAAGATGGCTCACCGAAATTCCACGAATAGGAAAGATTTGTTCCGGATGATTGGTTCAGAAAATTCACATACAGCGAACCACCACAGCGTGAATTAAAAGCAGCATTAAAACAATCTGTACCGACCGTGATCACCTGCGTTTCGAAAGCCCACTCTGCACCAATGTTTACAAAGTGAGTTACATAATAAGTACCTGCAGTTGTATAAACATGATATGCAGTGTCATCAAATGCAAGATTAGGATTGCTCGATGTTGAATCACCGAAATCCCAAACGTGGACTGAACTAATGTCAAGACCATAAAACCAAACAGTGTCTCCTACACACGCATTGGTGTGATTAAAGTTTGCATAACATGCTTTTGCAGAATTTAAAAATGCTGCATTCAACATGATGAAAATTAGTAGTGAAAGTTTGTAGAGTATCTTCATTGGATTAAAATATTAATTAGTTTCTTTGGCAAGTATAGAAAAAAAAGCAACAACGAAGAAGCAATGAGGAATAATGAACCAAACAACGGCTTTTAAATGCTATAATTCAGCAGGCAATTCATGAGCAATTCCATTTCAGGCAAAATTATAGACATCTTCAACCGCATTATCTACAGCGGTTCCGTGCGTTGGGAGAATGGAAAGATTACAGAGATAAAAAAAGAAACTTCCGCCCCCGATCAATACATTCTTCCGGGATTTATTGACGCACACATTCATATTGAAAGTTCCATGCTTACTCCGAATGAGTTTGCAAGAATTGCATTAACCCACGGCACAGTTGCCACCGTTAGCGATCCTCATGAAATTGCAAACGTATGTGGACTTGAAGGCGTGTACTACATGCTCGATGATGCAAAAGATGCCAAGCTGAAATTTTTCTTCGGTGCGCCAAGTTGTGTGCCAGCAACTTCGTTTGAAACATCGGGCGCTCTTCTTGACTCTTCAAAAGTAGAAACACTGCTTCGCGATAATCGAATCTTTTATCTTGCAGAAATGATGAACTATCCCGGAGTGCTGCATGGTGATGAAGAAGTATTGAAGAAAATTTCTCTCGCAAAAAAATACAACAAGCCCATTGATGGTCATGCTCCGGGCTTACGTGGAAGCGATGCAGAAAAATATATTGCTGCTGGAATTACTACAGATCACGAATGTTTTACAAAAGAAGAGGCGCTCGAAAAATTAAAACACGGAATGAAAATTCTGATCCGTGAAGGATCGGCAGCGAAAAATTTCGATGCACTGCATACACTCATTAGCGAATACCCTAAAATGGTTATGCTTTGCAGTGATGACAAGCATCCTGACGATCTCATCAATGGACACATCAATGAACTGGTAAAGCGCGCTATCTTAAGCGGACAGGATATGTACGATGTGCTACTCGCTGCCTGCGTGAATCCTGTTCTTCATTACAACATTCCGATAGGATTACTTCGCAAAAAAGATCCTGCAGATTTTATAGTTGTACGAAGCATTAAATCATGGAACGTGACTCAAACTTTTATCAACGGAGAAAAAGTTGCTGAGGATGGAAAGAGTTTTCTTCCTCAAAAAAAACATTTACCTATCAACAACTTCCATGCTACAACAAAAAGTATTTCTGATTTTGTAATTCGTGACGAAGGAAAAGATATTCGGGTCATTGAAGCTTTAAACGGACAACTGATCACAAACGAAATACATGTAAGCGGTTGGCAATTGGCAGTTGGCAATGAACAGCCCAATAAATTTCTAACCAGCAATGCTGAAGAAGACATTCTCAAAATTGCAGTGGTCAATCGTTACTCAGACGCAAAACCAGCTATTGCATTCATAAAAAATTTCGGATTGAAACGCGGAGCAATTGCGAGTAGTGTTGCGCATGATTCTCACAACATAATTGCCGTTGGAGTTACGGATGAAGATTTAGCCCGCGCAGTAAATCTTCTTATTGAAAATAAAGGCGGCTTGTGTGTTATTGATGGCCACGATGAACTGCTTCTCCCCTTGCCTATTGCAGGATTGATGAGCGACAAAGATTGCATCACCATAGGAACTGCTTATTCAAAACTTGATAAACATGCAAAGCAACTAGGTTGTAAACTTCGCGCTCCGTTCATGACTCTTTCTTTTATGGCACTCCTTGTAATTCCATCTCTGAAACTCAGCGATAAGGGATTATTTGATGTAGAGAAGTTTCAGTTTGCGTAATCTTGCTCTCCGAAAAAACTAATTGAATTTGATATGGAAAAACTAATTGTAAAAAACACCATCACCATTAGCGCACCAAGCGCAAAAGTTTGGGATGCGCTCACAAATCCTGAGCAGACAAAAAAGTATATGTTCGGTTGCGAAACCGTTTCTGACTGGAAACCCGGAAGCACTTTGCTTTGGAGAGGAAGCTACGAAGGCAAGGAAATGGTTTTCGTAAAAGGAAACATTGTGAGCATTGATCCCGGAAAATTTCTTGCCTACACAACCATTGATCCTAACAATCCTGCAATGAAAGATGTTCCTGAAAATTATTTGACAGTAACATATAGCTTGGCAGAAGAAAACGGACAAACTGTTTTAACAGTAACGCAAGGCGATTACAACGCAGTTGCTGACGGTGAAAAAAGATACAAAGAAGCATACAACAATGGTGAGGGCTGGAATCCGATTCTTGTTCTGATAAAAAAATTAGTGGAGGAATCTTGACAGTCAGTTTCTTCTCCTGTCAGCATTTGATTTCAGGTAATGAACGATAAGCCAAAAACAATCGCCATCATTGGTGGCGGTCCTTCGGGATGCGCGCTTGGCATACTATTGAAACGAGGCGGTCATAAAGTTGCCATCTTTTATCTCGACAAACGTCCGGAAATTATTGTTGGCGAATCGCTGGTGCCTGCTGTGATACCAATGTTGAAAATTCTCGGAGTTGAAGATGAAGTAAAATCATACAGCACTTACAAGCCCGGTGCATCTGTTTGGCTCAACAAAGAGGAAGAAGTTACTTCGCCATTCAGCGCAGGAATGGGAAAAATTCCTCCGTATGCTTACAATGTTCCGCGGCTGCAATTCGACAAAACAATTTTTGACAAGGCACACAGCGAAGGCGTACAGTTCTTCAACCACATAGCAAAGATTGAACGCATTGGTGTAACCGATAAATTAAAACTGGCTGATGAAACAATAAATTTCTGCGGAGATTTTTTTAACGGACAGCCACAGTTGATTGTTGATTGCACCGGGCGCACGCGCACCATCTCGCGCCTGCTGAATATTCCCACAAAAACAGGAGAGCGAAAAGATGTTGCTCTGTTTGCTCACTTATCAGGCACAGAAAAAATTTCTCCTTTCAATATTCATCTGCATCGCCTGAATAAGGGCTGGTGCTGGCGCATTCCCCTACCCGACCGCACGTCTGTTGGTGTTGTTATCAATCCAAAATATCTTTCTGCATTCGGAAAAACAATTGAAGAACAGTATGACAATTTTCTGAAACAGGACGATGCGCTTTTCCGATTCGCTGCAAATGCGAAACGCGAAACAAGTGTGGTAAAGTATCAGAACTATCAACTTATTTCTGAACGCATGTGCGGAAAGAACTGGGTGCTTACAGGAGATGCCGGTGGTTTTCTCGATCCTATTTTTTCTACCGGATTATTTCTTGCGCTCAAAGGTGCATTCCGTTTGGCAAAAACAATTGACGAAGAAGGAACAGCGGAAATATCTTTCAAAAAATATGAGCGCGAACAAAAATGGGAACTCCAGGTTTGGCAGCGGGTGGTGGACACATGGTACAACGGAAGATTGTTCACTCTCTTCCGCATAGGACAAGACAGGATGCACACACCGTTCGGAAAATTTATTGCACCACACATGGTGAAATACCTCACTCGCATTTTTACAGGCGAAGCAGTTTATACGCGCTACAGCCGATTCTTTCTCCGCTTTGTTACCGGACCATTAATTGACCTCATGAAATTCGCTCGGCTGCACAAGCGCGATATAAAAGAATTACAGGTGAATTGAAGAAACTTTAAGCTACTGAATTACCAGTTTCTGCACCGCGTTCCCTCTCTCATTCTCCACCGTTACAAAATAAACCCCCGCTGCAAGTTCCGCAATATCCAACTCTTTGCGCATGGTTTGCTTTGGCAGTAAAACACGAAACTGCTCCCTCCCTTGTGCATCCGTTGCAGTAAGCACTGCCTCTTCCATTAGTGCAGAAGAAAACGAAACAGTAATAAATGAATTGGAAACATTAGGAGTAAGATAAAAGCCTAAAGAGGGTTTGGTAAAATCTCTGGTGGTTAAGGAACCAGTGTATTTAGCAATTCTATTTACGGTTAAAGTATCTACGTGCCAAAAGCCCCCAGCCACATAAAGCTCGTTGTTATAGAATTCAATACTTTCAATAACATTATCAAAAACTTCCGGTCCTATTGCCGACCATGAAGTGCCATCCCATCTTGCAATTTCGCTTGCTGGAATTCCTCCAGCATGATCGAAACCGCCAACAGCATATAAATAACCGCCATAAACTTTTAAATCATTTACCTGATTGTTCAATCCTCCACCTACACCTGACCAATTAGTACCATTCCATTTCATTATGTTATCGCCAGCATTTCCATCACTTTGCCAAAAACGGCCCGCAACATATAATTCATTTTGATATATTACTATATCATCAATAAAAGACCCACCCCCGAAAATGCCTTGAGCCAACTGAACCTCTTGCGTACCATCCCACATAAAAATATCTCTTATCGGAAGTAAATTTCCTGCTACGTATGTATCTCCCTGAAAAATTTCATATGAGTCAACAAGCCCGAATGTTGTATCAGTTCCATAATCAATTCCCGTCCAATTTACACCATTATACTTTGCTATTAGACCGCACTGTTGCCCGCAGATATCGGTAAGGTATCCATATATGTAGAGTGATCCATTAATAACATTCGACCATCCACCTGTATTATTTGGAAAACAAGGTAAGGTATCCCAATTGGCTCCGTTCCATCGTGCTAAACCTGGAGAAGGGATTCCGCCAGCAGTTGAGAAAACGCCCAACACATAAATTTTATTTTCATATTGTATAATGGAATGCACAGGTTGAGGATTGCTATTATGAAAATCATCAATTCCTGATTGAAGAGAATCCCATTGCAGCCCATTCCATTTTGCAATGCCTCTTACTTTAAGCGCACCTGATGATTTGAATCCACCGCCACAATAGAGTAGATTGGCTATAGTATCAGTATATAAGCAACGCACTTCCCAGTTAAACCCATCTCCAACGGACTGCCAGCTTTGACCAACTGCTCCTGTAAGAAAGTTAAAATAAAACCAACAGACAGAAAGTGTTACAAGAACACTACTTCTGGATGATAAATTTTTTATCAATTGTTTTCCCATCGTTTAAGGTAAGTTTTACGAGATACAATCCATCTGTTAATCCGGCAGTTGAAATTTCAACACTCCTTGTATTATAACTACTAAACTGCTTTGAGTAGACAGCTTGACCGGAAGAATTATAAATAATAATATCAAAACCAGTTTTAAGATTTTCGTTAGCCACTAAGCTAACTGACTTGTTCGCAGGATTATGAACCCACCTCCTGACAGGTAATTTTTTTTCCTGTCAGGTGGTAATTTTTTTTTCTTTTTATATGCCACCTGACACGAGAAAAAATCCCTACGTGTCAGGAGGTGGGACTGCTCACTTTTACAAAATAAATGCCTTTAGGCAGTTTTTTTTACAACACTCCGCTCTTGACCACAGCGCTTGCATTGCTGTTGCCGGCTGCATTATGCGCAACTACGCAGGTTGACACCGATGTTTGAGCAGTTAAGCCGCTTGCTTCTTCAACTAAGCCACCTGTGGCGAATATAAATGAGCCGCCCGTGGCAGATGAAACTACAATCTGAGTTTCAGTAACGGTGATAACCGAAGCGGAATCGGTATAAAAGATGTGCGTGTATTCTTCAGCGCCCAACACTTTAGCAACCGTTGACTTTACCCTGCCTCCACCCATTGGCTTTAAATCGGGCGAGGCGGGAGTGCCCGGGCGCACAGCGGGTGAGTGACTATTAACGGTAGCCATGTAGCCGGTGCTTTCAATTTTGGCAGAATCGCCCGCGCTTTCGGTGCTTACATAATCACTGTTTTGGTGAAGAACCAGGTCGAGGGCGGTAATTGCATCGTCTGAATTTGTTTTTGCAAGAGCCCCGTTTTTACGGTTTGCATAGTTTATTATCACCAAATCAGCGGCTGCTTTTACATCAGCAGGAATTACGGGCGGAGTCGGGGTAACGGGATTGCCGGTCATGTCAAGGGCAGTGTCTTTAGCGAAACTTGCCATTTGAAGCGGTTTTCTTGTTGACCAGGTAACTTTAACAACGATCTTTTTAGGCATTTTTTAAGGGTTTTTAATTGGTTTAAGCGCGCAAGTAGCATTTTTATACTGATACAAAAAAAATAATTTTTAAACAAATCTCATAAAATGGCGTTTTTAGCCGAAAAAATGCTTTCCAAAGCTTTGTATGGTCATACATTTCCTTTGTAGGTACCTTCAGCACGAATGTTCAGTCATACATTCCTTTTGTATGACCAAACATTTCCATTGTATGGTCATACATTCCCATTGTATGATCAAACATTTCTTTTGTATGACCAAACATTTTCAATGTATGACCAAACATTCCCTTTGTATGTACCTTCTAAAGAAATGTATGGAAATGCAAAAGGGAAAAAGGGGCGGTTTATCTCCGTAGGTTTGCCGGATAACTGCTCCTTTTAGTATTTTTGGTGCTGATTTGTGCGAAACCCTTTTGTCGACAGTACGACTTGAAACGGACTGCAAGAAATTAACTTTTACAATGGACGAATTCAAAGAGTATTTAAGATTTCCCGAAATTGAAAAAGCTACTGAATACACTTCGGTACTTGACAAACACAACATTCCTTATGAGTTAGATGACGCTTCAATGCGTTTCTCACTTGTTTCAACCAAAGACCCTTGGGAAAGTCAATTCATATTAAAGATAAAGGAATCGGATGTTGAGCGAGCAGAAAAAGCGTTCAATGAAGAATTAGACAATGAAGTAAAAAAGATAACTGACGAACATTACCTGTATTCTTTTGCAGATAAAGATATTCTTGATGTTATTGCCAATCAAAATGATTGGACAAAAGAAGAGGTTAAGCTTGCACTGAAGATTGCGAAAGACAGAAATATAGCTTTGACTGCACAATCAATTAAGAGTGCCAAGAAAGTTAAAGAGGAAACACCGCGACTTCGTTCAACAATAAAAACTACGGCAAGTTGGTTTTGGGTAATTGCTGTCTTCTCTATCGTGAATTCAATTTTAGTCAGAAGAAACGTAGATTTTCATTTACCTGGTTTAGCGATTACAGAAATATTTGAAAACGCTACCGCAAAAGTTTATGGTGAATTGAACAGGGTTGGTTTTTTTGGTTGCTTACTTATCTCGGCAATCTTTCTTCTATTTGCAAGATATGGTAAAAGAAACAAGTGGGTATTTCTCGCTGGACTGATTATTTATCTTCTTGATTCACTCATGGTAATTGCAAGCCCTCGTTGGGGACAGATTATCTTTATCTTTCTGGCGTTATGGAATATGATAACTGGATTAGTAAATACATTTAAAGACGATGAACCCACCTCCTGACAGCTCGCGCAGCCGCTGTCAGGTAAAAATTTGTAGTTGGAGAGTAACTCCTAAATGGTTTGGAACCACAGCCAGCGATATTATTTTACATCTGCCATCGCTAAACCAAAGAATTTAATTTTTAATATCCAGCTTCCGCAACTGCGGCAGCCACTTACCCGCAGCGGCAACACTTGTTACTGCCACTACTCCACCGAAAATAACGGAAGGAATTAACCCCATCAGCCGGGCAGCGAAGCCGCTTTCAAAAGCACCAATTTCATTTGATGAACTGATGAACATCGTGCTCACCGATGCTACGCGCCCGCGCATCTCATCAGGAGTCATGTGTTGAAGAATGGTGGAGCGAATCACCACGCTCACATTGTCAAACGCACCGCTCAATGCAAGAATAAAAAGTGAGAGGTAAAAATTTTTGCTCAGTGCAAATGCAATCATGCACACAGAAAATACAGCAACTGAAAAAAGTAATTTCTTCCCCGCGCCTTTCATTGGCGGATGCTTGGTCATGTATAAAGCCATCAGCACACTGCCCGCAAATGGAGCAGCACGTAATAAACCAAAACCTGTTTCGCCAACGTGCAGCACATCGCTTGCAAACACTGGAAGCATTGCGATTGCACCTCCAAAGAGAACAGCTACAAGATCGAGCGTAAGCGCACCAAACACGGGTTGATTTTTAAACACGAAGCGCAATCCTTCGCGAATGCTTTGCCTCATCGTTTCTGTTTTAATACTTCCCTGAACCGGTTGGTTCGGTATGCGCCACATTTGTATCAAAGAAAAAATGATGCAGATCAAAACAATAATGTATGAATAATTTTTCCCGATGATGCTCAGCATAATTCCCCCACCTGCCGAACCCGCCACCACAGCAATGTGCCAGAAGGTACTGTTCCATGCCGATGAATTTGCATACGCTTCGCGCGGCACCAACTGCGTCATCAGCGGAAACTGTGCAGGACTGTAAAAGCTCCGCAGCGTGCCCACTAAAAACATGATGATGTAAAACGGAGTTGCTTTCGTGAGCGCATGATCGTGCGTATAGTAATACGAAGTGCAAAGCAGCGCAACGGAAACAAGAAGCTGAACGAAAATTACTTTTACTAAAATTGATCTGCGGTCGTTGCGGTCAGAAACATAACCACCATACAATGCAAGACCAACTGCAGGAATCGCTTCTGCCAATCCAAGCAATCCGAGCGAAAGAGGAGAGTGAGTAATTTCATACACCTGCCAGCTAAGCACCACAAACTGAATCTGCAATGCCAGCGTGAGCATGAATTTCGAAAAAATAAACCTGCGGAAATAAAGCTGACGAAAAGCGAGAAAGGATGGTTTGTCGAGAGTGGACACTTTTGAATTAGTCAACTAAGTTAATTATGTTGATTAAGTTAATTGGGAAAATCCGGCTGCTGACTTAATCAACTAATAAACCAATTAACCAATGAACTTTTCTTCTGATCTACTTCCCCGATGCTATCGTATTATACTTCGAAATATTTCCCGGATCAATCAGCGAGAGCAACTGCGTCATTTGTGCTTTATCGTCTGATGATGCCTGCTGAAAAAGATTTACCACCTCATCAGCTTTTGCATTGAAGAAGAACTGCATCAGGAATGAACCCGGGCGGTCATTGTAAACACTTTTCAAATCCTTCAATGCATTCATCACCTGCAGGCGCGAATCCGCAATGTTGTCATTCATCTTATCAAACCCAAGCCGGTGGTATTTGTAAAAGCAATCGCGCATCGGTCTGAACTGAATGTTCATTAAATTTTCTGCAAGCCAATATCTGTTGCGCTGACTTTCGAACGCCTTCCAGCCGCGCTCCGCCATACTCTGTGCATTGTTCACAATCATTTGCGCCTTTTGAAAATACGGACTGCCGCCTTGAGGACTGTACGAATCATAATCAAGCCCGATAATAATGTAAGCGTAATATGCAAGCGTAGCAGTAAGATTGCTGCTTAAACTATTTTCATCAAAATCCAGCACCTGATCCTGCACATACCGGAAATTAAAATCATTATCTTGATGATTAATCATCGGAGAACTGTAAGACGTTTTGTAAATCGGTCTCCGGCTTTGAATCTGAATCGTTGCTTTGAACTCATCAGTAGAAACACGCTCCGTAATGTTGATGATCACACTACATTCAATACGCTCGTTGTTCTCATACTGATCGCCTGTCCATTTTCTGTTGTTCATGAAATCGCGAATCTGATTCTGAAGCGTTTCAAAAATGGTTTTGTTCGACTCTTGTATTTGAGGAGTGAGAACGGAAACCTGGCAATTCAACTCCTGCGCGTTAACCTGAGAGCAGTAAACAGTAAACAGTAAACAGTAAATAATAACTTTCAATAATCTCATCAATATTTTTTTTGAAAAGTACAAACGAAAATTCAATCCATTTACTTCTTCGTGTTCAAATGTTCAACAATAACATTCACAATATTCTTTGCCACTTCTGTTTTTGACAGGAGTGGAAATTCGAGAACCTTCATCGCGCTGTCAATAATGCTAATCTTGTTCGTATCGCGATTGAATCCAGCGCCTTCATCACTCAGAGAATTCAGCACAATTAGATCAAGATTCTTTTTCTTTAGTTTGCTCTTTGCATTTTCAAGTTCATTGTTTGTCTCCAATGCAAAACCAACCAGCAACTGTCCGTTCTTTTTTCGTTTCCCAAATTCCAAAAGAATATCCTGCGTAGGCAATAACGAAATACTCAGTAAATTATTTTCTTTTTTTATTTTTTCTGACAAAGAAATTTGCGGTTTGTAGTCAGCCACCGCAGCAGCCATTATGATTACATCCTTTGCATCAGCATTTTTCATGCAGGCATTGTACATCTCCTCAGCCGATTCAACATCAATTCTATTTACGGAATTATTAATTGTTGTTTGAGAAGACGGTCCTGTTATCAACGTAACCTCCGCACCCTGCGCTGCAAGTTCGTCAGCAATTGCAAAACCCATTTTGCCTGACGATCGGTTGCCAATAAAACGAACGGGATCAATATTCTCATAAGTTGGACCGGCAGTAACCAATACTTTTTTATTCGCAAGCGGAAGGTCATTGGAAAAAAAGTTTTGAAGATGGTTGAGAATAATCTCCGGCTCCTCCATCCTACCCTCTCCTATCAATCCACTGGCAAGTTCTCCAACCACAGGCATAATAATTTTATTCCCGAACGATTTCAGTTTCTCAACATTCGCGACTGTACTCGGATGTTTCCACATATCCAAATCCATGGCAGGAGAAATAAAGACCGGGCAACGCGCAGAAAGATAAACTGCAAGAAGAATATTATCGCAAACACCTGTAGCCATCTTCGCCATAGTGTTCGCACTTGCAGGAGCAATCACCATTGCATCTCCCCACAAACCCAACTCTACATGATTCGTCCAATCGCCCGTTTCTTTATTTGCAAATGCACTTGCGACAGGATTTTTAGAGAGTACCGAAAAAGTAAGCGGGGCAACAAAGTCCTTAGCAGAATCTGTCATCACCACTTTAACTTCTGCTCCTTCTTTCACGAGCAGCCGCACAAGAAGCGCGCTCTTGTAAGCAGCAATGCTTCCGGTTACTCCCAGAATTATTTTCTTTCCCTTCATCATTTCAGAAGTAAAGGTAGTTTGAAAAAAATTATCAGTTGCCTGAAATTAAAAATGCAAAAAGGCAATCTCTTTTCAGGAGATCGCCTCTTAAATTTTCTGAACATAAAAATTATTGCGCTGATTCCTTAGCCGGATTGCGGTGATAAATTTTCCCTTCCAGAAATTCCTGCGCTGCAATAAGCGTTGGTTTTGGAAGGCGCTCATAATATTTTGAGATTTCGATTTGCTCGCGGTTCTCAAAAATTTCATCAAGCGTATCAGCGGTCGTGTTGAACTCGGAAAGTTTTCCGTTCAACTCTTCTTTAATTTCATTGCTGATCTGGTTGGAACGCTTCGCTACGATCACTACCGACTCGTACACATTCCGTGTGTCCTTTTCAAATTCAGTCATGTCGCGTGTAATGGTTGTTGTTACGTCTGCTTTGTAATTGCTCATCTTTTATTTAGTTATTAGTAATTGGGTAATAAAATATTTGTGTTTCCCGAATAACAGTTAAGGTATAATTTCTTTTCAATTCATTGCGCTCAATTTCTCGATGCGTTTCTTACAAACATCTGCAATTCCATCGGCTTCTTTTTTGTATCTACTTTCAGGAAATGCAGAAGTAAATTCGCTGTACGTAATCATTGCATTTGCATAACGCTCCGGCCTCTTTGACTCAATGCTGTTCTCAGCAAGCAAATATCCTGACTTAAAAGTGAGAAACAAACTCTCTTCACGAAACATTGATGCAGGATAATCTTTCAATATGTTTTTAAATGCTGTCAAAGATGCTTTGTATTCCTGCATGTGATAGTACAACTTTGCATTCTCATAATCTTTCGACTCTAGTTTAAATCTCAGCTTATCAATTAATTTATTGCACTCTTCAACCCTCGAGCTATGCGGATTCTGATCAATAAACAACTGCAATTCATTTATTGCTTTTACGGTGTTGGTTTGATCAAGTGCAAACTCGGGAGAATCGAGATAGAAGCAATACGCATGCATGTAAGAACATTCCTCGGCATACTGGCTGGTCGGAAACGAATTTGAAAAGTTTGCAAAGTCGAAAGCGGCTGTTTCGTAATCCTCGAGATAGTAATTTGTATAAGCGTAGTAATAGTAAGTCATTTCTGACTTCTTTGTTCCCCGAAACATCGTAATCAGCTCTTCAAATAACGGAAGTGCCTTGTAGTACTTCTTTTTCTCGTACAGTTTTATAGCGAATGCCTGCTTGGCTTCAAGGTCTGTGCTTTTTAGCATTTTGCTGTAATGGCATGATGATAAAACCACCGCAGCGAGCAAAAAAGAAACAATTTTCAACTTTTTGGAAAACACGGGCGCGAAGATAGGAAAGTTATTCATTCTGCATTAAAACCTTCGCTGCCGGATTAGAAAAACTACAAGGAAAATTGCATGGAATCTTTTCCCTAGTTTAATGGAATCGAACCATCTCCAATAGAAATAGGCGCACACCAGTTGGTTATACTTGGGGTAACAGTAGCCGTGTTTGCAACATACTCCGGATCTTTCGGGAAATAGGCATCGCGGCTCGATTCATTATAGAGGCATTCAATCGGTAAGGTCTGACTTGAAAAAGTAAAGAAGGAAGTATCTGGAAACAAAAACTTTCTATTTGCCCAATCGCGAAGGGTGGCCAACCCGGTAGTTTCATCAGCGGCTTCAACGCGCAGATTAAAAACAACCGTGTGGTGTTGATCATCAACAATAATTTCAAAACCTACCCGCGAACCGGGCTGCCCGTCAACCTGCCGGTGAGTCCGCCTTGCATGCATCCATGTATCAAAAGCAGAAGTGCTCAAGCGGGCAGGTTGTGTAATGGCAAAAACACTCTTAAGCAACGGTGCATTTATGCTACGGCAGTTTAAGAGTGATGCTAGTGTATCAAGAAGCGCTCTATCATTGCCCACCTTGCATGCACGAATAACCACCCTGTTTAAATTAAGTGCTCGAACCTGCCTTACTTTGCCAAGCAAACCACTTGATATATGAACAAGGTGAGAATGACGCCCGCCCGAAGGAGTATAAGGTAGATCCTGCGGAGCACGTCCACATAATTCATTATTCATTTCAATAATAATATCCTGTAAAAGAGGGGCAATATCCACGTTCAGGTTTATTCCATTACCTGCACCGTGAGACACAATTAAAATATCTGTTGCAGAGTGTGCAATAATAGCATCAAGCACCTGCTCCAGCGTAAGTTGTTCGCTGCTTGCGGGGGCAAAATCAGTAACATTAAATGTAGGCGTGGTAAGAGGAGGTGGTTCTACGGGATGCCTGGAATAATAGGGCTGCGTTACATGAAAGAAGGTTCCATAAATGGCTAATGCTCCCATAAGTGATCGTTATATTGATATGTCTCTTTAAGTTGCAAGTATAATGCTTTTTTACTTTAAACAAAGAAGGCGGTGAAAAAACTTCACCGCCTTCTTTTTAGATTTTATCTTCTCTTAATTTTCTTTAATCAATGTTTTCGTCATTCTTCCTTCCGGTGTTTGCACTACTAAAGAATAAGTGCCGTTTATCAGGCGCGATGTTTCGATGGATGAAAGATGCAAGCCCTGCGAATACGTTCCCAGGTCGCGGTCAAAAACTTTTCTTCCCATGATATCATACAAAGAAATATTCACCGGCAAATCCTTCTCAGTGTAAAACTGCACCTGCAGGTTATCAACAACAGGGTTTGGATATACACCAAGCACCACAAGCGTTTCGTTTGCAGGTGTTGCCTCTTCAGCTAAGCGGAGGTGGGTAGAAATCATCGGAACACCTGGTGCCTGTGCAAAAATTCTTGAAGCCCCCCGCACGGTAGCACCCGATGCATGGCGCAGGTATTTTTCTCCCGTGTTCACAAACCATCCGTCAGCATAACTGGCGGCAGGGTTTGAGGAGTTAATTGTACTTACTGCATAATATTCTCCCTGCATTTTTTTCTTGGTGATATTTACGAGCAAATATCCCTTTGCAGGATTCTGATAACGCACATGCGAGTTGAACAGGGAAATAAGTCCTCCGGAAATAGGATTCCCGTAAGGAGAAGTAACACTCGTACCGATAAACTCAACACCTGCGGATTTATTGCGGTTAAAAATTCCATAGCCGGATAAAGGAAGATCATCAGCCCAACCGGAATGAATATCTCCTGACAATACTGCAAAATTCTTGCTGCTGTTTTGCTGCATGGAAGCATATAAGCGGTTGCGGTCTGCAGGATACCCATCCCACTGATCATTGTTTACCGGAATGCCAAATGCCTGCAGCGGAGCCATCATTACCTGCTGCCCGATCACCTGCCAGGTGCGCGTTGATGTATTAAAATTATTGAACAGCCAGTTGCGCTGTGGAATTCCCATAATCGTGCGCGCTGTATCATTCAGAGCGGAAGAAGATAAACTCACCTGAACTGTTCGTCCCTGGTAGCGGGTGTCGAGCATGTATAAATCTATCAACTTACCAAACGTAAACTGGCGGTAGATGCGGTACGGATCGCCCGTAGGATCAGGAAGACGAATCGGCATCCAGTCAATATAGGTGGAAAGAGCTGCGGCCTTGCGAACTGCCCACGAACCATCCGAAGTTGAATCGTGATTCAAAGCACCGCCAACCCATCCGTTATCTGCAACTTCATGGTCATCCCATACACAGATAACAGGATATTGCTGATGCATGTGTCTCAGTTCCGGATCAAGTTTCACTTGCGAATGTCGCGCACGGTAATCCGCCTGCGTAATGGCTTCCCATGGTGGATCAATATGGCGTTGCGCAGTTGTATTGTAATCATATTCTCCTTGTCCGTATTCATATATGTAATCGCCAAGCATCACCACTGCATCCACATCATTTCGCTGCTTGATGGCTTCATAAGCATTAAAAAAGCCCGACTCATAATTGGCGCAGGAAACTACCGCGAAACGAACGCTGTCCACATTTGTAGCAGTTGCCAAAGGCAATGTTTTTGTTCTTCCTGTAAGAGAATATTTATTCAGCGCACGAAACTGGTAGAAGTACCACTTGTTTGCATTCAGTCCCTGCACATCAACTTTTACACAATAGTCGTGTGCAGAAGTTGCAACCACCGAACCCGAAGCCACGATGTTTGCAAAACCGGTATCCGTAGCTACGCGCCACGTGACAGGAATCGTAGAAGCCGTATCCGTAACTCGTGTCCAGATGATAACACCGCTGGGAGTAGGATCGCCAGAAGCAACACCGTGATAAAACGGAGCCAGCGTTTGATCTAGCACCACCTGCGAAAAAGCAAGAGATGCATTAATAATAATTGAGAGAGAGAGTACTAATTTTTTCATTGCTGTTTTGTTAAAGATTGAAGATTGAATTGCTGATTGATTTCAGCGGATGCAAATGTGCTGCAAAATATTTAATTGAGAAAGAAATATTGCAGTGGCGCCCGGCTTCAATCCTTTTCAGGATATGGCTTTGCATGGCAGAGGATGAAAGCCATTGTACTTCATCCCCCTTGAAATTTAATGTTCTCTTGGGAGTTTTTCCATCTACCCGAATATCAGGGAGTGGAATTAGTCAACGGGAAAAAAAGATCTGTCTTACTCCGATCTTAAAAACAATACTTGTTTTCAGTAATCAACTTCGCAGCGATAATCCTCCGTGACTCTTTTACATTGAGAGGAGCTACTTTCGAAAAACGTTTTATTCCCATCAACAAAATTCGCTGTTCATCGCCTTCGGCAAATGAGTTAATGGCATCCTTCCCTGCTTTGTGAATTCGGTCTGATGCATCGTTGAGAAAAACACGAACCATTTCGATTTGTTCTTTGCAGTTTGCTTCTCCCTTCATGCTCACCATTTTTTCTGTGCGAAGAAGAACGGACTCACCTATGTAAAGATCTATCATCATGTCAGCAATGTTCATCAGCACTTCCTGTTCCTTCGCAAGCTGCATCATTAGTTTCTGAACGGCTGCACCTGCTACGAGAAGCACCGCCTTCTTAAAGTTTGAAATGTATTTCTTCTCAGCGGTTAGTAATCCTTCATGCCCGTTGCTGAAATCAGGGATGCTCATCATCTCTTTTGTAACGGCAGTGGCAGGCGTAATAAGGTCGAGTTCGCCCTTCATGGCACGCTTCAACATCATATCAACAGTAAGCATTCTGTTTATTTCGTTCGTGCCTTCAAAGATGCGGTTAATGCGGGCATCGCGATAGGCGCGCTCCATCGGAGCATCGGCACTGTAGCCCATGCCACCGTAAATCTGCACTCCTTCATCCGTAACATAATCGAGCACTTCGCTGCCATTCACTTTCAGAATGGCGGCCTCTACCGCAAACTGCTCTACTCCTTTCAGCTTCGCTTTGCCTGCTTCCATTCCCGATGCGATGAGTTCGTTCGTGGCATCTTCAATATTTTTACTGCAACGGAAAATTGCGCTCTCGCAGGCATACGTGCGTATTGCCTGCTCCGCAAGCTTGTATCGTATGGCTCCGTATTTCGAAATCGGTCTTCCGAATTGCTGACGTTCGTTTGCATACATCACACTTTGAGTAATGGTGCGCTTGCAACCGCCAATGGCAGCACCCGCAAGTTTTATTCTTCCGAGATTAAGAATGTTTACCGCAATCTTAAAACCATTTTGCCGTTCGCTGAGAAGATTTTCAACGGGCACTTTGCAATCGTTAAAAAATATCTGCCGAGTGGAGCTTCCTTTAATCCCCATCTTATGCTCTTCAGGATTGAGCGTGATGCCCGGAAAAGTTTTCTCCACAATAAACGCACTCAGGTGTTCATCCTCATCAATTTTTGCAAACACAATAAACAGATCGGCAAAGCCCCCGTTCGTAATCCACATCTTTTGTCCGTTCAGTATCCAGTGCTTTCCATCGGGAGTAAGCACCGCTTTTGTCTTTGCTGCGTTTGCATCAGAGCCGGAGCCGGGTTCGGTGAGGCAGTAGGCACTCTTCCATTCTCCGGTAGCAAGTTTTGGTATGTATTTTTTCTTTTGCGCTTCCGTGCCGTAATATAAAATAGGCAGCGTACCTATTCCGGTGTGTGCTGCATAAGCCACAGAGAAGGAATATCCCGCACCGAGTGCATCTGTGACCAACATGCCGGTGCAAAAATCTTTTCCCAGCCCGTTGTATTCTTCGGGTATTGAAATGCCGAGCAAGCCAAGCTCTCCCGCTTTCTCAAGAAGTGAAGGCATCAGCCCCTCTTCCTGTGCATCTATTCGGTCAACGTTAGGATAAACTTCCTGCGCGAGGAAATCATAACATGCCTGCACCATCATTTGCTGCTCTTCGGTACGTTCTTCAGGAATATAAATATCGCTGGCGTTGGTTTCTTTAATTAGAAACTCTCCGCCCTTGGTTTGGTTGCTTGTGGTTGTTGTTGACATTGGATTTGCTGTTGATTAGAATAACTGTTTTGATACGAAAAAAGTTCTGTTTGGTTATGAGAAAATATGACTGATTTTGTATAGGTGGATTGGGGTTGGAGAGAAATAGTTTTGGGGTAGGCGGGAAACGGTTTGGGTTTGACTGGAAACGGTTGAAGTTGGTAGGGAAACAGTTTGTGGTTCAAGAGAAACTGTTCAAGTTGGGCGGGAAACCGTTTAGTGTTCGAGAGAAGTGGTTTAGAGGTCGAGAGAAACGGTTTTAGGTTCGAGAGAAATGGTTGATGGGATCGAGAGAAACGATTTAGTGTTCGAGAGAAATGGTTTAGAGGTCGAGAGAAGCGGTTGATAGTTCGAGAGAAATGGTTTAGGGGGTCGAGAGAAACGATTTAGGGGTCGAGAGAAGCGGTTGATGGTTCGAGAGAAATGGTTGAGGGGGTCGAGAGAAATGCGCATTGTGAGGATGGAAATGATATAGATTCATATTTTAAATTGATGATTATGAATTTTTTACTCAATAAGTCTGTTATTTTATTGAAATTGTTTGGTGGGGTGGATTCGCTTATTTAGTATTGCCGGCTGAAATAATATTACTAACAACTTATACTTTACTAATAACTTAAAATTATGGCTGAAATTAAAGCGAAATATAAATGTACGCAACAGGAGTTGTATGCGATTGGTGAATTGGGAGTAAATAATCTGGACGCGGATTTATTGAAGTTTACTGCGAAGAGTACAAATTATAATGCTGCGTTTGTGCTTGTGCTTCGTGGATTGCGAAATACTGCAAAAGGGCTTCCAGATGATGAGCAGCGAAATGGTGTTCATCAAAATTTAAAAGTGCTGTTGCCGGATTTGCTGAAACCGATTATTCAGGATTTCAGGGATCTTTCAAATTATATAAAGGATGGGTGGCCGGGGATTGATATTAAGCCGCGCCTTGAGCAGGCGGGGTTGGTTTATTTCAACAAGATAGGGACTACGAATTGGGAGTATGTGACGGGGCTGAACGGGAACATGACGACTTTTATTACGGATGCTGGGAATGCTGCGCTGCTGGCTGCACCGGGGGGTATGATCGGGACTTTTGTGGCGGATGTGGCTGCGCATTTTGCTGCTTTTAAAGTGAAGTATGATGCGTTTGTAAGTTCGCGGGATACTACTACTGCTACGGCTGCGAAGCTGACGGCTGATAATAATTTTTATGATGCGTGTATAAAGTTTATGACTTTCGGAGTGGAGAGTGTGTTTAATGGTGATGATGCGGGTATGAAGCGTTATACATGGAATGCATTGAAGACCATTATTTCGCCTCCGGGGGCTGCGAGCTTGAAGGTGTATACTGAGACGGCTGCGAATGTGGCGGTGAAGGTTTTTAGTGTTGAGATAAAAGCGGAGGGTAAGCCGGCAATTACGTTGCCTGCTGATGTGGATGGGCTTGCATGGTTTAAAAATATTGATGCGGATAGGTATGCCGGTAAGCTGACTGTGAATGGTGTTGTTTATCCTTTTGCGAAGGAGGTGAATGTGGGTGTGGATGCGAGGATAACGGTGGGGGTTGCGTAGGGGGTGATGTGCGAAACAGGAATAAGAAAAAAGTCCGCTGTGAGGCGGACTTTTTTTTTGACTCGCCTGCCTCTCCCCGACCCTCTCCCAAGGGAGAGGGAGGAGCAGCCAAAAAAATGTTGCTCAAGCTGCGGGGCTTCGTCATGCCGCCCACGCTGTTTAAAAATTTTGCCTGTGGCATTCCGCTAACGCGGAACCAATTTTTAAAAGGCGTGTCTGGCATGACTGGGTTGGTGGAAGAACGGTGGGGAGATAAAAATCCCACGGTTGAAACCGTGGGCTATGCTAAGATGATGGGTGTTGGGACTTCGGGGACTGAGAGAAATAGTTTCAGACAGAAGTGGAATGGCAGGTGAGCTGCGCACGGGCAAAGGCGGAATAGGTGCGTGCACGGAAAAGTTTGTAGAGCGAAAACATTTTCTACTTTTGGTGAGTGAAAAAGGTACAATGGCAAAATCAGAGATTGAGAATTCTTACGCCCTAAGTCAAATGGCAGGTCTCGCTCCCGCACAGGCAGCGCGCGAAGACCTGCCAGCACCTGAATGAAAAAAATAATTTTCATCATTGTTATTAGTTTCATCAAACAACCGGCAGCAGCACAGCATTGGCTGCCGGTTGCTGATTATTTTGGCATTATGGTAACATCAATGTGTGCCAATTCAAACTACTTATATGCAAGTCAGGAATTTTCTAATGGCGATTCTACTTTGATCTACAAGTGGAACGGTTCAGCATGGGACTCTGTCGGCTCCAATTGTACAATATGGAATACAAAACTCATTATATACAATGATACATTAATTAGTGTAAAGTGCAATGGTGGGCTAATCTCAAAATTTGATGGAACCAATTGGCAAACATTCAGTCAATCTGTAGTTGGAATAGTTGGTATGGATGTTTACGATAATACCCTATATGTTACAGGATACTTCGATACCATTAATGGTACACCATGTCATCAAATTGCAAAATGGGATGGCAATTCATGGTCTGATATTGACACAACTACATGGCTGTACTTAGGCGCTCCTGGTTGTGCTGCAATCTATAATGGCGAACTTTATTTTGGAGGTAATATGAGCAATTATAATAATTCTCTGAGTCGGCTTGTCAAATGGAATGGCAGTTACTGGTCGAGCGTAGGCAATATGTCATTTGGAGGAATTGCATGGATTAACTGCATGGCTGTTTACAAAGGAGAATTATATATTGGAGGAGAGCTTAATAATGTTTTACCTGGAGGAACAGGACATGGCATTATGAGATGGAACGGCACACGGTGGGATGATATGCAAGGCGGAATAGGCAACGGGCAAAGTCAGGTTTTCGCAATGCAGGTTTATAATAACGATTTATATGTTGTAGGTAATTTCAGCAATGCAGGAGGTCTTCCTGCGTCAAGCATCGCAAAATGGGATGGCAGCAAGTGGTGTAGTTTAGGCGGCTATACTGATAACGGAATTTTAACCATTGCAGTTTACGATAGCGCAATATACGTTGGAGGCAGCTTTACATTAATAGGTGGAGATAGTGCAAAGTATGTTGCCAAATGGATTGGCGGCACCTATGTAGATTCCTGTACCGCTCCTAATGGTATCAATGAATATGAATTACTGCTATCGGAGTTTTATTTTTATCCTAATCCATCTTCATCAACTATTACAATCAACTATCCTCTGAACTCTTCTCCTTATTGTTTAATAATTTCCGATGCTTTGGGCAGAGAAGTAAAAACAGAAATGCTTCCCGCAAAAACAACCCGCAAAGAGTTAGATATTGCAAAACTTGCAACGGGGGTTTATTCTGTGATGGTGCAAACGAATGAGGGAAGAGTGACGAGGAAGCTGGTGAAGGAATAACGATGAACAATTAAAATGGAAGGTGAACAGCGCTCAAAAAGCAGGCGCCCAACACCTGCAAGAGAAAAAACTAAGTTTCAGGAGATGGGCATTTTTAAAGTACGACCGGTTCATAAAAAAAAATGACGGGCTCTCAACCCGTCATCTTCAAAATACTTAGTTAGTTATTCTCTCTTTATTCTTTCACAAACTTGACATTACTGGTGGCCTCATCACTGGAAACTTTTACAGAATAAACACCCGGCACCAGCGCATGAACATCTAATTCAATTGGCGATTGGCAATTGGCAAAGAAACAGTCAATACATTTTCACCAAGCATATTGTAAATTGCAATTGTATTTATTGCCAATCCTCCAGAGGACGGATTCGACTGGGCGAACTGCCCCGTGCGATAGTGTGATAAACTTTCTATAAAATATAATGCAGAATTGCGGCTGATGACTTTCGACAGCGGCACGCTAAGTTGATATGTGGTAGTAGTCATCTCCATGAATCAGCTTCCATGAACAAGGGCGCTAAGAAAAATATTTTACCTCAAACCAAAAAATATTTTTTTGATCTTAAAAAAAGTATCCGGCAGTGTCACCTTACTTTTATCTGCGTAGCAGTTGCCTCGCAACAAAAAATTAAATCCTCTTTTTCACCTCCTCCATGAGGATCGGAAAGAATTTCCTGAAGTCATTTTCGAGATCGGTGTAGTGTTCCTGCAGGTCGCGCACTGCCACATGCATCCGGTTTTCATACTTCACGCGCCTTGACATACCGGTGAGCGCCCAGCCAATGCCTTCAATGGTTGCATAGTTGAGCAGCCAGTTGCGCTCAATCATAAATGGGAGAATGCGATCAACACCAGGTGGAAGAGTTGCTCTGTTTTCTACCAGGATGCGATACGTGTTTTGAGAAAATTCCTGTAGCGGAACTTCAGAATATTCAGAAAAGTTTGCAGCAAGAAAATGATCGTAAAAAATATCAATCACCACAGCAGAATATTTTTCCTGGTGATTCTGAATTCTGCGGATGCTGTTGAGAACAACTTCATGATGATCGGTAAAACTGTCAATGAAGCGATGCAGCTCAATTCCTTTCCTGATCGCATCGGGATAATCATCTTTCTTTTTTCCCTTCACAGAATCGGCAATGAAGTTTCCGATCATAAGCTGATCGTTGTTGCCTGAGAGAAAGATATGAGCGAGAAAATTCATCCGTGCATACTTTCCTTCTTCCCATATTTCGTGATAATGGAGGTTTCAAAATCAATAAACTCCTGCCAGCGTTTATCCACATCAATTCCGTTTGCATATTTCCGCGCAAAGCCGATAAACAATGTGTAGTGATTCGCTTCGCTGACCATCAGTTCATGATAAAATTTTTTCAAGTCATCATCAGGAATATTTTCAGAAAGAACTTTGAAGCGCTCGCAGCTTCTTGCTTCCACCATTGCTCCAAATAGAAGACGATCTATAAAGGCAATTTCGCGGCTGTACCCTTTCCGCATAAAAGAATTCAGCTCTGCCACGTAATCATCTTTGCGTTCTCTGCCAAACTTTAATCCGCGCTCTTTTATTTTTTCATGCACCATTTGAAAATGCACCAACTCTTCCTTTGCAAGTTCAAGCATGGCATCCACCAAATCAGTTTTCTCAGGATTCTGAATTACCAAAGCAATCGCATTCGTTGCTGCCTTCTGTTCGCAGTAAGCATGATCGGTAAGAATTTCTTCAATATTTTCTGCAACTAAATTTACCCAGCGCGGATCGGTTGCTAATTTAAGTCCTAACATAATTTTACAGTTGTGCGAATAACAGATGGATGCGAATTTTCGAATGGAAAAACTCTCATTCTATTTTGTTTCACTAATACAAAAAATTTTTCGAAGATAAAAATAAATGTAAGAAGAGAGGTGGAAAAATAGTTTTGAAAAACGTGGACTTGCAACTTTATCTGCTCTACATTTGTAAGAAGTAAAAGATAGAAACACAAATGATGGTTTTGTTTGGAGATAAACTTAGTTTGAAAGTCACTCGTGACTTTAAGCAGCTCGTGAATATTGCGGTGGCTGCCGGCAAGTTTATTCTCGATCATCCTCAATACGATCTTATCAAAGAAGCCATGCGGCTTCATCTTTTCGAAGATGAGATGCTCGAAGATTTTGAGATTCACAATTCGCAATTCGAAGTGGGCGAAACCATCACCTACGATTTTGAAGAAATGATTTTTTTCTACTCTCTCCTCGAACTTAATTGCCGCCTCTTCCTTTGCGAAATAGGTGACGACTTAAAAAGAATGGCAGTTCAGAGTAAGCAAGTAACCGAAGAGGAATTTTTTCGCCTTCGTGGAATTCACCTCAAGCAGTGCGAAGCTTTTTTACACACGCTTCACGAAACGTATTCATCGAACGAAACATTCAACGAGGTTCATCAAAAGATTGAACAGTTGAATGCGCTTGCGTAACTGCGCCAGGTTCTCAAATTTTTAATTCTTAATTCCGGTTCTACCGGCTGAATCCTTTTATCCCGAATGGAATTCTGATTTTGATGGAAACATTTCTTCCCATGTCTCGAATGCCGATATTTCGCACGAGTGAGAGATGACTTTCATAAGGAGTATTCAGAATATTTGTAACAGCAATATTCAAATCTACCAATTGATGAGCGAACGGAAGTTGCAATCCAATGCGCACATCATATAATGAATACGCTGCTGAAGAAAGTTCAAACTCGGCAGTGTCTTTCTGCATCGAATAATTACTGAATGCAAAAGTTACATAAGGACTGTACATCCAGGAAAATTTTTTTGCGTGCAGCGTAAATTCTCCGGTAAATTTATTTGCAGGAATGTATGGTATATTTCCTCCCGCATCCAGCGTGCCTTTCATCATGGCGTAGCTCAGGCGAAGATCAACCCATTTTGCAGGCGCAGGATGAATGTCGAGTGTTGCCTCTCCCCCACTCAGCGTTGCATTGTGCTGAACGTAGTCGAATACATCATAGTACGCAACAGTATCCGTAACAACGGAATCTTTCAACCCTGTATTTTGAATGTAGATGTAGTTGTGAATTTTATTATAAAATCCGGAAAGATTTACATCCACAGATTTTGATTCCCACAAAATTCCGAGATCGCCTTCTGCATTTTGTTCAACACCAAAATTTTTGTTGCCTCTTTCAAACCGATACGTTCCCTCGTGAATTCCCCAGGTTCCCAATTGGGCGTAATTAGGTGCTGTAAATCCGGTAGCACCATTCAGTTTAACCGTTAAATCTCCGAGCGGATGATACGCAAAGCCAAGTGATCCATTCATGGGAGAATATGTTGCATTCATTCCCGTGAATGGATTTTCACCGATTGAATGCTTAGGTTCATTCGCACTTTCTGTTTCCACATATTTTGAAAGTTGAAGCTGGCGATAATCATAACGAACACCGGCAAGCACATTTATTTTTTTTAGATCGTAACGTACCAGTGCATAACCGGCAACATCGTTTATTGATTTTGCATCAGGCACGAGAGATCTCAAACCATAATTCTTATTTGTCTGAAACAATCCCTGCGTGCCAACAACTACTCCGAAGTTCTTTTCAGGATTTGTTGTCCATTTCAAATCGTAAGTAATTGTTGACAGCTTCAATCCAAATGCAAGTTCTTTTGCTTTCTTATCCGTCAATGAAGTTGGCTCATATTCTTTTCTGTCGTTGTATTGATATGCGAGATTCAAATTTACTTTCGATTTTCCTGTAATAATGGTGTTCTCATTTGAGATAATATTTGTGCTCACGTCCTGGTAAGGTGGTTCGATATCGCGGTCGCGCTGCTCCTGTGTGTCCTGACTTCCCGTTATCGGAGTTGCGTTGTTTTCATTCTCGATAATTCCTGTTTGCTGATTGTAGTACGAGTATGATAGCTTACTTACTCCCCATTTTTTACTCAAACCGAAAATTGCTTTGCCACTGCTGTTCCCCCACTTGCTGTTATGAGCAAACGCTTTCTCTTCCGTATTTTTCTTCACTTCATTCACATCTTCTCCCTGAATGTAGCTTGTGTGCGACATATACCCACCCCTCACTGAATAGAAAAATCCTTTTGCCGATGCGCCTTTAAATCCGGCATCACCTTCCAGACCGCGCGTGTTTGTATGAAACCCCAAACCCACATCACCGAGCATCGTTCCTGCTGCTGCAGGTTTTTGCTCAATAAAAATCAATGCGCCTCCCATTGCATCAGCGCCATACGCAAGTGCTGCGGGGCCTTTCACAATTTCGATTTGTTCAATTCCATTTTCAGAAACACCGATGTCGTGACGGTCATCCCAACTCTGATCATCAATGCGTGTCCCGAATTCTTGAACAAGAATTCTGTTGAATGACAATCCACGGATAACCGGCTTGCCGATTCCGTTGCCGACTGAAATACGATCTACTCCGGGTTGCAACGCAAGTCCCTGCATCAAAGTAGTTGCACCGCTTTGACGATACTCACTCATCGAAAGAGAATTCACCGTGTAAGGAAGATTGTCAGGAAGCGAAGTACTGTTTGATGTTACCACCACTTCTTCAAGCTCCATCGTGGAAGGTGCAATGCGCACATTTAGCACAACAGTGGAATCATTTGTGCTGATGGTTTGCATAATGGTCTTGAACCCCGGCTTGCTGAACTGAATGTGTACATTTCCGATACCAACATTGCGGAGAATGTAGGTGCCGCCCGCTTTTGTTTCATCGTATTTTTGAAACTCCGGAATGTAAACCGATACACCTGCAACGGCTGAGTCTTTATTGTCGGAGACAATTCCGCTAACTGAGCGCTGCGAAAAAATGTTTTTAGAGAATAATATGAATAGAATTATGAATGAATATTTTTTCATTGCTGTAAGTTTTAAATAAATGAAACGACTGATTGAATTAAAAGAAAAAAATCAGGCAGCGTCCGGAGGAACGAAAAAGGAATCTGCAAAAGCAGATGAATGAAAAAGGAATTGAAGAGAGTGAATTTTATTTTTGATTTTCAAAACCGGTTTTGCCCAAGATTCTAAATTGACCTTTTCAAACAACGAAAGCTTCACCACCTTTTGTGTTTTTGAATTTCCCGAAAAAGAATTATCGAAACTGTCTTTTGTTTTGAGATCGAAAGACGAAAGGATTGTTTCTTCATCACCATCTCGCTCACAGTAACAAATTAACCAACCATCTTTCTCCGTCACTTTTTTTATATCAAACAGTTTTCCCTCATGGATTAATTCGTGATCATTCACAAAATAAGTTTGAGACAACGTTTTTTTATCCCCTGAATTGAAAACAAAAACGTTAGTTGAATTACTGAATGATCCGCTTCCCCATTTCTCAGTCTGATGCGAGGAAAGTTTCAATAAATACATCCACTGCCAGCCAATAATGCCGAAAAAGAAAACAGTAAGAAGGACGATTGTAAAAACTTTTTTCATTGCGATATCAGGCAAATGTAATTGAAAGAAGTTTATTTCCAGTTTTCATTTCTTCACAATAATTTTTTCAGATGCACTATTTTTTCCGTCAACAGAAAGCATAACAATGTATGTTCCATCTTTCACATAAAAAGTATCCCAGTCAATTTTATCTTGATGAGAAAATACGGGTGTGCTGAAAATTATTTTTCCTGCAAGATCAGAAATGCTGATCAGCGATTTTGAAAATGCAGGCACCTTTAAACTTATGGAACACTGATCAGATGCAGGATTGGGAGATACAGTCAAAATGGATTCTGCTTTTGGGAAATTGCTCAATCCGGTTGCAACATCATGAACTCCCAAAACATATTCTCCCTGTTTCAGAGTATCAACGACTACCCAACCTCGTTTATCGTTATGAGATCCGTTAAAGTTAATAGTGTAGCCATTCACCAGTTGCCAGTTGTAAGCTGCATTAGGACGATAAAAAATCATCAAACTGTCTTCCTTCGCTCCGTTATTGATAAGTGTATTGTCAAGAAATCCTGTTAGGTAACTTGAAGTGGTACCATCGTACCCGAAACTTCCTTTAGCTAGAAAACCAGGAGCAAACACACCCTCTACTTTGTAATAATGATAATCGCTGAGGCGAATAAAATCGGTATTCACGCTAAACGGGTCAGGCGCTACATAATTATTGATGAGGCGCACTTTCGAATTTGCACTGCCTTGATTCACTACCTGAATTTTAGAATAGGTTTCCGGAAAATTATAGCTGCCTGTGTCTGTAACCTGCACTTCGTAGTCAACAGTTGCATCACTCAGTTTATCACCTCTATCTATACCCACCCATTCCGGAGAAAAGGTCAAGTTGGAAATAACAAATGAATTGGAAAATGCGTTGACGGTTACGGTTACTACCGTATCATGAGAAGAGTCGGTCAGATTTATTTCTACGGGCAATGTAAATGACTGGTTGTTTCCCTTCATTTTTTCCCTGGTGAAAATGGCAACATCGTACCAAGGTCCATTAGGAAGTACCACAAATGAATCCACCGACACATGCGGATAGCCCTGCATGGAAACAATGGTTGCAAAATAATCTGTCATCGAAATTCCGGAAGATGCCGCCAGTTCATCTCGAAGATCAGCACTCGACACATCACTGAATGCATGATTATTCAGGTAAGCACGCACCGCAGGAAAAAATAAACTGTCTCCCAGAAATCTCCGGATGGATTGAACCACATCACCGCCTTTTTTGTAAACTGTGTAGCCGTAGGTTTTGGAATGAGGCACAGCTTCCAGAGCATAGTATCCCGCATCCTGAAGCGGAATATACATCACCGAATAACGGTGGTAAGTGCGCCTTGCATTTTCATAAGCTTGCTCACCATAAACAAACTCAGTGAAAAAATTTTCGTTGTAAGTAGCCCACCCTTCATTAAGCCACATATCCTGCTCGGTGCGACAGGTAACCTTATCTCCAAACCACATGTGGGAAAGTTCGTGCGCCATAATACTTGACTCGTAAGTAAGAGTACCGTTGATGAATGCTTTTCCGGCATGAATGCTTGTAGCGTGTTCCATTGAGCCTGCATTGAATGGCACCATCACGTAACCAACCTTGTTCCAAGGATAAGCTCCCCATGAAGCGACATCATTCATAATCGCTGAATCAAGATGGACGAATGTGCTGATTGTATGTGCCGAATCAGCGGTCAACACCCCGAGTTCAACAGGAATGCCTTGGTAGTTTCTGTAGATGGTGTAGAATGGCGCAATAGCAAGAGCTGCGAGATACGTTGGAATCGTTTGATTGATACTCCAATTCCATGTAATCGTACTGTCTGCATTCAACACAGATGATTGCAGAAGTCCATTGCAAAATGCTTTATATCCATAAGCAGTGTTGATATGAAATTCATACGTGGAACGATCAGTGAATTCATCAATACATGGAAACCATGTCTTACCAAAGTTGTGCGGATCGGCATCAAGGCCCACACCAATGTTGTAAGCATACTGTCCCGAAAAATAAAACCCGCCAGTAGTTGCGTCCGTCTTCGGAGCGCCATGATAATAAATCTCCATCGTTAGGGAATCATTTTGATTGATCACAGTTCCGGGGGAAATATGAATCATCGTATCGTTGTAAGAATACTGCAGGGGTAATCCAGATGAACGAATTGAATCAATTGTAAGCAGATACAAGCCAAGTGATATATTATTCACCCCGTTCATTTTGGAATGAACAGAAAGTTGGGTAACACCCCTTATAGTATGAGCTGTATAATCAATTGTATCAATCGTGATGTTGTAATGACTAACATGAATAGTGTCAGAAACATTTGCAAGCGATTTTATCGAGAAACAAAACAGGAAGAAGAGTAAACGTATTTTCATTTCATAATAATTTGAAGACGAAGATGAGAAAAAGTTATTAGTTAACCACTTGAAACTATCTTAAAAACCTCATTCACCTCTAACCTATCGCTGGAGTAATCATTTAAAATTTCCAATTCTTAAATTTTAATTCTTAATTCGCAGCCCCATGCTCTTCCGCGTCTTTCGTTTTCTCTTTGGTATTTATGCAGCCGTGGTTTTTACACTCACGATGGTGATCGTTGTTGTTGCTTACATTTTAATTTTTTCTCTTGCACCCAAAAGCAAAGCACCTCATTGGGCACACCGTTATGTTTCTTACAATTGGGCAGCAACGCTTTTTATTTTTTTCCTCGTGCGATGGAAAATAAAAAACAAGGAACTGATTGATCCGAAAAAAAATTATGTATTTGTCGCCAATCATCGCTCCATGCTCGATATACCTGCGTATGCGCTTGCAACAAAAAACACATTTAAGTTTTTAGCAAAAGTGGAGCTTACAAAAATTCCGGTGCTGGGATACATCATTAAAAATCTTTACATCACTGTAAACAGAAAAGATAAAAACGATCGTGTGCGAAGTATGGAAGTAATGCTGAAGTCACTGCGCGAAGGCATTTCTATTTTTATTTGTCCGGAAGGAACGCGCAACAAAACCGATCAACCACTGATTGATTTTCGAGATGGTGCTTTCCGTACAGCTATTGAATCACAGATGCCGCTTGCAGTGCTCACTGTAAAAAATGCAGATAAACTTTTAAGCCCACTGCGACCAATTGAATTACGACCGGGCACAGTTACTCTCATTTGGAGCAAGCCCATTGAAACAAAAGGAATGACAATGGATGATCTGGGAAGGTTGAAAGAGATGGCGAGGAAGTTGATTATGGCGAATTTGTAATCGCAAAAAATTTTCTTAACACAAATGAATCTCCTGGCTATTCTTATTCTTAATTTTTCGGTTTACAATTCTTTCAAACAGCCGGGCAAATGGTTTTGGCTGCATGGAGACAGCACCTTTATTGAACGATCGGTTATTGAGCCAATGGAATGGTACAGTACGGAAGGAAAAGGAGTAGCGCCTTCAGGTTTTGCGTTTTCAAATATTTACTATCCATATTTGGTAGATGGGAAATATCACATTGTTGTTGGTCACCTGCTTAGAAATGCAAAGGAAGATTTTTTTGTTGACTCTGTTTACAATCCGCAATATCAAAATACGACATCGGCTTATTGGAAAGGATTTACATTAGAAGAGTGCAGGATTTATTCACAAGCGATTTGCAACATTCATTGACTGCCGTAAATGAACGGATAAGAGATATTTCAAATAGTTTGTCTGAGAATCTAATTGCTGCCCTCGTAGCTTTTCATTTCAATACAGGAGCAGAATATTCGGAACTATTTAATTATCTCATTTCAGGAAATCCAGATGGGCTGCGAACCTTTTGGCTTAGCCATTATCTGAATAAGGGATCTCTTCGCTACAGAAGGTCATCAGAAGTTGTACTGTTTTTCAAAGGTAATTTTGGAACAGAACTTCATGAAAGTATAGTGTTATCAGCTGGGGGTATTGGGATAGGTATGGTTTTGATGCTTGGAGGACATCTTTTGTTCAAAAGTAAAAGGGATTAACATGTCCCTAAAAAAATGGGGGCTCCTCATCCTATACAACTCAGATACTTTCTTCAGATCGCATTCATCACTTCAGAAAATTCGCTTATCATCATCGCTGTAGCTCCCCATATTATTTTATTTTGAATTTCGTAAACGGGAGTTTGAACAATCTTTCCGTTGCTGAGTTCAATGTCCTTTTCACTTCTCTTTGACTCATCAAGCAAAGTATCCACTGCCACTTCTATAAGCCCATCTATTTCGTCCGACTGAGGAATAAATAACGGCTTGTAATTAATGCTTCCCACAAATGGATGCACAAGAAAATTACTTGGAGGAATGTAAAGCTCCGTAAGCCGTCCGAGGATTTGAATATCAGCCTGCCTCACCCCTACTTCTTCTTCCGCTTCGCGCAATGCTGTTTGCTCAAGTGTTTCATCTCCTTCTTTTTTTCCTCCGGGAAAAGCAATCTGCCCACTATGTACGCCATCGTATTGCGCACGCTGAATAAGAATAGTTTTTAAATGATCATCCTCTTCAAAAAGTAAAATGAGTACAGCGCCCATTCGGGCGTAATCAGGAATTTTATAGTGAGCCAGGTTTAATCTTCTTTCAACATGAGCCATCTTCAGTTGCGCATTGAGTCCCGGCAACGGCAGCGACAACCTGTATTTAAATTTACGGCTTATCTCCTCAAGTTGTGTCATGAAGCGAGAAGTTCAAAGTTCTTTTGCTTTGTTCCAATACACATCCATCTCAGCGAGTGTCATCTCATTCAGTTGCCGTCCGGCTTTTGAAGCTTCGCTTTCAAGGTATTGAAAACGCTTGATGAATTTTTTATTCGTTCGCTCCAATGCTTCTTCAGGATTTATATTTTTGAAACGAGCATAGTTGATAAGAGAAAAAAGAAGATCTCCGAATTCTTCAAATGCTTTTTCATCATTTCCTTTTTCTGTCTCCACTCTGAATTCATCCAACTCTTCTTCCACTTTTTCCCAAACCTGTTCCGGCTTTTCCCAATCGAACCCAACACCGCGGGCCTTCTCCTGTATGCGCATTGATTTGATCAGCGCAGGCAACGATTTCGGAACTCCTCCCAAAGTTGACTTATTTCCTTCCTTCAGCTTCAGCATTTCCCAATTCTTCTTCACTTCATGTTCGTCTTTCACTTTCACATCTCCGTAAATATGAGGATGACGATGAATCAACTTCTCACACTGAGCATGAAGCACAGCAGCAATATCAAATTCATTTTTCTCTTCAGCAATCTTCGAGTAGAAAAGAAGATGCAGCATGATGTCGCCCAATTCTTTCTTTATCTCCGGTAAATCTTTATCAAGAATTGAATCAGCAAGTTCAAAGGTTTCTTCAATGGTGAGATGCCTCAATGTCTCCATCGTCTGCTTCATATCCCACGGACATTGGGCTCGCAACTCATCCATAATGGTTGCTAATCTTTCAAATGCTTCCGCTCGTTTAGTCATAATTTTTATTTCGAATAACAAATAACGGATAACTTCTTCGAATAAAGTTGACTTTCTCAAAAATAGATTGCAGATATTTGCGGCAGAAAATTTATACAATGAGTGTTCACGTTTTCAAAACCACACAACTTATTCCCACCTCACTTGAACAGGCATGGGAGTTTTTTTCTTCTCCGAAAAATCTTGCTTTCATAACGCCTGCGCAACTAAAGTTCAGGATCATTTCCACTCTTACAAGCGAAAAAGTTTTTACGGGGCAGCTCATTGCTTACAATGTTTCTCCGCTGTGGAACATCCGTGTGAAGTGGATTTCGGAAATAAAAGAAGTGCGCGCTCCGGTTTACTTTATTGATGAGCAACGCAAGGGTCCATACAAGATGTGGCGTCATCAGCATTTCCTCACTGAAGTGGTGGGTGGTATTGAAATGGCTGATGAAATCCACTACAAGATCGGCTACGAACCGTTTGGCGATCTAATCAACAATGCAATTGTACGAAAGAGAATCGAACGCATCTTCCGCTATCGCAGAAAAAAGATCGAGCAGATTTTCGCTACTCGATAATCAGTTTTTGCCTGTACTCTTTTTCGTTGGTACGGATGTTCACAAAATAAATTCCTGATGGCAACGCGTGAACGTCAACACTCATTTCTGATTTTTGATTCTTGATTTCGGATTGAACTGCCACTCCCAACATGTTATACACTTTAATTTCTGCTGTTCCCATTGTGAATCGTGAATCGTGAATCGTGAATTTATCTTTCACAGGATTCGGATAAATCTCAAAGCCACCTTTTTCGGGTTTAGTAAACGTAACTTCTGTTGCAATCATATTGCCCACTTTCATTCCGTTTCCGAAGCTGCTTACCCACATCTCATTTGAATTGTATGGATTGAAGAATATTCTTTGCGGCTGACGGAATGGATAAGCCGGCACGGATTGAAATGTTGGCACTGAAGAGTTGATGTTAGTACTTGTAAGCAATCCGTCTGTTTCTGTTGCAACAAAAACCTGATCAGCATTTGTGGGATTGAAAGTGATGGATGTAACTCCCTCTATCGAACTCAATCTTGTCCATGTGCTTCCTCTGTCAGTTGATTTGTATGAGCCGCCTAAACCATTTGGCGGACCACCCCAACCATTGTACACTCCCGCATACCATGTGTTCTGTGTAGCATCATTCGGATCGACCACTACATCCTGCGTCCAGTAAAACATTCGTGAGTCACTCTTGTCACTCCATTGCTGCAAGCCGGGATTGTAAATAAACACACCGGAACTTTGCGTGAATGAACCTGCAGGATTTCTTCTTCCGTTGAATGTGCACAACACCGTTCCGTCATTCAATACCTGAATATTTCCGGGATGTCCTTCTGTTCTTCCCGGAGGAGTAATGCGCGTCCAGGTAGATGTTGCTCCGTTGTTGATGTCGCTGGAAACCCAGATGCCGCCAAGGTTTGCCCCATGATTCACTACACTTGCATACATGCGGTTTGCATTGTTCGGGTCAGGAGTAATCCAGTAAACAGGATGAGCAAAGTCGTGAAGCGTTTGCCATGTCGAACCGTTATCAGTAGAAAATAAAACTTTTCCGGTTGCATTTGCTGCATCAATGGTTGCATCCTGCAGCCGCGTGCTTTGATACATATCGTGGATGGAAGAGGTGGCTGCATACAGTGTGCTGTTCGAAATGTTTTTCGCAATGCGATACACGGTGTTTATGCCAATGCCTGTGTAATTGAATGACCATGCGTTTCCACCATCATCACTTCGCACGGCTGTAATATCGCTAAAGGCGCTGAGCATGTGGGTTTGATCCCGCCAGAAAACCTGCCAGCACGTAGTGTTCTCAATGCCGCTGCTGTGGTATGTTTGATGCTGGGGTGTAGTGCTACCTGCCGGATGCTGATCTGTAGAAGAGAGATATGCCTGCTGCCATGTTACTCCTCCATCGCTTGTTTTATGGACGCATGAAAAATCAGTAACAATTACTTTCGAAGAATTAAAAGGTGCCACTGCAATTCCGAAGAAACATTCAGGAAAACTCCAGCCATGATCGCCACCCGAACCGCTCCATCCTGTATAAACATTCTGGTTGCCGCCCGTTTGAAAAACGTGCTGCCATTGACTGGTGGTGCTTCTCCATCTCATCAAATTCGGTTCGCCTAAGTTGGTGGCGCCCGCGAGGTATGCAGTGCCGGTATCATTCGCTGCCATGGCTACATACATAAGATAATCCTGCGCGGTGATGATTCCGGGAAGGCGGTTGGTCCATGCGTTGCTTCCATAATCCATGCTATAAACACCACGGATGAAACCCCAGTAATCCCAACCCATCAAACCCACATAAATGTCAATGGCAGCGGCAGTAAGAATAAAAAAGCGCGTGGTGTTTCCCTGCTTTGCTCCGGCAAAAGAAAATATCTGCTGTCCTGCTGCTATGCCTGTGCTTGCATCCACGGTAAAACTTGTTCCTCCGTTTGGGCTAACGAGTAAACCGTCATTGGTGCCGATGTAGATGTGCTGCCCGTCAAAGAAAACTCCGCCAACTAATGCGCCCGAACCGTTGTTTACAGCGTCATGTATATCAGCAAAGGTGTTGCCTCCGTCATTGCTTAGATAGATGGTGCCGTAATATGCAATGATGACGCGGTTTGGATTATTATAGTCGGCAAAGATGCCGAAGGTTTCCTGGCTTGCATCTGGGTTTCCGGGAAGGACAGTCCATGTTTGTCCGCCATCTGTGCTCTTTACTGGTTGTATCTGGTTGTTGCTGTAATCAACTGTGTAAAGGATGTTGACATTATTGGTGAAGACCATTTTAGTGTTGTGCCCTGCCTGAAGTTTTCTGAAATCAATTTCATCATAGCTCAAGCAGTAATCGGGAGAATGGAAAAGTTCGCTCATGTCGCAGGCGATGTAACATTCATCTTCGTTAACGGGATTTATGCTTGGCGAAAAGAGCGCACCGCCCCCACCTACTCCGCGCGAACTGAAGCTGGCGGGATATTGCGCCTGCGCAATCATTGATACTACTGCAAACAGGAAAGTGAAAATCTTTCGTGAAGTGTGCTTAGGGAAGTAGATTTTTTTCATCGCATTGCAATTAAGTTCTAAATATATGTGAGGGTTTGAAATTGCCGGATAAATATAGGGGGGAATCTTACAGAGAAGTTGGAGGATTTGCTTGTCTGAACTGCGATTGATGGGATTAATATGATTGCGAGGATTGAATGAATGGAAGTTTGCCATTGTTGATTGAGGTGAATTGAAGTGATAAAGAGTTTTATTTGAATTAAAAAGAGGCAGCGTGGTATAAGAAAGAGGTGGCTCGATGTGCGATTGAGGCGACTCGTTTATCAAAAGAGGCAGCTCGATATGCGATTGAGGCGGCTCGTTTGTCAAAAGAGGCAGCTCGATATGCGATTGAGGCGGCTCGTTTATCAAAAGAGGCGGCTCGATGTGTGATTGAGACGGCTCGTTTATCAAAAGAGGCGGCTCGATGTGCGATTGAAGCAGCTCGTTTATCAAAAGAGGCGGCTCGATGTGCGATTGAGGCGGCTCGTTTATCAAAAGAGGCAGTTCGATATGCGATTGAGGTAGCTCGAATATCAAAAGAGATGGCTCGTTTTTGTAAAGATGTTGATTTTATTCGAATTTATGTGTTGTTGAGAAGCTATTGAGCGTTAGATTGGTTTGGTGGTTACTTTGGTATCGGATTTATCAAAAAGGTGTTATCAATTTAGTTCGCTGTGAGGCAGACTTTTTTGTTGAGGGTAGGGGGCTTGGGGGGACTGAGAAAATTAATTAGAGACAGAAGTGGAATGGCAGTTGGACTCGGCACGGGCAAACCTAATGGCCAGCACGGGAGAGGTCGCGAATAAAAATCCCACGGTTGAAACCGTGGGCTATGATAAAATCCTGGGTGTTGGGACTTTGAGGACTGAGAAAAATAATTAGCGCAAGAAACCAAAATGGCAGGTGATTAGAAAAATTTACAAACCACAGCCACCAGCAAACCCAAAACCGCTGCATGATAGACCAGTGCGACAAGGCAACATAGAAAGAAGAGTAGGTAATCATTTGGGGTGTTTCTTTTTGCTGAGTCAACATCAATGGTTGCTCTAAGCTCTCCTACGGTTTTGGTGAGGAGCGCTTCGTTGTAAGTGGTGTTGTAATAGAGATTGGTAGCGGCTCTCCTTCCTCTTAAAAATGCCTGCAATAATGCGCGGGGATAGAAAAGCATTCCGACTAAAACAGAGCCGAGGTTGAGCAGCCATGCCACGGAATATTTTTCGCAGCCAGAAGCGATTTCCCACGCGCCTATTTCAGCTTCGCCCCTGTAGGTTGCTTTGTATTGAGTAACAAGGTGATGGAGGTCGTGAATTTTTACCGCGTCCACCCGCGCTTTAATATCGGGAAGCGGAAGATAGAGGGCACCCACCTTTATTTTGAACCATTTGAGGTTGTAGCCGCCATTTTTAAAATGATAGAGAGAGAAATAAATCTGTAGGGCGTCTTTTACTTTCAGCGAATCGGGAAAAGAAGTGGAAACGCCTGAGTCCATTTAATGCTGAACACTAATTTTTTGTCTTGCAACAGAATTTTCGCTGAGAAGAGTAATGAAATAAATTCCGTTGCTGAGTTCCTGCGTGCTTATCAGCATCTTGTTTTCAGTAGCTGAAATGTCGGTATGAAGAATTTCTTTGCCGGTTACATCAGTCACTACGGCCCGCGATTCTGGATGGGTTCCTGTAAATTTCACTTCTGCAAAACCGGAAGCGGGGTTGGGAAAAATGCTGAAATGATTTTGAGAAGTATTCTCTTTAATGCCCGTTGTAGAATTAAAAGTTCCTGTGCGATATTTAATGGTACCTGCATTATCATCTTCCCAGACAACAATAATTTTTCCGTCAACAATTTCTAAATCTACATTTACTACATCACCAAGATCAACGGTATCATAGCCGGCAGGAAATCCATTGGTAATATCGTTTGTAAACATCAAAGCGAACTGATCGGTTCCGTTTACATTTTGCTGCCAACCGATTGCCATTGCTGTTCCATCTGTTGCAATGCGTGGAAAATTTTGTACTGCGAGTCCGGCAAAACTTCCTGTAACAGGGTATCCAATGCTTCCCTGCATGGCGCTTATAGAGGTGGCGCTGAAATAAACGAGTGAACTTCCGGTTGCAGCACTCATGTAAACGGTGTAAAGAGAATCTCCTGCAATTACAGCATCGGGTCCGCTGCCTGGGCAGTTGGAAAGCACCCAGTTGTTTTGATCAATGGGCATACCTGATGTGAATGTGTTTCCGCCATCAGTAGAAATGCCAGCCCACTCATCGCGAACGTTATTGTTGTTATCGCGGTAAACCATAAGCACACTGTTTCCGGTATTTACGATTGCCCCGGGGCAGCAATCGCAGATTACTCCTCCACTCCATCCGCTTGCTTTTACATCTGTATTAAAAGTATTTCCAAAATCAGAAGACCTAGTGACTACCCAACGTGAATCCATGAAGGCACCATCAAACTTCATGAATGCTACAATGGGATTTCCTGAGTTGTCAATTGTAACTGTTGGAAATCTTGAAATACTATCTGCAATGTTATCAACCTGAACAGGCGCGGAGAATGAAATGCCTCCATCAAATGAATGGACAATGTAAATGTGGCTTGAGGTATCTGCTTCGGGCATCAACTTGAATACTGCATAGACGGTATCTCCATGCGCTGCAATATCAGGTCCCATCCAGCTTGCTCCGGCCACCATCATGGCAGCGGTGTTGAGCATAACGGGAGTTGAGAATGAACTGCCGTTCCACCTTGAAAACATGGCGCGGCTTGAATGATTCCAAATGACCAACGGATTTCCGGTAGCATCATTAACGATTCGCGGATGCATATTGCCAGAGGCGGATGAAGCAAGATTCATTGCCATGCCCCATGTGATCTGGCTCTGCGCGGGAACAAAGAAGGAAATGCACAAGAATAGAGTAAGTAGATTTTTTGTCATTAGCGTTTTTGAGTATTAATATTAAACAGAAAAATCAAAGATACGGGAATCATTGATTGAAAAACATAAACCGCATCTTTAAAATACCTGCTCAAATCTTCCCTAACCCCGCCAGCATCTGCTTTGCATTTGCATTCTGCGGATTCACTTTCAGCAACCTGAGCAGCATCACCTTTGCTTCCTTGTTTTTGTTGAGATAAATAAGAGAACCCGCCTTATTGAAAAGCGCTTGTTCGTTATCGGGATCGAGTGAGAGAGCGAGGTCGTAAAAACTATCAGCGCGCTGCGTATCGTGGTCTACAGTTAAAATAAGATAGCCCATGCTGACATAAGCGGATGCATACTCCGGATTTTCGGTGGTGATGAACTGCAGATTTTTCCGCGAGTCCTCATGCCGCCCCAGCTGGAACTGCGCAGTAGCGAGCTTGTTTCGGAAATCGAGGTTATAAGGTTCCAGGGTTACTGCATTCTGAAAAAAATTAATGGCGCGGTCTTTATAGTCGAAGCTGAAATACGCTTCCCCTATGCGGTAGCTCGTCCACGCATCATCATTCGAAAAGTTTTTTCTGTTGAGAAGAGAAAATACATCGCGCAACCGCTGTGTATAACCGATGACGAGCGCATAATCACCTTTTAAATAAGCCAAGCGAATGAGGTTTTTGAAATTGGATTTCACATCGTCATCGTTACCATCCGGAAAATAATTCTTCGAACTGTCGAGAAGATATGCTGACTTCGATTCAAACTTCTCATAATAATTAAGATACGCTTCGCCTCTTGAAACACGATCGGCATTCGGGTTGTTGATACATACAAGCGTCACAAATTCTTTTATCTTTTTTACTTCTTCCGGTTTTACGGGTTTGCGAATGAAGTGATCGGTGGTGCTTACGTGAGGTATGTCTATGGTTCCGTTCTTCGGCATGTGGCACGATACGCAGTTGTCGTTTACTTTTTGCCGCGCAGTTGCATCGCCTCCGCAGGTGAGGTTGCTGTGTGCAACATCGTTGGTGACGGGTACCTGTTCGCGCGCTGCATGGTGGCAGCTTTTGCATACGTCATTAAAATGTGACGCCTCGGTTTCCTTTACGCTTACGTGCGGGTTGTGACACGTTACGCAGGTCATTGCATTCTGGTACGGGAACAGCGCGCTCTTATTGGGATTGGTGGCTTCGGCTTTTTTCATGCTTTGTATAAAGCACTGACTTTGCTTCAAGCGCTCCGCATGCGATGCCATGATGTGTTCGCTTTCATCGCCTTTGTAAACGGGCATGTACACATCCATTACATCGCTGAGTTTCATGCCGGGGCGGAAATCGTAAAATGATTTTCCTTCCTTGAGAACGGCATTGCCTTGCACATGGCAGCGCTGGCAGACATCGAGCTGCAACTCAATCGGAAGTTTTGCAGGATTTACAATGGTGTAATCAATTTCTTTACCGATATCAACGAGGTTGCCTGCCTGCTTTTGTTTTACGTGTTCGCTGCCGGGGCCGTGACAGCGCTCGCAGTCAATTCCGTTCGGAATGTTTTCGTATTTATTTTCTGAACCCAAAACAATTTTCGGATATGCATTGTGACAGCTCATGCACTCGAGTTCGATCTTGCGTGAGAAGCGTGAGTTGAAACCGTTTTCGAAACCGGGAGGCAGATCCCATTTTTCCTTCTGTGTGAAGAACGTGGCGGGAACCTGGCTTACGTATCCATTCACATTCATCATGTGCGAATTGGTGTGCTGCCCTGAACCAACGATGTAGCTGATGCGTTCCGTGCGCTGGTAGATGGTGTCTTTGCCTTCGAGACGATATTCTTTTAAGTAAAGTGAATCGCCCTGCCACGAGGGTTTGTAATAAAAATCTTTGTAGTGATCGTAGATGAATGCGTGATCGAACTTCGCAGAAGATTTTTTATGCGAAGCAGAATCAAAAGACAATCCCATTCCTGTTTTGATGAACGTGGCATAATGATCTTCGTGACACTGACGACACGTGTTGATGCCAACGTACTTTGTTGAATCAGAAAGTGAAGCGTACTGATTTGGTGTGGAATCGGATTGTGAGGATTGGTTGGAGCAGGAAAGAAAAATGTACAATGCACAATGAAGAATGCACAATGAAGAAAGAAAACTTAATCGCTTCACGGAAAAATGTTTTGTCTTAATTCCTGCGTCTCATAATCCTGATTCTATTTCCTTAGCAACTGCAACGTGTACTCATCAAAAAATCTTCCGCTTTCGTACAGCCAGTCATTCTTGAGCCCTGTAATTTCGAAGCCGAGCTTTTTGAAAAGTGAAACGCTGCTTTCATTATCCATGCGCACGTTGGAATAGAGCTGATGAAGATCGAGAATATTCCACGCGTATTCAATAAGAAGGTGAAGCGCTTCGGTAGCATATCCCCTACCCCGCTGCGCATTGTTGGCAATGAGTACTCCCACACCCGCTCTTTTATTTTTCGGATCGAAATCGAAAAGATCAATACAGCCGATGCTGTGGTGTTCGCCATGAAGTTCGCCATCGTCATCGCTGGCGGTTAAATCAATCATGAGGCGCAATTGTTTTGTGGTGTAAATATCCTGATGCGCCTGCTTCAGGTATTCTTCTAAAGTAAATTTAGAAAACGGAGCTACGGTTCCGCTCACGCTCCACACGGCTGTATCATTTTCCCAATCGTAAAGACATTGAAGATCGTCCGGCTCGAGGGCACGGAGATGAATAAGTTCGCCAATTAGCTGCATAAAAATTTAATAAGTAGTAAGTATTAAGTAGTATGTATTAAGATAAATCCTTCCGCACCCCAGTCCGCCAGCTGGCGGAAGACCAGCGCGCGGTGCCCTTTAGGGTTAGGGTGAGCGCGGGCATAAGAATATTATTTTTCATAATTAAATTTCAATTTCTCCAGAGTAAACAAATTTTGCTTCGCCTTCCAGCCACACGTCCTTAAATCCGTTTCCTTCCTTTTCGAAATACACTTTCAACATTCCTCCCATTGATTTCACATCGCACACTTTTGAGTCTTCCTTCACAACACCTTTCAGTACTGATGCAAGAACAGAAGCGGTAACTCCTGTGCCGCAACTCAGCGTTTCATCTTCCACTCCCCGCTCGTACGATCGCACATTCAACCCTGAAGAAGTTGACTGCACAAAATTAACATTCGTTCCTTCCTGTTTGAAGCGTTCGTTGTAACGGATTTTTTTCCCTTCGGCAACCACATCCACTTTCATCGTGTCATTTACGAACTTTACGTAGTGCGGGGAACCAGTATTGAGAAAAATATCGTCACCGATCATTTCAAATCCTTTTACATCTCCCATTTTTAATTTCACAATCATTGACTGTTTGTCTTTGATGATTGCTTCGTGCTCGCCATCAATGGCTGTAAACTTTGCTTCTCCATTTATCAGTTGCAGAGTGTTTGCGAACGCAGTAATACAACGACCACCATTGCCGCACATGCTGCTTTCGTTTCCATCGCTGTTGTAATACTTCATGCTGAAATCATAGCCGGATTTTTTTTCAAGAAGAATTAATCCGTCTGCTCCGATTCCGAATCTCCGGTCGCAGAGAAATTCTACTTCGGAAGTTTTCAACGAAGAATATTTTCCGTCACGATTGTCGAGAAGAACGAAATCGTTTCCTGTTCCCTGGTATTTTGAAAAAGCAATCTTCATTTTATAGCCAATGGAATTTCAGAATCCTTCAACTTCTGGTACGAAACAAAATCAAACGAATCATTCAGGCGGTAATACTCTTTCAGGTAGCTCATGTAAAGCGCTTCATTCACGCGATACAATTTTACAGCATCGGGTTCTTCAATACCGAAGAGGATCAATTTATTTTTCGACATCTTATATCCACGATAATTGATGGGAGAAACCCAGAACTCAACGAGATAATTCGGAGAAACTTTTTCTTCTTCCGGCAGATCAGCAGCAGGATTTAATTTCTTAGCAGCTTCATTCGCGAGTGATTCATCTTTCTTCACATCCTTATCCTGCGTTTTGTCTTCTACCAAAAGATTGGCAGAAATCAAAAGCTTGTCCTGCTTAACAATAATATCTTCTTCTGAACCGGAAGATGCAACTGAATCCGTTTCCATTTTCGGAGCCGACTGATCAATCTGTGTGCTGTCAGTTTGAATTTGTGAATCAGATGCAACTGCACTTGATGAATCTTCGGCAGGCATAATGCTCTTGCTGATCTCTTGTTTTTGTTTCGGCAATTCCTGCTTCGTTTCTGCCTCGCTGTTCTTACTTTTTAAAAATGCAAACCACGAATTCGCCTGTTCTTTATTTGCTGAGTCAGTGCCTACATAAAACCAAAGTGTAATTCCCAATCCAGTTACAATAAGAAAAGTGAGAATCATTTTTAGCCCGAACGGAACCAGCTGCTTACGGTAGTCTAGCGAAGAAAGAACAATCTGCTTCAGCTTTTCATGATGCGCTTTTTGGATTCCGGCATAGATGAGGTTCTGCAATTCAACTTCCTTTTTAAAATCTCCCTCTGCATTCATCCGCTGCATAAAACTTTCCAACTCAATACCTGACAGCTCTCCCTGCAGATAGCGGTCAATCAAATGCCTGTCCTGTATGCTGATGCTCATCTTAGTTTTGCGAAATGTTCATGCGCAGCTTTACAATTCCCTCCACCTGGTTGAATGCTTTGTTCACTTCGTATTGTGCAATCACAGCATTGCTGAACTGAAATTTTTCTGCAATCTTCTCATAGCTCAGCTTCTCTGAAACCCTTGCATACAAAAGCTTCTGCGCCTGCTCGTCCATAATGGAAACACACTGCGAGGCAACTTCCGCGGGCTGATTGGCCAAATCTCTCATCACATTTTTCTTTCGCTCTTCTTTTCTTGATTTGATTTCTTCGTTCAGCGAATCGAGAAAATATTTTTCAAAGTCAATGTGATCTACCTTCAGGTTTTGAAGATTGGAATATGCTGAAGCCAGTACTTCTGAGAAAATCTCAGGGGTTCGCTCGTCACGAAAGCCGCGGATTCTCAGCACCCTGCGGGCAACGGAAAAATATTTACGCGAGAGATAAACTAAAATCTCCTCGTTTCCGTTAGTTATCTCAGACAGAATTTCACGCTTTGAATATCGCTTCACGAAGCAAAGTTAGTTTAAAAATACTTTTGGCAGGAAGGATGTTTCAGAGGCAAATTTTGTCAATAACCTGTTTACAGTTCTTACCAACGTCTCAAAAATCCTTAACAGAAATTAACGCTGCGATTCATAAATGCTTCATTGCCTAAGGGTGAATTTTGTCGGCATAATAATTGAAAGACAAAATGTATAACCCAAAAATTCTAAAAACTATGCTAAGTAAATTAAAAAACTATTTCGCAATTGTTCTTATTGCAGGCGCAAGCGGATTAGCGGGCGCGTATTTCTTCAATCATTCCATTCAATCTTCCGTTTCTATTTCAGCAAAAAATTCTGCTGAAACAATTCCAGCAAAATTTACAAGCATGCCGGGTACTGTTGATGCAAACCTCCCTGACTTTGTAAAGGCAGCGGATGCAACAGTTCACGCAGTTGTTCACGTAAAGGTTTTCGCTTCTCAACAGGTGGTTGATCCGTTCCAGGGATTCTTTGGTTATCAGAACCCGCAACGGCAGCAAACAGAGGGCAGTGGTTCAGGTGTAATAATTACTGAAGACGGCTACATCGTTACAAACAATCACGTAGTTGCTAATGCAGAAAAAGTGGAAGTCACATTAAATGACAACCGCAACTTCACAGCAAAAGTTGTAGGCACTGATCCTTCTACCGATTTAGCTTTGCTCAAGATTGATGAAAAGGGTTTGCCTTTTATAACCTACGGAAACAGTGACGAAGTAAAAGTTGGTGAGTGGGTGCTTGCAGTTGGAAATCCATTCAACCTCACCTCTACTGTTACTGCAGGTATTGTAAGTGCAAAGGCACGCAACATCGGCATTCTTCCTGATCAATATAAAATTGAATCGTTCATTCAAACAGATGCTGCGGTAAACCCCGGCAACAGTGGCGGAGCACTCGTAAATACTAAAGGAGAACTTGTAGGAATCAACTCAGCGATTGCTTCCACTACAGGTTCATATACCGGTTACTCATTTGCAATTCCGGTAAACCTTGTCCGCAAGGTGATGGATGATCTGGCAGAGTTCGGAAGTGTGCAGCGTGGGTTTATCGGTGTAAGCATTCGTGATATTGATTCGAAGCTTGCTCAGGAAAAAGGTTTGAAGGAAGTGAAAGGTGTGTACGTAGCTGGACTTAGCGAAGATGGCGCTGCAAAAATTGCAGGGCTTGAAGAAGGAGACATCATAACGAAGGTTGGTGAAATCAACGTAAATACTGTTCCGCAATTGCAGGAGCAAATCGGGCACTTCCGTCCGGGCGATAAGGTAAATGTAACTGCACTGCGGAATGGAAACGAAAAACAGTTTACAGTTACTCTCCGCAATAAAGAAGGTGGAACAGCTTTGGTAAAACCATCGCCTGCTGCCGCTTCACTCAACCTGCTTGGGGCTTCATTCAGCGATATTACCAATGACGACAAAAGCAATCTCGGCATCAGTGGAGGAGCAAAAATTTCACGCCTGAATCCGGGTAAACTGAGAAGTGCGGGGATAAGAGAAGGATTCATAATCACCTCTGTTGATCGCAAAGCCATCCGCTCCATGACCGAACTTGAAAATGCCTTGAAAGACAGGCAGGGTGGGGTTTTACTCGAAGGTGTGTACCCAAACGGAATGAAAGGATACTATGGATTCGGGATGTAATCTGTAAAACTAAATTATGGTTTGATTGTTGATATGTATTAATAAGAAAAAGAGAAAAAGAAATTAGTAAGATAGTTTTCATGTTGTTGTGTTTTATGGTTAGTGTCAGGCGGCTTGAACTTTGTTCGAGCCGCTTGATTTTTTTTCCATCCGGTTCGCTAACTTATCAACAATGAAAAAATCTTATCAACTTGATGTGATAAAAACTTGCTTCGCTTTTTTACAAAGTGTATCTTCGCAGCCGGAAGAAAAAAAATATTTTTCCTCTCCGGCATCAACCGCTTTTCTTACTTAACTTTCTAAATTTAATATGCGTCAGCTAAAAATAACCAAATCAATTACCAATCGCGAAAGTCAGTCACTGGAGAAATATCTTCAGGAGATCGGTCGCGAGGAACTTATTACTGCCGAAGAAGAAGTACGCCTTGCCCGAAAAATCAGAGAGGGCGATCAAAATGCATTGGACAAATTGACGAAGGCAAATCTTCGCTTCGTTGTGTCGGTAGCAAAACAATACCAGAACCAGGGTTTGAGTTTGCCCGATCTGATCAACGAAGGAAATCTTGGTTTGATCAAAGCCGCAAAGCGTTTTGATGAAACGCGTGGATTCAAATTCATTTCTTATGCAGTGTGGTGGATTCGTCAAAGTATTCTCCAAGCATTAGCTGAACAGTCGCGGATTGTTCGCTTGCCATTGAACCAGGTTGGATCACTTAACAAAATTTCAAAAGCATATTCAAAGCTTGAGCAGGAATTCGAGCGTGAGCCGTCTCCTGAAGAGTTGTCAAAAATTCTTGAAATACCACAGGAGAAAATAAGCGACACGATGCGCGTAAGCGGAAAGCATGTTTCTATGGATGCTCCGTTTGTGCAAGGGGAAGACAACAGTTTGATTGATGTTCTTGAGAATGTTGATTCACCGCGTGCCGATTCTCATTTGATGAATGAATCATTGCAACGCGAGATTGACCGTTCGTTAAGTACGCTTACCGAGCGCGAACGCGAAGTAGTAAAATTATTTTTCGGAATCGGAATGGTTCATGGATTAACGCTGGAAGAAATCGGTGCAAAATTCGATCTTACCCGTGAGCGTGTTCGACAGATAAAAGAAAAAGCAATTCGCAGATTGCGCCATAAGAGCCGCAGTAAATTACTGAAGGCGTATCTTGGATAAACTTTCAGAAATCAAATGGTGAAATAATAACTCAGTCCCGAAATTTTCGGGACTGAGTTTGTTTAGAAGGGCATTCATCTCAAACTATTATGAAGCAATTAGTACTTTCGCAAAAAATAAAGCTCATTAACAAATGTCATCAGATACTCTCAACACCAACTCAACCGTGGATTCAAAAAGTCAATACGAAGCCCAGTTAGCTGACTGGATTCAATTGGAAAAAGCTGCCATAGCACTCATTCATGTTGCAGGAACATTATGGCTTGATAAGAGTGTGGAACTTATTCTTTTCAGAAACCAATTGGTAGATAAAAGTTCCAGCAAAATTCTCAACCTTCATCAGTACGCAAAAGATTTTGTGAAACAGCCGATCAACGTAATTGAGACGCTCATGATCGCTAAGGAAATGAACAAGCTTGATCTTGCTCCTTCGCGCATCGACATCGGAAAATTAAATGCTGAGTGGCTTGCTGAACGTAAGAACTACAAATCAGCAACTGAATTTGTTGGCGACAAGCTTGGAAAATTTATCGGCAAAGAAAAAAGAGTTCTCGTTCCGAAAGATGTAGTGTTGTATGGCTTCGGACGAATCGGTCGTTTGCTTATGCGTGAATTAATTTCACAGGCAGGAAAAGGAGAGCAGCTTCGTTTGCGCGCAGTTGTTACCCGCAGCAATGAGGATGATGAAATAACAAAACGTGCAGAGTTGCTTCGCAACGATTCTGTACACGGTCCGTTCCCGGGAACTGTAATTGAAGATTTAAAAAACAAAGCGCTCATCGTGAACGGTCACACCATTCACATGATTGCTTCTAAAGATTTGAGCACGGTTGATTACACCGCTTACGGAATCAATGATGCGCTCATCATTGATAACACAGGAGTTGTTCGTGATCGTGAAGGATTAAGTGCTCACCTGAAATCAAAAGGTACTTCGAAAGTTTTGTTGACTGCTCCCGGCAAAGGAGATATTCCGAACGTGGTGCACGGCATCAATGAGAAGACTGTGGATGCAAACGAAACTATTTTTTCTGCCGCATCCTGTACCACCAATGCAATTGTTCCTGTTCTCAGCGTAATTGAAAACGGTGTGGGAATTGAAAAAGGTCACATCGAAACAATTCATGCTTACACTAACGACCAGAATCTTCTTGATAACTATCACAAGAAAGCACGCAGAGGTAGATCAGCAGCATTGAATATGGTAATCACTGAAACAGGTGCTGATAAAGCAGTAGCAAAAGTTCTTCCTGTTCTTGCAGGCAAGCTTTCAGGAAATGCAGTCCGTGTACCAACCCCTGATGTTTCTCTTGCCATTCTCAACCTCAGTTTCAAAAAAGAAATTACGAAAGAAGGTTTGAATAATCTGCTTCGCGAAGCAGCGTTGCACGGACCGCTCGTAGAACAGATTCAATATCTTTCTTCAAACGAAATTGTTTCTTCCGATCTTATCGGCAACCCATGCGCATCCATTGTGGACAGTGCTGCTACCATCGTTCACAAAGACGGCAAGAGCGCAGTGCTATACATCTGGTATGATAACGAGTACGGCTACAGCCGCCAGGTGCTGCGGTTTGCAAAATATATTTCGAATGTAATACGGTTGACGTACTACTAAGCAATTCAAGAGTTCGTAGATCTTAGTTGGTAGTTCGTAGGGAACAGCCGGTAAAAGAAAAAGCTATCACGAGTAATACGTGATAGCTTTTTTATTCGCAGAAAAGTGCCCGAAGTGAGACTCGAACTCACAAGGATATAACTCCAACGGCTTCTGAGACCGCAACGTTTACCAATTTCGCCATCCGGGCTATTTGCTTATGCAAGCTAAACAAGCATCAATAAAAATTATTGATGCTTGCTCTCCTAAACGATAGTGCCCAGGACTGGACTCGAACCAGCACGGTTGCCCGCTACCACCTCAAAGTAGTGCGTCTACCAATTTCGCCACCTGGGCATTTTTTTGAAGGGACGCAAAAGTAAAAATTTTTGTGAGAAACAAAATTTCATCTTCATGGCTGCTATGTTTAGAGAAAATCGTCTTCGATACGTTCAAAAATATTTATAAATCCCTCCTGATAATTAACCGCTCACGCTTCATCCATGCAGCAACGAAATAAATTACCTTTACAGCCACGAAATCCATTGAAGAACACAAAATATTTCCAAAGAATTTATTTCGGATTGAGTGGAATTGAAGAATGAGAGAAAATTATCTTGAACAGTTGAATGATGCGCAGCGAGCCGCTGTAACGCATACTAACGGGCCTGTGATGATAATTGCAGGAGCGGGTTCTGGCAAAACGCGCGTGCTTACTTATCGCATTGCACACCTGCTGACGAAGGGTGTGGACGCCTTCAACATTTTAGCCCTCACGTTCACCAACAAAGCATCGAAAGAAATGCGCAGCCGTATTGAAAACATCATGGGCAGCGAAGCGAAAAACCTCTGGATGGGAACGTTTCATGCAGTGTTCGCTAAGATTCTTCGCATTGAAGCAGAGAAGCTCGGCTATCCGCACAACTTCACCATTTACGATACCGATGATGCAAAAAGTTTGATGCGCGACCTGCTCCGCGAAAACGGATTGGATGATAAAATGTACAAACCCGAAGTGGTGCTGAATAGAATTTCCGCAGCGAAAAATAATCTCTACTCGTGGAAAGATTATCAGGACAACATCAACTTCGTGAACGATGACATCACAAGTGGAAAACCAAAGTTGGGACAGTTGTTTGAACTCTATTCAAAGCGCTGCTTCAAAGCATCGGGCATGGACTTCGATGATCTGCTTTACAACATGTGGGTGCTACTGAATAAATCTCCCGAGGCATTGCACAAGTATCAGCACAAGTTTAAGTACGTGCTCGTGGATGAGTTTCAGGATACCAACTACGCGCAGTACATGGTGCTGAAGAAACTCGCTGCTGCTTTTGAAAACATTTGCGTAGTGGGTGATGATGCACAAAGTATTTACGCATTTCGAGGAGCGAACATCAACAACATTCTCACCTTCGAAAAAGATTATCCCGATCTGAATGTGTTTAAGCTGGAGCAGAATTACCGCAGCACAAAAACAATTGTCAGCACTGCCAACCATCTCATCGCAAATAATAAAAAGCAACTCAAGAAGGAAGTGTGGACGCACAACGATGAAGGCGAGAAAATAATTCTCATGCGCGCACTCAGCGACAACGAAGAAGGAGCGATGGTGGCGAATTCTATTTTCGAAACGAAGGTGAACAAGCAATGGCGTAATCAAAACTTCGCCATACTCTACCGCACGAATGCACAGAGCCGTTCGTTTGAAGAAGCGCTGCGCAAAATGAACATTGCGTACCGAATTTATGGTGGGTTAAGTTTTTACAAACGCAAAGAGATAAAAGATTTGATTGCGTATTTCCGTCTCGTCATCAATCACAACGATGAAGAAGCATTGAAGCGCATCATCAACGTACCTGCACGCGGAATCGGGAAAACTACATTGGAAAAAATTACTGTTACTGCTGCCGAGCGCGATAAAAGTTTGTGGGAGATTGTAATGAATCCGCAACTGAACGAAGCAGAGTTGAACAGCGGCACACGAACAAAAATCAGCGAGTTTGTAACGATGATAAGAAGTTTTGCCGTGAAGTTGAAGAGTGACAATGCATACGATCTCGCGAGCCACATGGCAACATCAACGGGCTTACTGAAAGATTTGTATGCAGATAAAACTCCTGAAGGATTGACCCGCTACGAAAACGTGCAGGAGTTGCTGAACGGAATAAAAGAATTTGTTGAAACAGGAAGATCAATTACTCCGCAAGGCGATGAAGATGTTTTTAAAGACACGGGAGAAGTGCGCACCCTTGAAATGTTCATGCAGGATATTTCATTGCTCACCGATGCCGATGATGAGAACAAAGACACGGACACTGTTTCGTTGATGACAATACATGCAGCAAAGGGACTGGAGTTTCCTGCAGTGTTTGTAGTTGGGTTGGAAGAAAATCTTTTTCCTTCACAACTCTCCGTCAACTCGCGAGAGGATTTAGAAGAAGAGCGCAGGTTATTTTATGTTGCAATAACACGCGCAGAAAAAAAACTTACGCTGAGTTATGCAAACCAGCGTTACCGCTGGGGAAACCTGATCAGCAATGAGCCAAGCCGTTTCATTGAAGAACTCGACATGCAGCACATTGAAGAAACAGGTGCGCGCAAACCGAAATTTGATTTTGTGTTTGACGATCCCGGAGAGCGATTGAGCAACTCACAAACTCCGAAGAACGGAAGCGTGTTCGCAAAACAACAACCATCGAATCTGAAAAAAGTAACTTCAACAGATGTAAAAAATTTTGTTGGTGATGACACTACAGACATCCAAGTTGGAATGGAAGTGGAGCATCAACGCTTCGGTGTGGGGAAAGTTTTATTAGTAGAAGGCAACGTTGCCGACCGCAAAGCGCTCATCTTTTTTCAAGGCATCGGACAAAAGCAATTGCTGCTGAAGTTTGCACGACTGAAGATACTCAGTTAGCGGAGTGAGAGAAACTTGCTACCTTGCGCACCTAAACAGTTTGAGGTTTTGTGTTTAAAGTTCGAGGTTAACAGCCCTTGAACAACCTCAAACTCTAAACCCGCATATCTAAAGTGGAATACAACACAAGCCGCAATCGTCTCGTGATACCTGAGTACGGTCGCAATATACAAATGATGATTGAACATGCGATCACGATTGAAGATCGCGAAAAGCGTAACAGCGCTGCGAAAGCAATCGTGGCAGTGATGGGTTATCTCAATCCGCAGCTGCAAAACATCACGGACTTCAGACACAAGTTATGGGATCATCTTTTTGTGATCTCTGATTTTAAACTTGATGTAGATTCTCCATACCCAATTCCTTCGAAAGATTCTTTGAAGAGCAAACCTCAACGTGTCTCATATCCGAACAACAAAATAAAATTCAAATACTACGGCACTCAGATGGAAAACATGATTGCTAAAATTGCTGAAATGGTGGAAGGAGAAAAGAAAGTGCAGATCACTCAAAACATTGCGAACTTTATGAAGATGTCATACCTCACCTGGAATAGAGATACTGTTGATGACAGCACTATTCTTGGACATCTGGAAAAACTTTCTGAATCAAAACTGAAACTTTCAGAGACTGTGAAACTAAATCATACTAACGAATTGCTCACACTGAGCAAAGAAAAAGAAAGAGAGCGGGAACGTGACCGAAAACAAAACAGAGGCGGAAGGAATAACAATAAGAACAGAAGGAGAAAGAAATGACTTAATAAAGTTATTTGGTTGATTCGATTAATATAAGTAACAACTTATTTTTAAAATTACATAATCAATCCATCAACTATAGCTATGGAGGAGAGCACAACCCGTGAAAAAACCCTGAAGAAGATACGCAAAGCATTGAACCAACATCACCGGATGCAGCCGTATCCGAAAGTTGACTGGGATACAAACGTACATGTAATTTCTTCTGTATCTCTTGAAGAAACATTTGCAAATGAGTTTACTGCCATCGGGGGCAAATTTGTTTTCTGTGAAAACGAAATTGACTTTCTTGAACATCTTGTACAACACAGCGTAGAAGACGGCTGGAAAAAAATTTACTGTTACGAAGATAAAATTATCGAACTGCTTGAGAAAGTTGAATTTCCTTTTACACGTGACCAGAATGATTTCAAAGAAGGAATGGTGAGTATTACTTCCTGCGAAGCGGTGGTGGCAAGATTGGGAAGCATAATGGTTTCTTCTAAATCGCAATCAGGTAGAAGATTGATTGTAATTCCGACAGTTCATGTGGTACTTTCTTACACTTCGCAATTGGTGACTGATGTAAAAGATGCACTGCTTCTGATAAGAAATAAATACGGTGATCAGCTACCATCCTTTATTGCTTCCCTTGCAGGACCTAGTCGCACAGCAGACATTGAAAAAACTCTGGTAACACCTGCCCATGGTCCAAGAGACATTTATGTTTTCCTTGTTGATGATTCACAGAAAGAAAACTGATCTATGGAGAATGGTTGGGTAGTTGTTTATTCTTCCAATAAATTACATTTGGCTAAACTTGCCAAAGCGCTCCTCGAAGAAAACCAATTTGAATGTGTACTGCTAGACAAACGCGATTCACTTTACATTACTCTTGGCGAAGCAGAAGTTTTTGTGAGAGATCGTGATGTGCTGAAAGCAAAATTTATTCTTGATAGAAAAGAATTGTGAACAACCTCGCCAAACGCACATTAGTAGGTGTTCCGGGAGCTGCCACCATGGTGTGTCTCATTTTCCTCAATGAATATTCTTTTGCTTTTTTATTTTTTCTAGTATCTCTTCTTTCGCTAAATGAATTTTATTCCCGGTCAACAGGCGAAACAATGGAGCCACAGAAATGGCTCGGGCTTTTTATCGGGACAATAGTTTTTGGAATGATCGTTTCAGTGAAATGTAATTTCACAAACATATGCGCTATTCCTCATCAACTGGATGGAAGCGGAATTTTACTTCTCATTCCGTTATTATTTTCTGTTTTTATTTTTGAACTTTATCGTAAATCACAAAAACCGTTCAACAATATTGCATTTACCTTCCTTGGCATCCTCTACATTCCTTTTACGATGGCAATTGCAACACTCATCGGCTGGAGCAGCGATGATGCTCAATTTCATCCGAGCAATATGTTCGGATATTTTTTCATTCTTTGGGCGCATGACATCGGTGCTTACTTTGCAGGCAAGTGGTGGGGCAAGCACAAATTGTTCGAACGCATCTCACCCAAAAAAACATGGGAAGGAACTGCAGGTGGAGTGGCATTTTCTTTTCTGATCGCACATTTCATCTCGTTATACTGCCTGGGCTTGTCAACAGGGGAATGGTTTGCAGTAACAGTTATCATTTTAATCACTTCAACGCTTGGCGATTTAGTGGAGAGCATGTTTAAGCGAAGCATCAGCATAAAAGATTCCGGAACTATTTTGCCGGGGCATGGTGGAATGCTTGACCGCTTTGATGGATTGTTTTTATCTGCTCCGTTTGTGTATTCGTATTTGGAGATAATTCATCGCATTTAACTGAAAAAACTTTCGGTTAATTACTAAACAAATCAGAAATTTCTTCCCACACCAACTCCGGCTCAAAGCCCCGGCCGATTGCATATTGAGCAACCTTATACTTTTTCTTCAAGAGATTTTTATCGTGCACTAATTTATTTTTCTCTGAAATAATTTTACTCAATGTTCGTTTATAATCTCTTGAACTTATCTCCTCAAGCGCTTTACGAATGCAGTAGTCGGATACTTTTTTTTGTTTAAGCGCAAGTTTAATTTTCACTCTCCCCCACTCTTTCGCTCTGAACTTTCCGCCTGCATACGCAATGGCAAAGCGCTGCTCGTTCAGATAATTTTCTGAAACAAGTTGTGCAATGCATTGCTCTACTTCATTGTGGTGCAATCCCAATTCATACAGTTTGTCGCGCACTTCCTGCTGGCTGCGTTCCTGGTACGCACAGTACTTCCGGGCTCTTTCTAATTCTGCTTTCATTTTTATCGGTGATGCAAAATAAAAAAAGCGGTAACGCAAGCTAACGCTTTAGAAAAAAATTTCGTTCAATATTTATTTTTTTGCAGTGGTTTCAGTCATTGGTTTGGCGGTCATATCAACCATTGCAACAGGAACAGCTGCGGGCATTGCTAATGAAGATGAATCAAGAGAATGTAATCCTTTCTCGAACATTGGGCCCATCATTTTGTCCATCATTGAACCTATCACTCGTTTAAATGGATTTGCTCCCATATCCATATCCATACTCCAACTGACTTTTGTGCCATCATCTGTTTTTTCTAATTTATACCCTCCGGTAGCATTGCCTTCTCCAACAAATGTCAGCATGGTTTCAATCGACTCATTCGGAACTGCTTTTGTTATTGTAATAGAACCAGTACCCACGTTACTGTTAGTGCTTACCCACGAATAAGATGCACCTTCACCAGAAGTTTTCTCTCCGTAAGTTTTTTTCATGTTCGGGTCAATTTTGTTCCAAGGCATCCAGTTGTCCCACATCTTCAGATCATTGATCTGGTTATACACCGCATCAGACGATGCTTTCATAGTCATTGAGCGTTCTACATGAACCTTGGGTGACATGAACATTCCGATAATAGCAACTACGGCTATAATTACCACAAGCACAATTAAGATTTTCTTTAATACTTTCATTTGATTTGAATTTTATTGGTTAGTGAGGCGAAACTATGAAGAAGTTTGGAAAAGCAAAAAAATATTCTGTATCTGCGGATGCAAATATTCTTCTTTTCTGAAGGAAATTATTGGTCATTCGTAAATCGTTATTTGTAACAGCAAAAAAAAAGCTAAATTTTTGAATAGTGATTCACGAATAGCTTATAGCAGATAGCTAAATCTTTATCTCCTCTTCCGCATTGTTGAAGAAGTGATATTCCATAAAATGATAACTAGTGTTCGGGAAAACTTTAAGCTTCGCTTTGTATTTCTTCCTCCACTTCGCTACCATCGTATTAAAAAACAATCCCTTGTTCAGAAACGCTTCGAGATATGGATGCACCTGAATAACGAGTTCTTTCTCATTCTGTTCCTGTATAAAATAGCGTAGGTTGTTTTCGATTTCATCTACGAGTAAAATACTTGCTTTGATTTCTCCGGTGCCGTCACATGAAGGACATTTCTCTACGGTTGTAATATTTGTTTCTGGTCGCACACGTTCACGCGTAATTTGTATCAAACCGAATTTGCTCGGAGGAAGAATGGTGTGCCGTGCACGATCACGGCTCATTTCCTTTTTTATGTGGTCGTACAAAGTTTTTTTGTTCGTCACATTGAGCATGTCAATAAAATCAACAACAATAATTCCTCCCATATCGCGAAGACGAAGCTGCCGCGCAATCTCTGCTGCTGCTTCCATATTCGTCTGCAATGCATTTGACTCCTGCGTTGCGTCTGCTATGCGCGCCCTACCTCCGCTGTTCACATCAATAACGTGCATGGCTTCAGTATGCTCAATTACAAGATACGAACCCGTACTCATCGTAACTGTTTTTCCGAACGCAGCTTTTATCTGCTTCTCAATTCCAAAGTGTTCGAAAATAGGTTGCTTGCTTTTGTAGAACTTTACGATCTCTGCCTGCTCCGGTGCAATGGAAGTGAGATAACTTTTTATCTCCTCATACATTGCCTGATCATTCACATGGATGTTATTAAAGTTCGGGCTTAGTAAATCGCGAAGGATAGTAGAAGTGCGATTGAGTTCTCCCAAAACTTTTTGCGGTGGCTTCGCTGTCTTCAGTTGTTCAAAAGCGCTCTTCCATTTTGCAACTAAGTCCTGCACATCCTTATCGAGCTCGGCCGTTTTCTTTCCGTCAGCAACGGTGCGTACAATGAGTCCGAAGTTTTTCGGTTTGATGCTTTGAACCAACCGTTTCAAACGCATGCGCTCTTCCGCACTTTTTATTTTTTGTGAAACGGAAATATGATCGGAAAAAGGAATCAACACCACAAATCTTCCAGCTAAAGAAATCTCGGAAGTAATGCGCGGACCTTTGCTTGAAATCGGTTCCTTGGCAACCTGCACCATCACCCACTGGTTCACGGTGAGCACCTGCCCGATCTTTCCGCCTTTGTTAATGTCTTTCTCATTTACAAAGTCGCCCATCATTGGGTCAGGATTTTTCCCCGTAGTACTTTGCTTAATAAGTTTCTGCAACGACTGCACCTGAGGACCAAGGTCGAGGTAATGCAGAAAAGCGTCTTTCTCATGACCTACGTCAACGAAAGCAGCATTCAAACTCGGGATGAGTTTTTTTACCCTGCCGAGATAAATATCTCCAACAGCAAAGGATTGATCCTTCTTGTCTTTGTTTAATTCAACAAGCTGCTTATCTTCGAGCAAGGCAATAATTACCTCACCCGGTGCAGAGTTGATTATTAATTCGCTATTCAATTAAAAAAGTTTTTTTCAAAAAACACTTCAACGGGGAAGCGGCAAAAGAAGGGTGCAAACTAACAGCAAGTGATGGGCGACTCATCGCAGTATCAATAATTAAGTTATATATCATTGGCTGTTTTGAAATTCAGAAGCTTAAAACAACTGAATATACAGCGCACAACGAATAACCAATAACGTTCCACACGTTATTAAAAGTACTTGCCAGTTATTTCTTCTTATGTCTGTTCTTACGGAGACGTTTCTTACGCTTGTGCGTAGCCATTTTATGTCTCTTACGTTTTTTTCCGCTTGGCATATTGCAAGTGTTTTTTAATGATTAGAAATTTGATTTATGTACTTATTTGCTTCCGCAACCAAGGTTGCATCGGCATTTTCTTTTTTCAGCTTTTCAAAATTTTCAACTGCCTTCGTATTGTTACCAGTCATCATGTAAGCCCTCCCGATCATGATATACATTTCTTTTCGGGCAGGGTTGATGGAAAGAACTTTCTGAAATCTGTCCACTGCCTTTTCATATTGTCCACTCCGCATGGATAACACACCCAGGTTAAACTGTGCGTTTTCATGTTGAGGGTTTTCCGTAACTACTTCCCTGAGCATCATAATTCCCTGCATCGGGTTGCCGGTTCCTTCTGCATAACAAACGCCAAGGTCTGTTTTTGCATCAAGATTTTTAGGGTTTATGTCGAGAACGTTTTGATAACAGTGAATGGCATCCTGAACCATTACCGCCCGCTTTACAGAATCCGTTGTTGATCGAAACGCATCAAAGTAACGGTATGCTGCATTCAACCACGTTTTCTCATCAGGACTTTGCTTTGCATGCTCTTCAAAATAGTGAGCTGAAATTGCCCGCTGCCCGAATGCATCCCAACGCATTCCTAACGAATCCATCAACGAAAGGTTGCCCGGTTCCTTAGCCAGTCCGCCTTCAAGCAAAGTAATCAGATCAGCTTCCTGGCGCTTCAGTGTTCTCTTTGCTTCGTTCAGTTGCATATCAAAGTCCGAAACTGCTGCAACTTCTTCCTTCTTTTCTTTGATAACTTTAGTGGGAGCAAAATACAATGCTGTTGTAAGAGCAATTGCTCCTGTAACCAGCAACGCCTGTTGGCTTCTAACCTGCATCAGTCAACCTTTTCCGAAGTTTGGTTAGCTTTTATTTTCGCATTCTTTACCTTGGCTGCAAAAGTTTTTGCAGGTTTAAATGCCGGAATGTGATGTGCTGGAATTACAATGGTTGTATTCTTTGAAATAATGCGCCCAATCTTTTGCGCTCTTTTCTTTACAATGAAACTTCCGAACCCGCGGAGGTAAACGTTCTCTCCGTCTGTCATTGTTGTTTTTACTACTTTCATAGTTGCTTCTACTACGTTAAGCACCATACTTTTCTCAATGCCTGTTTTGTCTGAGATGGCATTAACTAATTCTGCTTTAGTCATTTCTTTATCAATTATTTAGTTATTCAATTTTAAGGGGGCGCAAAGATAGAAGTTCGTTTGGAATGACAAAATGAGATTTGAAAAGTTATTTATTTATTCTGATTCACGATCGTAAATCTGCTAAAAGACATCGTGAAAGGAGGGCGAAGGGAAAGTTATTGGCTTATTTGTTACGCTGGTAATAAGTTAATTGAAGTGACCTGATTGAGCCCGATAATTTTTGTTACCTTTGGAAAATGTTTAAAAGTAAAAAGCGGACTCCTTACAAACGTGTTACTGATCCTGTATTGAAGCAGGGCCCAACAACTGCAACTATTATAGTACAACTGGATGCCCGAACACGAATCACCATTCACGACATGTCTGCTCTTGCAATCTGGCAAGTTAAATATCCGGGAGCAAAGGTGATTGACTAAACTATTTCGTTCACTATTTTCTGAATAACCGTTTTCTCATCTGCTTTGGCAGGGAGTTACTGTTTATTTCATTTTAATAGTTCTCATCCCGATTTTTTTTACTATCATTACGAAAAATATAAAAATCATGCCTGATAATGTGTTGATGCTCGAAAGAGAGTATGTGCGAATGGAGACGACTGAAACCGGAAAATCTCTGGCAGTGCAAAAGAAGGATTACGACCGCATCCTGTTTCTCTCTGAAGTTTATGGTAAGTCCGGTCTTATTCCTTTTTCAGAAATGGTTTTTGCCATTCCTGTTCTTGAAGTAAATAAGCAACTGGAAATTGCCCCCTTGGGTGGAACATTGATCCCAATGAGGGATTTACAACTTTCGAAAGAAACTGTTGGTCCTGCAGTGCTTCAATAAAACCGGATACCGGCTTTTTATTTTATACAATAGCGCTGCGTAGAGAAGTTGTTAAAGCGCTGCTTTTACTCTTACAGCAGTGGCACCCTTTGGTCCCATCTCAACTTCAAAGGTTACTTTATTGTTTTCCTTAAGCGGTTCAGTAAGTGCAGAGATGTGTACAAAAACACTTTCCTGTGTTTCCATATCTTTTATAAATCCGTATCCTTTTGATTCATTAAAAAAAGTTACTATTCCTGTACGGATAAGGTCTGCAGGGTCGGCTTCTTTTTGCTTTGCAACGCCTATCTGAATGTCTTCAAGCTTCATTACATTTCTGGTTTTGGGATCGGGCGGGGTTGATGAAAGTCGTCCGTACTCATCCACGTAAGCGAGCATTTCCTCAAACGATTTTCCTTTATTATTGCTTGTCTTGCGTTCTTCTCTTTTCTCTTCTTTGTCCTTGCGGTCTCTGAATTTTTTCTTTTCTCTCTCTTTCTTACTGAATGTTTGTTGCGATTTTGCCATTATTTATAATAAATTTAATTTATGGCAGCAAGGTACGCAAAATAAATAACTGATCGTAAAAAAACGTTGTAGAAATTATTTTAAAAATAATTTTTCACATCGGCTGCACCTTACTTTTTATCTCGATCTTTGCAGTTCGTTATTTTATAATTTTATCAAAACATTCAAATGAATTTAGTTCTTTTTATTATTTCAGGATTATTAATTGCAGGTTTAACTTCAATTTTTTTCGACAGCAAAACCATTACCGATAAGGTGAAGGTTATCAGAAACCGGATTTTCTTCAGAAAGAGCTAAGCCGCACGCGGGTAAAAGTGCGATGCACACAAGTTGCACTGTGGTGGAACATTCGGTTATTACCGTGAGCAGTTGCTGTGCTGGTTGACCTTCTCACTCTTTAAGGAATTGCTTTCTTATTTGTGGCTACAAGAACTTATCTTTGTAACCATCAACTATTTTTTCAGCATAGTCCGCACGGGAGAAATATGAATCAGAAATTAATAGGTATCTGGAGAAAGAAATATTTCGGGAGCAGAACATCGCTTATCCTCACCAGCATTCTCATTGGTTTGCTTACAGCTCTTTGTGCAGTGCTTCTCAAAAACGGGGTGCATTTTATTCAGCAATGGGTGCATGATGTTTCCATAGGGCAGCACCTGCATTATCTTCTTTTCATATTTCCGACTGTAGGTATTCTTCTCACCGTTTTATACACACAGGTATTTCGCAAAGGCGAACTGGGCAGAGGAGTTACGAATATTATGTACAGCATTTCGCGCAAGTCGAGCTTTGTTGAAAAGGATAAACTTTATTCACAAATGCTGAGCAGCATTCTTACGGTTGGCTTCGGTGGGTCTGCCGGGCTGGAAGCGCCCATTGCATCTACCGGTTCGGCTATTGGTAGCAACACTGCCAGATGGCTGCGTTTTTCAAATAAAGAGCGAACGCTTCTGCTTGCATGTGGTGCTGCTGCCGGAATATCAGCCATATTTAATGCACCGATTGCAGGGGTAATTTTTGCTTTTGAAATTCTGCTGGTGGATATGCCGGTGCCTGTAATTGTGCCGCTGCTTATTGCATCTGCTTCCTCTGCATTGCTCTCGCACCTCATTTATTCAGGTCAGCCGTTTGTGCTTATCACTGATAAATGGCATTCTAATCATCTTATTTATTACATCGCTTTCAGTTTCATTGCTGCCTTTGTTTCTGTTTATTCAATACGGATTTATTTTTTCATTGGCGATTTAATTTCCGGAAAAAGGATGCCTTACCTGAAAGCTATTATTGGTGGTCTTTCCCTGGGGGCGCTCATTTTTTTCTTTCCGCCCTTGTATGGTGAAGGATATGATAGTGTGCTGAACCTCCTGCATCAGAAATCAAATTTATTAATTACTGATAGCATCCTTATTCCTGATGCCGGAATGTGGACACTGGTGGTTTTCACGCTTGCGCTGATGCTTTTAAAAGTGGTGGCCACATCGCTCACTGTAGGGGCTGGAGGCAATGGTGGCATGTTTGGTTCTTCTTTATTTACGGGTGCCATGTGCGGCTATGCTTTTGCGCACACGGTTAATCTTTTAGGATTAGCAAATCTGAACGAAGTAAACTTTACGGTTATCGGAATGGCTGCTTTAATGAGCGGCATTATACACGCTCCCCTTACTGCCATTTTTCTAATTGCTGAAATAACGGGTGGCTATGCTCTTTTTCTACCTCTTATGATCGTGTCATCCATCGCCTATCTTGTTTCTAAATATTTTGAACCCTATTCAGTTTACACGAAAAAGCTTGCGTTGAAAGGCGATTTAATAAATACTGACAAAGACAAAATAGTTCTTTCAAAAATGAACCTGAGCGATTTTATAGAAACTGATTTTGTTTCTGTAAAGCAACATGACTCGCTGGTGCAGCTTATACCGGCAATAGAAAATTCAAAAAGAAATATTTTTCCGGTGGTTGATGATGAGAATATATTAGTGGGCGAAATTTTTCTCGACAATGTGCGCCATGTTATGTTTTCAAAAGAATTGTATGACAAAACATTTGTGAAAGATTTAATGGTGATGCCGTCTGCAATTATTGATGTACACGAAAGCATGGAACATGTGCTTCAAAAGTTTGATGATACAAATTCCTGGAACCTGCCCGTTACTGACAATGGGCACTACAAAGGTTTTGTTTCCAAATCAAAAATATTTACGCATTACAGGCATCATCTTATTAAAGATGCCGCCATTCCTGCTTAGCGCCCACGTTTTTTCGCGGAAGCCCTCCCCTTTTCTTACGGTTGCTAAAAGCCATCCACAGGCAAAACAACAATCTGCTTAAACCGGGCAGCATCAGGTTTCAGGAATTTTTTAATTAGCGGGAATTTTCCCTGTAATCATTTCAATACACTTTACTTTTTTTGTGATCGAAATGAAAACAAATAATCTTAACGATATCGAAAAAAAAGAAATCATTGCTGAAGTTAGTAAGGTAATGACTCAGTTCTGGGCACTCTTCAAATCAAAGTTTATGAAGAACGAAGAATCCTACTACGAGCTTACTCAAAAAAACGGGTTAGACCCAACAACATTCAGAGGCAATATGGAGGATTGCGAAAGCTGCAACATACGTACCCTTGTTCAGGCGGTTAAACCATTTGAATGTACCGTTGAAATAAGAATTGTGCCTTTGGAAAAGAACACGGATGAAAAACCCGCAAAAAAGAAATGATGAAAAATCAGAATATGTATTTTTTGAGTGCGGATGGCATCAGCAAAAAAGATGATAGGGTTTTCACCATTCAGGATGGCATCAGCAAAAATGACGATAGGGTTTTCACCGTTCAGGATGGCATCGGCAAAAATGACGATAGGGTTTTCACCCTTCAGGATGGCATCAGCAAAAATGACGATAGGGTTTTTACCGTTCAGGATGGCATCAGCAAAAATGATGATAAGGTTTTCACCGTTCAGGATGGCATCAGCAAAAATGACGATAGGGTTTTCACCGCTCAGGATGGCATCAGCAAAAATGACGATAGGGTTTTCACCATTCAGGATGGCATCAGCAAAAATGATGATAGGGTTTTCACCGCTCAGGATGGCATCAGCAAAAATGACGATAGAGTTTTGACCGTTCAGGATGGCATCAGCAAAAATGACTAATCATTTATCAATATAAAATCTTAACCAATTAATTTCAATACTATGATAGCAGCAGAAAAACTCTTTGGTAATTTTCTTGATGATCCAAGAATCATCAACAGCCGACTCTACAACTTTTCGCTCGGCACTTTGAGCCACCTCACAGCCGCCAATGGCGGTGGCGACTACACGGTGCTAATCAATCTCATCTCTCCACTCATCACCACTTTCGGCACTGAGATTGGCGATGTGGATGCAGCTTTGAACACCCAACTCGGAAAAACACAAACTGCCGACCAGGTAATGGCTGCCTTCGGACTAACGATGAAACAGAAAGAAGGCATTATTGCCGGTGCTGTTGGCGGCTTTGGTTCGGGCGCATACCTGGAATTTTATCCACATGGTTTTGGCGAATATACCAGTGCCACAAAAACCGACATGCCTACATTTACACTGCGCATTAAAACTGCCACCAATGCACACAGTGTAGAACTTGGCGCACCACTAACCACGCTGCTTGCGGGGTTCAATGCGCAATGGGTAAATGCACGCACCGATCAAACAACTCAGTTTGCAACGGTGGACGACAGCCGCACAGACCGCACCGATGCACGGGTAGCGCTGGAACTGGGGCTGCTGACAACCGTACACACCGTTGCAGCAAAATTTCCGGGCGATGTGGAAACATGCAACAGCTTTTTTGATTTCAACCTGCTCTTTACTCACACCGTACACCGCTTCACCACCAAGGCAGGCGTGCTTGCACCGGGCGAGATAAAAGTAATTCTCAACCACACATTAACAGACACTAACTCCTTACAAGTGCAAAACCCTGACGACAATGCAGACTTTGTAATCTACCTCGCCCACACCGGCACCGATGCACCCGCAGGCAGCGGAGTTACCGTAAAAGTAGGGCACGGCAAACGCCCGAAACCATCAGACCTCGGAAGTCTTTCAAATACTTTTCTTCTGATAAAAAACCTTAGCGATATAAACGAAGGCGCATACATCGTAAAAGTAGGTGGGCTGGATGCGTAAAGAAAAATGAAGAATGAAAAACGAAGTCCGCTGATGAGGCGGACTTTTTTTATGGTAAGTGATCAGGAAATATTGATAAATGAAAAAAAAATTTGACATTAAAATTTTATTTAATACCCTTGTAAACTATGAATAGATAAAGCGTAAATAATGAACCGCAAAAAAGAAATAAACTCATTCATGTCTTTAATTACATATTGTACTGCCAGTAAGCATCAATATCACTTTCTTATCTGCATTTTTATTTCAATCTTTTTGAGCCTGCCATGCAAATCGCAGATTATAACCAGGCATAGCGATTCACAATTAGTAAATGACTCATCAAGTTTTTCTTTTGATGAGGACAGTGTCACAAATAATGTGATGACTACCACATCTGCAGTTATTTACTATTACAACACACTTGTTTATCTCACTCCTTACGATACGATTAGTCATTCCACGCATATTCAGCGCTACTTCAAAGACCAGTTATTAGAAATTTATGATGAAGATAAAGTTCTTCCCGCCAGCAAGATTTATGGATTTCGGCAAAAAGGAAATTATTACCGCTCGGCAGCCCTCGGTAACCGCACCTATGTTTTTGCGAAAAGGATTACAAGTGGTAAAAAAATGAATTTGTTTTCTGCTGACAGAATTTTAGCTGCGAATGAATTAGATGTTACAGGGCATGACGAGCAAACCAACAGCGGCTATGCAAACACGATGCTTGTGCTTGATGAAGATAGAAAAAAAATTAAAAAATCTGATATTGATTATTTCTTTACCATTCCGGGAACTTATGATGAGCTTCAACTTTTGACTCCTGATAAAGCAACAGTTGAAAAGCTGCAATCATGCAAACCTGCGGCAGATTATCTAACGAAATTCGCATTTCCTAAGAGGTATAAGGCAATCCGCATTTCAACGCGATTCTTATTTATAAGCTCTGTAATTGTTAACGTATTTTTTTACAACGACCTTGTTCACAATCCCAATTACAAAAATCAATCAGTCTTTCATGACCCTTTAAGATCAGTGATGATTTATTCGGGTGTAGCATTTTTATCAACTTTATTTTTACCGAAAACAAATAAATATACTGAAAAAGAAATTATGAAAACAGTTGCTCTTTTTAATTCATGTAATTAAAGAATATCCCCGAACATGAAAAGTTCAGAACCCTTTAGTAGGTTTCTGCCTGATTTGAAAAGACAAGCTGATTAAATTAGTTACCTTCTTTATACTACCATAAAACCCGCCTATGCAAACCAAAACACCCCGCTCACTCGATGAATTAAAGAAGCTGAGAAAGCCAATTCGAAATGTAAACCTGGAACGGAGCAAAAGCTTAACCCCGCTAAACAAGCTGGCACTATGGATAACAAATCATGTAGGCACCATGGGATTCTTTATCATCATTTTTACCTGGACCGCTTTGTGGCTAACATGGAATGCACTTGCACCAAAAAATTTGTGTTTCGATCCCTATCCTGCTTTTGTGCTTTGGCTGTTTCTCTCCAACATGATTCAGATATTCTTAATGCCGCTCATCATGATCGGTCAAAACCTCGGCAGCGCACATGCCGAAGCCCGCGCTGAAGCAGACTTTGAAATAAACACCGTAGCCGAGGTTGAAATAGAAACCATTCTTCAGCACCTCGAATACCAGAACAAAATGATGCTCGAAATACTCCAGCGTTTCGAAGCAAAAGAAAACAAATCATAACTATAGTTGCATTCAGCAAACTGTTTGCAGGAAGATTGTAAAAACCAATTCAACTTTAATTTTAATAAAACCAATTAATCATGACAGAAGTAATTTTAATAACAACAAGTACCTCACTGGAGGGCTATCGTATTACACTGCAATTGGGCTTAGTGCGCGGTATAACTGTTCGTTCAAGAAGCGTACTTGGCAACTTAGCAGGTGGATTTATGACAATTTTTGGCGGCAAAAGTTCCATCTATACTGAACTCTGTGAAAAGGCGCGCGAAGAAGCGCTCCAATTGATGATCAGGCACGGAAAAGAAATGGGAGCGAATGCCATCATTAACATGCGCTATGATGCCAACGAAGTAATGAGCGGGCTAACAGAAGTGCTCTCTTATGGAACAGCGGTGGTAGTGGAGAAAATTTAAGCAAGCGTCCTCCACTTTTAAAATTAAATCATTATTATCTTTTCATTATCCTATGCGAGCAATGGTAAGAGCCATTGAAGCAACTCGCTGAAATATCCATCAGGAACAATTGCCTGTTATTAACTTTTTTTCATCCGATGAATCCATCGCCCTGAAATTATCGTAAAACCAAGTTGTATTTAATTTTCGAATACGAAGATGCATGGTTCAGCAGGGATATAACCATAGTGAAAAATCATGCACACGTTCTTCTAATCATTTTGAAATTAAAAATAGTTTGAGAGAAATCAATGTATGGATTTAGGATAAAAACTGTTGTTGAACAGACGATAAAATCTCCAAATTAGATACAGTTTCTATATGTACTTCTGCGCCTGAATCCCGCTCTGCATTGGATATTTAGAGGATATACTTCTTCCTGACCAGTTAGCTTTTTGCTCTTGTTCGTTTTCATTTAAGTGAATTTTTATAGCAGACAGTTTACAAGTTCCTGAAGAATAAAACAACCAAAAAAGGAATGAAAAAATATTTACGGAATATTTTTTCTTTAATCTGTTTTAGCTTTTTGTTTTTCGCAACTGCGCAAAACACTTATGCTACTCATTCCATGGGTGCCGATCTTACCTACCGCTGCCTCGGAGGAAATGTTTATGAAATTACATTATCATTTTACCGCGACTGTGTGGGAGTTGCTGCCGATGATTCTGCATACATCAGTTTAAATTCTTCCTGTCAGGGCGCATACTATTGTTATCTGCTCAGAGTGCCAGGCACCGGTCAGGAGATTACTCCGATTTGTCCTTCCATGTTATCCACCTGCAGAGGCGGAACTTTCACAGGCATTCAGGAATATGTTTTTAAAAGAGATGTCATTCTTCCCGGGCAATGCACGGACTGGACATTCAGTTACAACCTTTGCTGCCGCAATTGGGCAATTACAAATATTACAACTCCGGGCAACTGGCAACTTTATATTTACGCTACGCTGAACAATACCATTACACCTTGCAATAACTCACCCACGTTTTCTAACAAGCCCGTTCCGTTTATCTGTCAGGGGCAAACGTTCTGCTTTAATCATGGAGCATACGATGTAGATGGCGATTCGCTCGCGTATTCTCTCATCACTCCTTGGGATTCTCCGGGACTGCCCATAGTCTATAACGCTCCATTTACTGCAAACAATCCACTTACATCAAGCCCGGCAGTTACTTTCAATCCTACTACCGGAGATATTTGCATGACGCCAACCAATATTGAAATAACGGTGATGGCAGTGCTGGTGAAGGAATACAGAAACGGTGTATTGATAGGTAGTGTGGAACGGGATATTCAGGTTACAGTGATTGCATGTACCAATCAACTTCCGGCACTTACAGGAATAAACGGTACCAATGTTTTTTCGGAAACCGTTTGTGCAGGATCTCAAACATGTTTTAATATTTTTTCTAATGATGCAGACGTTCCACAAAATACCTTCGTTACCTGGGATGGATCAATTCCTGCAGCAAGTTTTAATGTTACACCGGGAAACCGACAATCTGCTACTTTCTGCTGGACGCCTACTTCTGCTGACATTAGTTCAACACCTTATTGTTTTACAGCTACAGTGCGTGATGATAACTGCCCTTATTACGGAAGCCAGACCTTCTCTTATTGCATAACGGTAGAAGGAATTCAGGCAAGTGTTCCGAATCAGATTGTGGGATGCAATAGCACGGTTGCTCTGATTGCTACTGCAAGCGGGGGGAGTGGTGCGTTTACTTATCAATGGAGTACAGGAGCCACCACGCAATCCATCACCGAGGGACCCGGCACATATAATGTAGCTGTGTCAGATGGTACTTGCTCTGCAATTGCCACTTCTGTAGTTACTCAAACACCACCCGTGAATTCGTCAGTTGTTTCTTCAAACGTTATCTGCAACGGAGGAAACACCGGGTCGGCAACTGTAACTGCCGGAGGAGGATCGCCCCCATTCAGTTATAGCTGGTCTCCTTCCGGAGGAACAGCAGCCACTGCAAGCAATCTCACCGCAGGAATTTATACTGTCACGGTAACTGATGCTATGGGATGCACATCCACTTCAAGCAGTACGATTACCGAACCAACAGTGCTTGCCGCCTCTGCTACAGCTACTCCTGTTTTATGTAACGGAGGAAATGATGGAAGCGCCACGGCAACTGCCAGCAATGGAACTCCAGGTTATACTTATTCCTGGGCGCCTTCAGGTGGAACAGGTGCAACAGCAAACGGACTTACTGCCGGTGCATACACTGTTACTGTTACCGATGCAAACGGATGTATAACTACAACCAATACTACAGTTACTGAACCGACATTGCTTGCTGCGTCCGTAACTGCAACACCTGTTTTATGCAATGGTGGAAATACAGGTAGTGCAACTGTAACTGCAAACAATGGAACTCCGGGATACACTTATTCCTGGGTGCCTTCAGGTGGAACCGGAGCAACAGCAACCGGACTTACTGCCGGTGCATACACGGTGACTATTACAGATGCGAACGGATGCATCACCACAACAAATGCAACTGTAACTGAACCGACCTTGCTCGTTGCTTCTTCAACTGCAACTCCTGTGTTATGTAATGGAGGTGCAGACGGGAGCGGAACTGTAGCTGCAAATGGTGGAACTCCAGGATATACTTATTCATGGTCACCATCTGGCGGAACAGGTATAACAGCAAACGGACTTGTTGCAGGTTCATACACTGTAACTGTTACTGATGCCAATGGATGCATTACCACAAATAATGCAACTGTAACTGAACCGACCTTGCTCGTTGCTTCTGCTTCTGCAACTCCTGTTTTATGCAATGGTGGAGCAGATGGGACTGCAACTGTAACTGCAAACAATGGAACTCCCGGATATATTTACCTATGGTCATCCGGAGGAACGGGTCTAACTGAAAGCGGACTCATTGCCGGAGCATACACTGTAACGGTTACTGATGCGAACGGATGTATAACTACAACCAATACTACAGTTACAGAACCTACTTTGCTCACTGCTTCTGCAACCGCTACTAATGTGCTGTGTAACGGAGGCGCAAATGGAACAGCAACCGTTACTGCCAGCAATGGAACTCCGGGATATACTTATTTATGGTCATCCGGAGGAACGGGTGCAACTGAAAGTGGACTTATTGCCGGAGTATACACTGTAACGGTTACTGATGCCAACGGATGCATAACTACAACCAATACTACAGTTACCGAACCGACATTACTCGCTGCTTCTGCAACTGCTACTAATGTGTTGTGTAACGGAGGCGCAGATGGAACAGCAACCGTTACTGCCAGCAATGGAACTTCAGGTTATACTTATTTATGGTCATCCGGAGGAATGGGTATTACCGAAAGCGGACTTGTTGCAGGAGCATACACTGTTACAGTTACCGATGCGAATGGATGTATTACAACAACAAATACTACAATTACTGAACCGACATTACTTGTTGCCTCTGCAACTGCAACTCCCGTTTTATGCAATGGTGGTAATGACGGAAGCGCAACTGTAACTGCAAACAATGGAACTTCGGGATATACTTATTTATGGTCAACCGGAGGAACGGGTACAACTGAAAGTGGACTTATTGCCGGAGCATACACTGTTACAGTTACCGATGCTAACGGATGCATCACGACAACCAATACTATAGTTACTGAACCGACATTGCTCACTGCTTCGGCAACTGCAATTCCTGTTTTGTGCAATGGTGGTAATGATGGCAGTGCAACTGTAACTGCAAACAATGGAACTTCTGGTTATACTTATTCCTGGTCGCCATCAGGAGGAACAGATACAACTGCAAACGGGCTTGTTGCAGGAGCATACACTGTAATTATCACCGATGCGAATGGATGTATCACAACAACGAATACTATAGTTACTGAGCCGACATTACTTCTTGCCTCTGCAACTACAACTCCCGTTTTGTGTAATGGCGGCAATGACGGAAGCGCAACTGTTACTGCAAATGATGGAACTCCGGGTTATACGTATTCATGGTCATCCGGAGGAACGGGTGTTACTGAAAGCGGACTTGTTGCCGGAGCATATACAGTTACAGTTACCGATGCGAATGGGTGTACAACCACAACCAATACAACCGTTACAGAACCAACTCTGCTTGTTGCCTCTACAACTTCAACTCCAGTGTTGTGTAACGGTGGCAACGATGGTAGTGCAACTGTAACCGCAAACAACGGAACTCCTGGATATTCGTACTCATGGTCATCGGGAGGAACTGGCGTAAATGAAAATGGACTTGTTGCCGGATCATATACGGTTACTGTTACTGACGCGAATGGATGCTCAACAATAACCAATACGACTGTAACCGAACCTACCCTACTCACTGCGACTGCAATTAATACTCCTGTGTTTTGCAACGGTGGGAATACCGGAACTGCAACAGTAACCGCAGTTGACGGCACAGCCGGTTACACTTATTCATGGACTCCATCAGGTGGAGCAGGCCCAACGGCAAACGGACTTACTACCGGAATTTATATTGTAGTTGTTACTGACGCTAACGGATGCACTGCTGTTGCAAATACATTTGTTAATGAGCCCACCCTCTTAACAGCAACTATTACTTCAACTCCTGTAGTTTGCAATGGCGCATCAAATGGCGCAGCGACAGTTACTGCAACTGATGGCACACCTGGTTATACATATTCCTGGTCATCAGGAGGAACGGGCTTAACTGAAAGCGGACTTGCCGCAGGAACTTATCCCGTAACTGTAACAGATGCCAATGGATGCACTGCTATAGCAAATGCGGTTGTAACCGAACCGGCATTGATTTCTGTTTCCCCATCTGCAACTCCGTGTTTATGTCATGGTTCTTCAGATGGATCGGCTTCAGTGAATGTAACCGGAGGAGTTGGCGCTTTCACTTTTGCATGGGCTCCGGGAGGCGCTTCTACTTCCACAGTAAATAATATAGTTGCCGGAAACTATAATGTGACAATCACTGATTCCAACGGATGCGTGGCAACATCTACAGCTATCGTTTCTCAACCTGCTGCTTTGAACCTGGCTTTGTCTTCGACTCCTGCTTTATGCAATGGCGATTCTTCGGGTGCTGCTTCTGTAGTTGTAAGTGGTGGGACAAGTGGTTACTCATATTCATGGTTCCCCAGCGGAAGTTCTGCTGCAACTTCAACAAACCTTTCGGCTGGAAATTATTCTGTAAGTATAGTTGATGCACATGGATGTACTATTGATGATTCTATTCTTGTAGCCCAACCTTCTGCAATTAATCTTTCCACTAACTCCACTCCTGCTATCTGCGGTTCTGCTAATGGTTCAGCAAGTGTTTCTGCAAACGGTGGATCTGCTCCTTATAGTTATGCGTGGTCACCGGTTGGCGGAGCGGCATCTACTGCAAACAATATTTCTGCAGGTGCTTATACGGTGACTGTTACTGATGCCAACGGCTGTACTTCGAGTACGATTGCGAATGTGCTGACCACCGGAGGACCTACAGTTAACGCAAACCCAACCGCGCCTGTTTCATGCAATGGCGGAAGTGATGGCAGTGCAAGTGTAGTTGTGTCAAACGGTACTGCGCCTTTTACTTATCTATGGTCTCCATCTGGCGGAACCAATTCTTCAGCAACGGGACTTGCGGCAGGAAACTATGCCGTAACTGTAACGGATGGCAATGCTTGCATCTCTTCAGACAATGTTACAATTACAGAACCTCCTCCTGTTTCAGTGCTGGCATCATCAACCAATACTCTTTGTCATGGCTCGGCTGATGGCAGCGCAACTGTAAATGCTGTTGGTGGAACTGGTGCTTATACTTATCTATGGGCTCCCGGTGGTGCTGTATCATCCACCGCCACTAATCTTGCAGCAGGCAGCTATCATGTAACTGTTACTGATGCGAACGGATGCACCGCAACTACTGCTGCAACCGTTCTTCAGCCGACTTCAGTCACACTTGTAATGTCGTCTATTCCTCCTCTTTGTAACGGTGCATCTTCAGGCAGCGCTTCAGTTACTGCTTCTGGTGGCGCAAGCGGCTATTCTTATCTTTGGACTCCTGACAGCGCAACGACTCAAAGTTCAGGTGGTCTTTCTGCAGGCACCTATAGTGTATTGGTGACAGATGCGCATGGCTGCACCGCAAACAATACAGTGGTTGTTTCTCAACCTCCGCCATTAAACATCTCAACAAATTCTACCCCTGCAACCTGCAATGCTTCCAATGGTTCTGCAGCAGTTGTTGTAAACGGAGGCGCATCGCCATACAACTATCAATGGTCGCCCATAGGCGGAACAAGCTCTCTGGCAGCCAATCTTTCTGCCGGAACATACATGGTGAATGTTACGGATGCTCACGGATGCATAGGAAATCATCCTGCCAATGTTTCTAATGCGGGCGGACCCATTGCAACAGCAGCTGTTACTTCAAACGTTAACTGCTTTGGTGGAAACAATGGAAGCGCGACCGTTACGGTTGCAAGCGGTCATCCTCCTTTCACTTATATATGGTCTCCGTCAGGTGGAGCTGGAACCCAGGCAACCAATCTCACTGCCGGAAGTTATTCCATCTTTGTTTCTGATGTGAACGGATGTATCACGCTCGCAAACGTTACGATTACTGAACCGCCTCAAATCATCGCTACTATTTCTGCAACTCCTGCCACTTGTGGAGCGGCAAATGGTTCTGCTTCCGCAGTTGCATCGGGAGGCACGGGCGCACTTTCTTATCTATGGTCGCCATCAGGCGGAACTGCTGCTAATGCTACAGGACTTCCTGGCGGAAACTATTCAGTGCTTATTACTGATGCACATAGTTGTACTCAGAATGCAACTACCACTGTAATAAATTCAGGTGGCGCAACTGCTGCTTTGCAATCTTCCGCAAATGTTACTTGCTTTGGAGGAGCCAATGGAAGCGCTTCGGTCACCGTGAGCGGAGGTGCCGGTCCGTTTACTTTCCTCTGGTCGCCTTCTGGTGGAACTACAGCAGCGGCAACTAATCTTAGTGCAGGAAATTATTCTGTTGTCATTACGGATACTGTCGGTTGCGTCAGTAATGTAAACGTTACGATTACCCAGCCGCCAGCCATTACTATGATTGCCAGCAATACTCCCGCAGGCTGCAACGGAGTGATGGACGGTTCTGCGATGGTTCAAACTTCAGGTGGTGTTGCGCCTTATACTTATGCATGGACACCTGTGGCGGGAAATGATTCTGTTCTCAACAATATAGCTTCAGGTATTTATTCTGTTCTGATTACAGATAACAGTGGTTGTATAGACAGCATTGCTGTTACGGTTACATCTCCTTCAAGCGTTACGTTGGCTATTTCTTCTTCTGACATAAGTTGCTTCGGCAATACAAACGGATCGGCAAGCGTAACAACAACTGGTGGCACAAGTCCGTTTACATACCTATGGTCTCCTTCAGGCGGGACTTCTCCGCAAGCGGTAAATCTTACAGCGGGAACTTATGCGGCTACTGTTACCGATTCAAGCGGATGCGTGTCTGTTATCTCAGCAATAATTACTCAGCCTCCTGTTCTTGCCTTCAATGTTTCTGGTGATGCTACGCTGTGCGTTGGGCAAAACACTACCATCGCTGCAAGCGCAACGGGCGGGACGATGCCTTATTCTTACCTATGGGATAATGGCGTTACAACCGACTCACAGTTTGTAACTCCTTCCGCAACTACTATCTATACAGTTAATGTCACGGATGCAAATGGTTGCACGCTTGCTCCGCAATCCGTTACAGTCACTCTCAATCCTCCTCTTAATCTTACAGCTACTGCAACTCCTGAAATCTGCGCAGGCGATTCTGCAAGCATAGCAGCTTTTTCCGGAGGAGGTAACGGTGGTCCTTATACTTATTCCTGGAACAACGATGCCATAGCCACTAGCTTTTCTATCGTTTATCCCAATGCTGACACTACATTTATAGTAACTGTAAATGACGGTTGCAGTCCGCCTGTGCAGGAAGCTGTATCTATCATCGTGAATCCTATTCCGCAGGCAAACTTTTTACCTCAACTCCTCAACGGCTGTACTCCTGTGCTTGCTGATTTCACCAACCACGGCACTGCACCTGCCGGTTCATTCTATCAATGGAATCTTGGTGACGGCACTGTATCAACCGATGCAAACGTTTCTCACACCTATGCTACACCCGGACATTATACCGTTTCGCTAGTGGTAACTTCTCCGGCAGGTTGCACAAATGCGATAACCGTTGTTGACGCGGTAAATGTTGCCGGCTTGCCTACCGCTAACTTTGATATGTCTTCGCACGAGGTTACTATTCTCTCTCCGTCTATTGACTTTACTGACGGCAGCACCGATGTGGTTTCCTGGAATTGGAATTTTGGCGACAACTCCACTTCGTCCGATATAAATCCTACCCATAATTATGCTGACACCGGCTCTTATACCATTCAGTTGATTGTGCAGAATGCATCGGGCTGCATGGACACTACATATAGCGTGCTTCGAATCGAAGATGATTTTACCGTCTTTGTACCCAATGCCTTTACTCCGAACATGGATAACATCAATGACGGCTTTATTGCTGTCGGCATTGGCTGGAAAGACTATGAAATGTTTATTATAGATAGATGGGGGCTGGAAATTTTTCACTCCACCAGCAGAGACCACCCCTGGAACGGAACCTATTACGACAACGGCAACAAATGCCAAAGCGATGTATATGAATACATCATCCGCGTGCATGACAAGAGCGACATACTGCATAAGTTTATCGGGCACGTTACGCTGGTGAATTAAAGAAAGGAAGTCCCACCCTACCCTCCCCTTCTTGGAGGGTTTAGCAGCCGAAGCCCAAACGGTCATGAAAGAATCTCAAATGTCCGTGTCAGAGGTTGCAACGGTGCAGTTACAAATTGCAACTGCACCCCGTTACAAGTTAGAAGTACACCGTTGAAAGTTGAAACTGGACGGTTGTAAGTTGTAACTGCACCGTTGCAACTTACAACTACCCCGATAGAAGTTTAAATTGCACCGTTGCAACTTGCTACTGCCGCGATAGAACTTCCAACCGTACTACCAAACCCTATAATTACAAAAATTAGCGGCTTTTTGCGTTTGAGCAAGTTTTTTTCGATGGCGGGGAATGTTTCTCCTACCTCCACTAAAATCTCCACTCCTATTTTATTTATTGTCGCATTGTAATTATCCTTATTCTTGTAGAGTATTTGTTTTTTGACTGAATGAAAAAACTCTTCTACTTTTTTCTTTTCAATTATGCATTGTGCATCGCGCATTGTGCATGGGCTCAGAGGCAAGCCAACATCTGGTATTTCGGGCAATATTCAGGACTTGATTTTAACTCTGGCGCTCCAGTGTTTTTGGCTGGCGGGCAAACACACAACTATAGCCCCAACATCGAGGGTTGTGCAACCATAAGCGACAGCAGCGGCTCTCTTTTATTTTATACTGATGGCGAGACAGTTTATAATCGCTTCGGCAACATTATGCCAAATGGCAGCGGACTTGCAGGCGGGCAATCGTCTTCGCAATCATCCGTTATTCTTCCCAAGCCGAATGATGACGGCAGGTATTACATCTTTACCACAGACGACTTTGTACACTTTCTTCAGAACGGGCTTAACTATTCCATCGTTGACATGTGCGCGGACAGCGGCAGAGGCGATGTAATGACAAGCTACAAGAACATACACCTGCTCGATACTGCTTCCGAAAAACTTGCCGTGTGCCGGCACAACAACGGCAGCGATTACTGGGTGGTCACTCAAAAACATTTCACCAACAACTTCTATGCATACCAGGTTTCGCAGGCAGGAATCATCAACACCGTAGTTAGCAGCACAGGACCAATACATGGTGACGGAACTTTTCCTTCTTCCTTCGGTGAAATGAAAATCTCTCCCGACCACTTGCATATTGCACTAGTGGATGGGCAGGGCTGCAACGTGTTTGCTGAAGTGCTCGATTTCAATGCCGCAACAGGAAGCATTTCTTATACCGATACTTTACTTAGTGCACACTGTCCGGGAGTACTGAATAATCTGTATGGGGTTTCTTTTTCTCCGACAAGCAATTTCGTTTACTTCGCAAAGCAGGACACGCTGCACCGTATTGTTCAATATGACGTGGCGGCACATGCCATCGGCTATAATATGATAACACCACAATGGTACGTGGGCATGCAACTCGCCACTGACGGAAAGATATACCTCGTAAATACTTCGCCCCCTTCTTATCTCAGCGTTATCAATAATCCTGATGCTGCGGGCAGCGCATGCAATTTTGCTAACAACGCGCTTAATCTCAATGGCAGTATGGTCAATTACGGGCTTCCCGAATTTCTTGACGACTTCGCTTATCCAAACGTGAATATGAATTGTGCATTGCCCTTGCCAAACTTCACTACTGCAAATGCTTCTATCTGCCCCGGCACCTGCACTTCTTTTATCAATAACTCTGTCAATGCAACTTCTTATCTATGGAATTTTCCCGGAGCAACGCCCGATACAAGTAGTGCGGTAAATCCATCAAACATTTGTTACAACACACCCGGTAATTACGATGTGCAGTTAATTGTGACCAATTCAAATGGAAGTACTACACTTCTTCTGAGTAATTACATTACTATTTATCCCGCACCACCACCACAAGCAATTTCTCAAGGCGGAGATTCTCTTTTCGCAAATGCAGGAACAGGAACCTATCAATGGTATTTCAATAGTACTCTCATTAACGGAGCTACAGATTATTTTTATTTGGCTCAATCTAGTGGCGATTACAATGTAATATGCACAGATGGGAATGGGTGTGAGGTGGAGGCAGCGATCTTTAATGTGCTGGCCTCCGTGGAATCAACTTTGAACAATTGGCAGTTGGCAATTTATCCGAATCCAGTAAGCGAAGAGTTAGAAGTCAGAATTCCGGATTACGAAGGAAAAACCGTTTCAATTAAAGTTTACGACATGATCGGAGCCGCTATTCGTATATTAAAACCAAACTCAAAACTCCCTGCTGTACTGGACGTTTCCCTGTTGAACAGAGGAATGTACAGGATAGAAGTTTCATCAAGCGAAAATAATTTTCGGAGCAAATTTGTGAAGCAATAATTTTCTTTGCGGCTCCGCGCTTCTGTGATTGATTTTTTTAGTTGCTTTTTCTAAAATAAATATTTGGAAGTCGCATAGCATTACTCTCATTGATTCTTTATTTATTTGCAGCATCGTTTCTCCAAAAACTAACTTCACAAACACGTTTTGAAAAAAGTAATCGTCATCGGTTCAGGCTTTTCTTCCCTTTCGGCTTCGTGTTACCTTGCAAAGAACGGATACGATGTTACCATTCTTGAAAAAAACCAAACCCCCGGAGGCAGGGCGCAACAATGGAAGAAGGATGGTTTCACTTTCGACATGGGACCCACCTGGTATTGGATGCCCGACATCTTCGAAAGTTTTTTTAATGACTTCGGAAAAAAAACTTCGGATTATTATTCTCTCAAACGGCTCGATCCCTCCTACCGCATTTATTTCGGTAAAGATGAAACGATGGATTTGCCGGTGGGAATTGAAAACATTGCTGAGTTGTTTGAGCATTACGAAAAAGGAAGTGCGAAGCAGTTGAAGAAGTTTTTGACAATTGCAGAAAAAACGTATCGGGTAACAGTTCAGGAAATGGTTCATGTGCCGGGTCACTCACCGCTTGAACTGATTAATAAAGATACTGTACGCAATGCAGGTTTATTTCTGCAAACAGTTAGACAGCAGGTAAGAAAAATGTTTCATCATCCTCATCTAATTACCTTGCTTGAGTTTCCAGTATTGTTTCTAGGAGCCAAGCCGGGCAACATTCCTGCGTTTTACAATTTCATGAACTATGCTGATCTTGTATTGGGAACGTGGTATCCTGAAGAGGGAATGTATTCTGTAGTTAAGGCAATGTTTGATCTTGCCACTTCGCTCGGAGTAAAATTCAGAGGAGAAATGAAAGTAGAAAAGATTATTGTGCAGAACGGGCATGCAACAGGAGTAATTGCACTAGGAAAAACTTTTGAAACAGATTTATTGGTTAGCGGTGCGGATTACCATCACACCGAACAATTGCTTGATGAGAATCTGCGCAGTTATTCAGAAAGCTACTGGAATAAAAAGGTTTTCGCACCTTCTGCATTGTTGTTTTATCTTGGAGTAAATAAAAAATTAGAAAATATTTTGCATCACACCTTGTTCTTCGATGAGGATTTTGATCGTCATGCTGAAGCAATTTATGATGACAAGCGCTGGCCCGATAAGCCATTATTCTATATGAGTTGTGCCTCAGTTACAGATAAGAAAGCTGCGCCCAAAGGAAAAGAAAATGTAACATTGCTGATTCCGATTGCACCCGGCATCGAAGACACGGATGAAATTCGTGAAAAATATTTTGAAAAGATAATTGACCGGCTGGAGTCATTAACCGGACAAAAAATAAAAGAGAATATCATTTTGAAAAGATCGTATTGCATACATGAGTTTGAAGCGGATTATAATTCATACAAAGGGAATGCATACGGCCTCGCGAATACACTTTTTCAAACTGCATTTCTCCGACCTAAAATACGGAGCAGAAAAGTGAACAATCTTTATTTCGCAGGACAACTTTCAGTACCCGGACCAGGAGTTCCTCCCTGCATCATCTCTGGAAAAATTGTGGCTGAAGATGTTTTCAAAAATCATCCACCGAAAAAATGAGCCACGATCTGTATAATAAAGTTTCTCTCGAAAGCAGTAAGCGGCTCACCAAAGCGTATAGCACTTCGTTCTCACTTGCGATAAGATTGATTTCCCCGAGTATCCGTGATGGCATTTACGGCATTTATGGTTTCGTGCGTTTGGCTGATGAGATCGTTGATACATTTCATGACTACGACAAAAAATCATTGTTTGATAATTTTGAACGCGAAGTTCAACTTGCTCTCGAAAACAAAATAAGTTTGAATCCTGTGTTGCAAAGTTTTCAGTTGACCGTGCACAAATACAACATCGGGCGTGATTTGATTGATTCGTTTTTACGAAGTATGAGACAAGACCTTCATAAATCTTCTTATACCAAAGAAGAATATCAGAATTATATTTTCGGTTCTGCCGATGTAGTGGGACTAATGTGCCTGAAAATATTTGTGGAAGGAAATGAAAACGAATACGGGCGATTAAAAGAACCTGCCATGCGCTTAGGTTCCGCTTTTCAGAAAGTAAATTTCCTTCGCGACATACGAAACGATTTCCATAATCTGGACCGTAATTATTTTCCTGATGTTGATCTGAAAAATTTTTCTACTAGAGACAAGCAGAAAATAATTGAAGAAATAAAAAATGATTTTGAATCTGCTTACAAAGGGATAAAAGAGTTGCCGAAAAAAGCGCAACTTGGTGTTTACATTTCTTACGTTTACTATTACAAATTATTGAAAAAACTGGAAGGCACCCCGTCAGCAGAAATTATGCAGCGAAGAATCCGCATTCCAAATTACCATAAAGTTGCATTGATTGCTTTCTCATGGTGCAACTATAAGATTCTCTTCCGTTAATCCAGGTTCGTTTATCCTAAATCATGTCGCTCTATCTCCTACTCGATCTTGCTGCAATTACAATTCCGCTGCTTTTCAGCTTTGAGAAGAGGTTGCAGTTTTACAAACAATGGAAATTTCTTTTTCCATCCATTCTTGTTGTGGGTTTTGTTTTTGTGTTGTGGGATATTTTTTTCACTCACATGGGTTATTGGGGATTTAATCAGCGCTATCTAAATGGTGTTTACTTTTTCAATTTACCGATGGAGGAATTTCTTTTTTTTATCTGCATACCGTATGCAAGCGTATTTACATTTCACGTTCTCAGAACGCTATTGGATGGATTCTCTTTTATGGGTTATATCATAAAATATTTCGCCTTAGGCCTCGCGGGATTGCTGTTGTTAACAGGAATTTATTTTCATCACAAATGGTACACTTGTTCTACATTTTTATTGGCATCTGGATCGTTATACATTGCATATTTTTTTTTCAGAGAAGAATTCAGTCATTTTTTATTAAGCTATCTCACAATCCTCGTTCCGTTTTTTATCATCAATGGAATATTAACAGGGAGTTTTATTGAGGGAGAGGTAGTGTGGTACAACAGCAATGAAAACCTCGGAATCCGCATATTTACAATTCCTATTGAAGATATTTTTTACTCTCTCTCCCTGATTTTATGGAGCGTGAACGTTACTGTTATGTTTGAAAAAAAGTTTTCTAAAAAATAAAAGCTGCCTTACGGGGCAGCTTCTTTTCTTCTTGACAATATCTTGGTTTAGTTTAGTGATAAGTCAAGATGAATCTTAAATATTTATTTAAAAATTATCAGTTTGCGAATACAATGTCTTCTGGTTTAATCTCATTATTCTCGCACATTACCGCAGCGCGTTCAATGACAGCTTTCAATTCGCGGATGTTACCTGGCCATTTATAATCCATCAGAAACTTCGCACATTCTTTCGTCATTGAAATCTGCGGAAGACGGTTCTCTTTACAGAAATCGCTGAGGAAAGTTTTTGACAGGAGAATTACATCATCGCCACGTTCGAACAACGGAGGGAGATGAATTAAAAAACCTTGTAAGCGATAAAATAAATCTTCTCTGAAACGTCCTTCTTTAACCTCAGTGGCGAGATTACGGTTGGTGGCAGCAATCACACGAACATCAAGCTTGACTGGCTTGTTACTTCCAATTCGTGTAACTTCTTTTTCCTGCAGCACACGCAACAATTTTGTCTGCATCAACAAATCCATTTCTCCTATTTCATCAAGAAAAATTGTTCCTTCATTTGCTTCTTCAAACTTTCCCAATCTGCGATCGCGTGCATCAGTAAACGCGCCTTTTTCGTGACCAAATAATTCACTCTCGATAAGGTCTTCAGGAATGGCTCCCATGTTCACTGTTACAAACGGCTTGCGACCACGGGGAGAATTATAGTGAATGGCTTTTGCAACCAATTCCTTTCCAGTTCCGGATTGTCCGGTAACAAGAACCATTATGCCGCTCTTTTCCACTTTCTGAATCATGCGCAGCGTTTTCAAAACTGCGGCACTGTTGCCAAGTATGTTCGTGTATTTATTCCGATCCATAATCTGCTCTTGCAACGTTTCCACTTCTTTTTTCAAGTGAACATTTTTGCAGGCATTACGAACTGCATTTTCGATTCCTACAATTGCATTCTCATTTTTTATTATGTAGTCAATTGCGCCTTTTTTATAAGTGTTGATTACCACATCAAGTTTGTCTTGACCGGACACCATGATGCATTGAATCATCTCGTTGTAGTTCTTGATTTTTTCAAGCAACTCTTCGCCATTCATTCCGGGTAATAAATAGTCTATCGTAACCACATCAGGATTCTGATTGAGGTTATTGATACATTCATCAGGAGTTAAGAAGTGAGTAACTTCTACATTCTCCATTTTTTCAAGAGCCGTCTTTATAAGGTTTCCCAAAAACGGATCGTCATCAACTACAAATATCTTTACCATAAGTATGTGTTATTTTATTTAACAATCCTTTTAAGAGAAACAGGAGTGTTTGGTTTCAGTAAGGCGCAGAAATTCGATTACATTGTGAGCCGATTTCTTACAGTTTTACCTGATCCATGAAAAGCCGCTATATTCTCTGGACTTTTGTACTTCTTCTTCTTACTCCTGCATGGATGCGGCTGGCATGGGAGTTCACTCCAAAGAAGGTGATGAACCTGATGATCGTGGATAAAACAGTTCTTAACTCAAGCAGCGTGAAGCACCGAAGTGTGAACTGGATTCTTGATCACGAAAAATATATTAAAAGTGACAGCAACTTTTACGAGATTGATAAGGACTACTTCGGTTTTATTCCTGGCGAAAATGAAAGCTATTCCATTCATGATTTTGATAACATGAGTGATGAAGAACTTGACAGTGTGGCAGACAAAAATGATGCGCTCTACTTTACAGATACTTACGGAGTGTTTGCAAATGAATGGTACCGTCATCGCGACATCCATGAAGAGTCACATAGTATTTATGGCGGCTTATCGGAGAAGGATATGAAGATGATGCAGAAGATGAAAGAGCGAAAGAAGCTGATCCTCTCAGAATTCAACATGATCGGTATTCCAACTCCCGCTGATGTGCGGCATAATTTTGAAAACACTTTTCATATCAACTGGACTGGATGGATGGCGCGATCCATTGCATCGCTCGATACAATTGACAATCCCGATCTGCCGTTTTGGATTGTGAGGACGTACAAAAAATTTCACAATAATACCTGGAGTTTTAAAAAAGCAGGGATGTTATTTGTACACGAAAGCGGAACAGTCGTAGTGCTTGAACTTGGAAAAGATTTGAATGAAGCAATTCCAAGTATCGTTACCGATCAGCAGAATCAATCTCGTTTTGGTGTTCCCAGTACAATGATTTATCCTTACTGGATGGACATCTGGCAAAATAAAACGGACAGCAACTCTGTACAGGCAAATTATCTCATTAATACGACCACTGCGGGAATGCAAATCCTAAACTCTTTTAAGATTCCGAAAATCTTCCCGGCAATCATTGAGCATCGTGGCGACTACCGTTTCTTTTATTTCTGTGGCGACTTTGCTGACAACCCCACAAAATTCCGCTTTGCTAAGCTGAGCGGAATTACAGGATTAAAATTTTTAATGTACAATGTACAAGACCAAACGGATCGCAACCGTTTCTTTTGGGAATTTTATTTGCCGTTGATGCAAAATATTCTTGGCGACTATTACAAAGAGTTGCCGATGGTGAGAAAGCTGTCAATGATTCGGTGAAGAGAGTTTTCATTTAGCCAGCATCCCGACATTTACTTCATCCATTAAATCCCCTTTCCCTATCAAAAAATCTGTTAGATGATTCGCGAAGTAAGGAGCAAGCAGACAACCTTTTGTTCCAAGCCCATTGAAGATTGCAACTTGTTTGTGTTGCTGATGTAAACCAAGAAATGGTCTTCTATTTTTTACTGTGGGGCGAATGGCCGCTTTGTGTTCAATAATCTCGAAAGGAATTCCCAGAATTGATTTGATTTGCGTTACCAGAAAATCTTTTGCTTCTGAAGACGGTAATTCATTTTGGAATTTCCATGTGTAGGTTGAACCAACCTTGAATAGATTTTCTCCGATTGGAAGAATATAAATTTTACGGTTGATGATGTGGTCCAGTTTCATTTCAGCTCTTATAGTCAACATTTCTCCTTTTGCAGGAATAAAAGGAAGATGCCTCCAGAAAGGATTCTTCAACGCCTCTACTCCTTCGCAGAAAATAATTTTCTCCGAAGAATTATTTTTGTACTCAACTCTTTCATCTGTCAATTTTAAAAGATTGATATCAAACTTTTCTTCGAGCAGAATATTTTTTTTCAGAAAATAATTCCTGAAACATCTCAACAAAGTTCCGATATCAATCCATGAAGATTGTTTAATGATGATTTTTTTAAAGGCCTGATTCAAAACATCATCGTACACAGAACCCACATCTGAACTTTCAATGTATGATGACAATTCTTCACTTCTTGTTATCCAGTCATTATATTCCTTTACTGAAGAAAGAAGTTCAAGAACAGGAAGAGGATGGAATATTTTTTGATTGAAGTGCGTTTCAATTGCTTGATAAGCATTATGAGCGAAAGGAAGCAATGTGTCAGCCATCCATGTTTTCACAATTCTTCTTCCGGTGATTGGATGAATGATTCCCGCTGCTACATTCGAAGCTGAAGATTCTTTCTTATCATCAATGACAAAAAATGTTTTTCCGTTCTTCATCAGAAACCATGAAAGAAACGTTCCGGCTATTCCCTGCCCGACTATGATGTAATCAACTTTCTTCAAGTAGTTATGGTTTCTTTCCGGTAAAAGCAACCATCGCGATGTGCTTGCCATCAGCACTTACGGAAATGCGGTAAAAATCTCCAAGCACAGAAGAAAAATCTGCAATCTCTTTCCACTCTTTGTCTGTGGCAGAATTGAACTGAAAAAGCTTTCCTTTATTTCCCAACAAAAAAGTTCCGTCAGGCATCAATGCAAAATCTTCGCTGCCTTGAAGAGTAGAAATCAGTTTATGTTTTTCTCCTGTTGCAATATCCATTTCAAAAATACTCCACTCGCTGTCGTTTTGCTTTAGTACGAAATAGAATTTCTTTTTGTCATTGCTGAGTTTCATACAGCGACCAATGTCACTTGCAACTAACTTGCGTTCGCTGGTTTTCAGATTCAGCGTTTGCAACGTCATTGCGTTGCCAAGGATGAACATGGCGAGAGAGGAATCATTGAGCCAGCAATAATAACCGATGGAGTCAGTGCCTGAAATACGGTTTGCAAAAGTTGTTTTTGAAACAGGCAGCGTGTAGAACCGCTGACCGTTGTCGGTATCTACACGCACAATGGAAATGCTTTTCCCGTCAGGAGTAAGCATCGGTGAGTACTCGCTTTCTTTTGTATTCGTTACAGAAGAAACTTTCTTCGAAGCAAAATCATATTTAAAAATATCTGCCTGCGTGGTATCGGGCACTGCAACGAACAATAAACTTTTTCCATCAGGCATAAAGTATGGTTGGTTGTCGTAACCCTTGCGATGAGTAATATTTTCGGGAGTTGAGAATTCAAGTTTCCCGTTTTGCTTTTTTACTTCGCTGATAAAAATATCGGTTTCGGGAAGTTGTGCTATTGCGGTAGTAGTAACTGCAAACAGAAAAAGTAACAGCCGTATTTTCATTTCGGTTTTGGTTTTGTTTCTCCCGTTGGAGTTTAGGTTGGGCTTCTTTTTACAATCTTCTTTCTATCTCATCTCTCTTTTGCGGATTCAGAGAAATTGAAACATCAACACTGTCAATTGCATCTTCAACAAAACTTTTTCTGCTCGTATATCCGCGCACGAGTGCGATTTTATTTTCTTCAAACGAAATTACTTTTATTGAATCAAGCTTTGCGTTGAAGGCGAGGTCGCGGGCAATGGTTTTATGAAACATGCCGTTCTTCTGAATGAGTTTATATTTTACATCCGATGAATCGGAACTGAACGTAGTGCTTTGCTTTTCGAGGAAATAATTTTCACGCACGGGAATAAGATGGCTGTGGAAGGAAAAATTTGCAGTAAGCAAAAAATTGAGCAACATGGAAGGCGAAACAATGAAAACAAAAATGGAAGCGCAGAAAATTCCGAAATAGATTCTGAGAATGAGATTTGTTTTTGTACCGAGTGCAAGACCTCCGGTAATAATTCCGGAGCAAAAGAAAACGAGGAATGAAACATAGCGAGGCGATTCTATTTTATCTGTAAAGAGATTGAACAGAAAAACAATTGCAAAGATGAGATGCAGCGAAGCTAACATGCGGAACCATCCCGGCTTTAATTTCTTGCCGGTGAAAACAAGGGCGAGCGAAACGATGTTCGATAAAATGTAGGCGATGATGGCAACATATAAAAGCATGAAGCCAAAAATAGGTATTTGTTGATGGCTAACCGTTATTTGGAAAAAAGGAACCGAGATGAAGGGAATCTGAAACTCTGACTATGATATGGACTATGTATGGAGTATGTATGGAGTATGTATGGAGTATCCATGGGGTAGCTATGAAGGAAGTATAGCCAAAATGGATTGCCTGAGGAACTGAAACCATGAACTTCTTTTGTTAAACCAAGAACTTCGTTTGTTATGCTGAGGAGTTCGCTACATCGAAAATTAGCTCAAAAATGCAAGTGACTTAGTTTTTCATGGAAATTTTGGGTTGTACTTTTTAAAACCGCTGGCGCATCTACGAGAAAAATCGCTACGTAAAAAGAGATGGATTCAGGAATGATTATTCTATAGCCAATTTTAGGATTGTCGAACCTCTTTCAGTTTCAATTCTTACAAAATAAATTCCTTTAGCAATGTTTTCAAGATTCAATTCTAAACGATTAAAGCCGGTTGATGATTTTTGAGAATGAGATTTAATAATTCTTCCGGTCTGGTCAAGAATTTGAATAATGATTTTACTACTTTCTTTTAGTGCGAACTGTAAAACAGATTTACCTGATGTTGGGTTTGGAAAAATTGAAACATCAGAGAAAACTGAATTGATGTTTGGAACAGAAGAAAATGATTGAGGAGTACAACCACACGTTTGCAACTCTGGATGTGAATCATAGAAATTACGGATGTGATCTACTGAACTTTTCAATGAATCGAGAGAAGCTAAACGCCCTCCCGTATCAGCTCGCGCAAATACATAAGCATAATCAATGCAGACAACTTTTCCTGGTTGGAGAGTAAATCCACCCATTGATGCAACTCCTCTTCGATCTCCCGGAGGATTTCCCGCAGTTAATTCATCCCAAGGTGCTTCCGGCATTCCATTTGTTCCCCAAAAATATGGATCAGAATTTCCGGGAAACATAAAACTACAACTATCTGCTGTTGCTCCAAGCCCTCCACCATGCCCGCTTCCCCCATAAGTTAGTATGTTCCCATTCCTCCAAATTCCTCTCATGTAATTATAGTAATCAAGTGCAGTGCTCGGACTGCCTTCAACAGGATCATTGTTATTAGAATAGTACATAAACTTTGACATTGCTATCTGTTCTGGAGAAATAGAATCCGGAACAATAGAATCACCGGAAGAAGTATGATATAAAGTGCAATCAATACAACTATCTCTATTATTGTCTAAGCCATCATTTAAATCTGCATTGGCACCCTTTAAAAATACAACTCCCTGCGCTGGTGGATTAAATCCATAACCTGTAATTCCTTCGTCATTCTCATCACCATTGTATGCGTAATACATATTTCTAGTCACATCACATCCTATGTAATCATCCAGATAGTTTCCTAAATCAAAATCAGTCCAGTTACCGATGTAAGTATTGTTAACATTAGTTGTCGTGCCCTTGTAAATAATTTTGTAGTTGAGGAAGATGGTATTATTGAGAATTGAATCCGAAGATTGAAACCCATAAGCCATTCCATGAATTTCAACATGAAGCGGGAGCCCTCCTGACTTACCATGAGCGGAACATGCATCATTGATAATGAACACAACCGCCTGATCACCCTTTATGCAGGGATAATCTCCATCGAGATAATTATAGTTTCCATCGCTGTTCACGTCAATATAAGGGGTAAGGATGTGATCTTGAAGAGAGGCCGAATCGCCATTGCCAGGCCAAGTTTGAATTGAAGTTGGTACAATGTAATTTGTGTTCGGAAAATTATTTCCATTCTCAAAAATGAAAGTATCAATTTCTTCCTTGCTAACCTTCCAAACCTTATTCCATTGAGCATTCAAGTTACTGTCGCAATTTGCAGTAACAGAATCTAAAGGACCAGGCCAAAAATCACTTCCGCTTTGCCGATAGGTTTGCGCGGCAACTTTCAAGTTATGATTGTCATCAAATCCGCCAATCCATAATGCACTTGCAAAAATGGTATGTAGTCCGCTGCCTTTCGGAACTTCGTAGCTTGCAGTTCCCACTTCATCCCAAAATAAATCACCATCGGCATTGATTCGGGCTCTTACATTGTTGATGTCAAGAAAGTCGAATGTTTGAGCTTGTGCAGTGACGGTTATTAAAAAGAGCAGGGTGGAATAAAAAAAAATTTCATGACAATAAATTTTACTCAAAGGTAAACTATCATGAAATGCCATTCGATTCTAAATTTTCGAATAGTATACAACTCTATCTTCTCGAATTAAAAAAACCCTTACGACAAACCTTCTACCCCTTCTCCTCCACAATCATCCTGAATCCTTTTCCATGCAGGTTCATGATGTTGATGTTGGGGTCATCTTTGAGATACTTGCGGAGTTTGGTTACAAAAACATCCATGCTTCGGGCAGTAAAATAATTGTCATCGCCCCAAATGTCTTTCAGTGCCTTGGAGCGCGGCAACAAATCATTTTTGAAAAGACAAAGAAGTTTTAAAAGGTCTGCTTCCTTCGGAGAGAGCCGTTGCTCTTTTCCATCCGCAGAAACAATTCGATGGTCGAAATTAAAATGATACTTCCCGATGTCGAATTCATTTTGCGAAGGATCAATGCCACGGTCGTTGCTGCGTTTAAGAATTGCTTTCAACTTATAGAGCAGTACTTCTGAATCGAACGGTTTGGTGATGTAATCGTCAGCACCCACCTGGAAACCGTGAAGCATGTCTTCCTTCATTGTTTTCGCAGTGAGAAAAATAATGGGGATCTGCTCGTTCTTCTCACGTATCTCGCGCGCAAGCGTGAAGCCGTCTTTGCGCGGCATCATCACATCGAGAATGCAGACATCAAAGTTGCCTTTGGCGAATGCTTCAATGCCTGCATACCCGTCAATGGCAAGCTTTACATCATAGTCATTCAGTTCGAGATAATTTTTAAGAACTGATCCGAAGTTGGGATCGTCTTCAACAAGGAGAATTTTTGATTTGAACATAAATTGAAATTTAAAACTTGTTACTTATTTTTAGTTTTATAGACTACTTTTTATTGATGAGGAATAAAGATTTCGAACGTGCTTCCTTTGCCGGATTCACTCTGAACATTAATCCAGCCGCTATGTTGCTCAATGATGGCTTTGACATAACTTAATCCCAGACCGAATCCTTTAATGTTGTGAATGTTTCCGGTAGGTACGCGATAAAATTTTTCAAATATCTTCTTCTGCGTTTCGCGCGTCATTCCCATTCCTTTGTCTTTTACTTTTATTAAGATTCCATTCGGAACATCGGAAGTACTGATGGTGATGTCCGGTTTATCAGGCGAATATTTATTTGCGTTGTCAAGTAAATTAAAAATTACATTGGAGACATGAAGCGCATCAGCTTTTACAACTGGAAGTGTTGCATTTAATTCGGCACGAAGTGTTCCTTCTCTCGACTCCGCCTGAATACGAATGAGATCAACTGCCTGCTGAATAACTTCGTGAACATTCAATTCTTCTTTTCTTAATGTCAGTTCTCCCTTTTCAATCTGCGCCATCTGCAACACGTGTTCCACCTGAGCATTCATGCGTTTGTTTTCCTCGCGGATGATGCGCGTGAAGTAATCCATCTTCTCCCTGTCAGCAATTACTTTCGGATTCTTTAATGAATCGGCAGCAAGAGAAATCGTTGCGATAGGTGTTTTGAACTCATGTGTCATGTTGTTTATGAAATCGCTTTTGATATCAGAAAGTTTTTTCTGGCGGATGATAACCTGGATGGTGTACATGAAAACAAAAAGAATTATGAGCGTGAAGAGGGATGAGCCCGCAAGCATTAGCCACATGGAAGAAAGCACGTACGAAATACTGCCCGGAAAACTGATGACCAGAAAATTGGGTTTGGAAAAAATATCATTTGGGAAAAGCTGAGTTTTGAATTTTGACTTTGTAAAGTCACTTGCTTTTTTATCGGAGCAACTGCACAACAACATTTTGTTGCTGTCATTGTTCATCACGCAGTAATCGTATTTCAACCCGATGCCTCTGTTCTGAAGCTCTTTGGAAATGATCGTGTCCAGTTCGCAACTTGTTAAACGTTCTTTCACATTCGGCTCGTTGCTTACAAACTCGCGCGCCCACTCAGTCATAAGCTGATTCATCTTTTCCACTTTCGCTTTCAGTTTTTCTTCACTCCTGCGAATGGTAATTTCCGCGGAGTCATTAAAGATGCGCGTAACTTCTGATGTTCGCACACGATGTGTACTCAATGAATCGCTGTGAAAAAAATTCTTGTGATGATAACGGACGATCGTTTGGTCACTTCCCGGACGATGAAACTCAATGTTGATGTCTGCATTGTCGAGATCCTCGAGCAGTGGCGGTGGTCCGTCAGGTCTTTCAGGATAATCAGGAAAAACAATGTCGGTATCGCTGATATTGATGGGAGGAATTAATTCGGAATCGTGAACAAGAATATTTGTTATATGAGATGGATCCGCATACGCAACCAGTTTTTTATTCATGATAGAAAATGCTTCCTGCGTTTCAACTCGATCCACAATTGCATTCATCGCCTGATTCACGGATTGTTCGAACTGTTGCTCTTTTAGATGAATGTCGTGAGAGATCCAATACACCTGCAGACAGACAATTCCGATGAGTGCTACACTCATCAGCGCAATGACCCATCGTATGCGTTGCATTTTCATTCGTCTCTACTTTGCTTTTAATTGTCAGATAAAATGCCCATACTTTTTTTTTCGATTGGTGATTTTTGACTCATGAGCATTTTATAGCTGACAAAGTTAGTTGCGCATTAACACTTCAAAAAAACTTTAACCCAACATTAACAGAGTTTAACCGCACATTAACCCCAAACAGGAATTCATGACTGTAGTTTTGCCTCATCAAAAAATTAAGATTATGAAATCAACAATCACTCTGCATCCCCGCGAAATACTTGCATGGATCGTGCTTGTATGCGCTATCCTGTTATTCAGCGTTTCAATTTCATTCGCACAGAATAAGAAATCTAAAAGCGATTCCAGTATCAAAATAAAAATTGAGAAAGATGAAAACGGAAAGAAGACTAAGATTGACACAACAATTACTTCAGACCAACTTCCCGCAATGAAGGAATATCTGAAAGGAATGGACATTGATCTTGATGGAAGCCATTCTGATAGAGGAGAGAAAGATATTACCATGCACATCAGGCATCCGAAGATGGGCAAAGAAGATCAGGACGCATTTGATAACGATATGAAAAAGCTGAAAGAAGAAATGAAAAACCTCGATCATGAAATGAAAGACATGCACATTGAAATGTATAGCAGTGGTGACAATGATTTTGACTTAAACATGCAGATGCCTCGCACACCGATGCCTCCAATGCCACCAACATCAAACGGATTTTTCTTTGATGGAGATGACGATGGCAACGAAACTGAATGCAAGCACGGCAAACATTTCAACTTTCAGTTTCATTCAATGAATGACGATGTACCTGACAGTTTGAATGACGACCAGCACATTATTCTTTATGGTGCAAAAGGAGAAGATACTCCTGTGATTGAAAAAGAAATAACCACAAAAGACGGAAACAAGGTTTTTGTTTTCAAACGCAAGTTGCCGAAGGAGGAAAATGCAAAAACAAATACTTCGATGCAGATTACAAAACTGAAAGTATATCCGAATCCGGGCAATGGAAAATTCTCGTTGAGCTTTGCTTCCGTTAGCGAAGGCGATGTGCAGATTTCAATTACAGATGCAAAAGGGAAAGAAGTTTTTACAAAAACACTTAAAAATTTCAGCGGAGAATATTTTAATCAGCTTGATATTTCCGATAAAGGAAAAGGAACTTATTTCATAAAAATATCGCAGGGTGATGACAGCATCACAAAGAAACTCGTGGTAGAGTAGTACGATCCTGAATTGGCAGGAGCGTGCAATAATTGGTTTATTTTCTCATGGTGAAAAACCGTCCTGATTCGTCAGGGCGGTTTTGTTTTTGTATAATGGGATATGAGACGAGAGAAAGTACAAATTACAATTGCATGAATAACTTCAACGCGCTGATCTGCTAAACGCGAATTCGCAAATAGTATCTTGCGCAACATTAAACTTCAGACATTAAATCCTAAACAAGTTTGCGTTCCGCTTATTACAAAATGCATCTTGCAATTTTTCTCTGGGGCTTCACGGGGCTTTTGGGAAAACTCATTCAGTTGAATGAAGGTGTGTTGGTATGGTACAGAATGTTGATTAGTGCGGTAGCGGTTGGCTGTATTCTTCTTTACAGAAAAAAAATTCCAAAACTTTCCTTCCGCGAGCTTGCACACATCAGCGGCATCGGAATACTCGTAATGCTGCACTGGGTTGCTTTTTATGCTTCCATAAAATTAGCGAGTATCTCCATTGCAATGGTGTGCCTCTCCTCCATCGCATTGTTTGTTTCCTTCATCGAACCAATTATTTACAAGGAGAAGTTCGACTACATGGAAATATTCTTCAGCGCGCTTGCAGTGATTGGTATTTCCACCATTTACAGATCCGATCCTTCTGCATCGGCTGGAATAATTGTGGGAATTGTGAGTGCATTCTTCAGCGCTATCTTCAGCACACTTAATAGAGGAATTGCATCGAAGCACGAACCGCTTACCATCAGTCTGGTTGAACTTGCAAGTGGTTTTATTTTTCTAACACTTCTTTTTCCGCTTTACATGAAAGTGCAGCCAACGGAAAAATTTCTGCCTGATACAATGGATTGGATTTACCTTTTAATTCTTTCCATTGTATGTACAGTGTTTACATGGGTTCTTTCCTTACAGGCATTGCAAAAAGTTTCTGCATATACTGTGGCACTTGCATTGAACCTTGAACCCGTATATGGAATCATACTCGCAGTAGCAGTTGCCGGAGAGGGAAAAATTCTGAACAGGGGATTTTATTACGGTGCTGCAATTATCCTCCTCACCATTGTGCTGCACACAGTGTACAAGTTCAGGAAAAAAATCAGAAGCCGAATCCTATCCTGATCACAGGATTGCTCCTGTAATAGGGTGAATGGTAATCCTGCAGCACTTCAAACAAAATGAGCAGTTGTAAAAAAGACCGCTTACCGATGGGCTGATTGTATCCTCCACCTACAAACAAAGATGGAACCCAGATGCGCGAATATTTTTGCGTGAAGGTGTTGTACCCTTCAAGATTCAATTGCTCACCTTCAATGTGTCCGAATAAATTGGGGGTGAAAAAGTATTTTGCAAAAACACTTCCTCCGTACACACTTGTTTCGTAGCGATTGTTGTTATTGTATGGATCTCTGAAGTTGTAATAAATGTATGTGATGCCGATGCCAGGCACAAACTTTTCGGTTACATGGTAGCCAATTTGAGGAGATACATTCACTACGGTTGTGGTGCCGAATTGCAATCCGAAATTGCCCCCGATATAAATCTTATCCCATAAACTTTGCTTTTCCTGCTGTGCATTTGATGTTGTCGAATGCAGGAAACAGAAAAGTGAAATACAAAAAACAACCGATTTTATTTTCACAAGATAAATTTAAGACCGCAAAGTTAATTTGTTTTTCCCTTCGTACTTTCGTACGCATGAATATTGTAATTACAGGAGCGAGTACGGGCATCGGGTATCACACTGCATTGCGGCTGGCAAGTGCAGGGCATAAGGTATTTGTAATTGCCAGAAGGAAAAATTACCTCGAAAAATTATCAGTAGAAGTTTTAAAAGAAAACCCAAAAGCACAACTCCATATTCTTGCAGGAGATATTTCCGATTACAATTTTCTTAACGAGATTGAAAAAACTGTTTCATCTCATGGCGAAATGAATGTACTAATCAACAATGCGGGTTTGTTAGTCAACAAACCGTTTGAACAACTAACCGCAAAAGATTGGATGGATGTTTATTCCACCAATGTTTTTGCTCCTGTGAATCTGATTAAAAGACTTCTACCTCATTTTTCTTCTTCATCGCGCAGCCACATTGTAAACATCAGCAGCATGGGCGGCTTCCAGGGGAGCGCGAAGTTTAAAGGACTTTCTGCTTACAGTTCAAGTAAGGCAGCCCTCGCAGGAGTTACGGAATGTCTTGCTGAAGAATTTAAAGATAAAAATATTTCAGTGAATTGTTTATGTCTTGGTTCGGTGCAAACAGAAATGTTTTCTGCTGCATTTCCTGCTTTCAAAGCAGGAACATCACCGGAAGAAATGGCGGGATACATAGCGCAGTTTGCTGTGGAAGGGCAAAAGTTTTTTAACGGGAAAATTATTCCGGTTTCCAGTTCAACTCCTTAAAATTATTTCGCGTGTATTTTAAAAATCTACAAAGTTGAAAATCTCCAGGTTGCTCTGCTATTAGCTTCTTAGGTTAAATGAACCTAAAATGATCGGGTTAATTAAAACCTTTTTCTGTTTTTAGTATGTTCAATTACATTTTACATTTGCAACGCACCATGTCTCCATTTTATTATTCCCTTTTTTGCGCGAAGAAGAAATTTTTTTGCCTGACAATTGTTTCTGTTTTCCTTTTGTCATCATCTGCTTCCCCGGCTCACTCATTTTCCATAAAAGAGATTCGCCCGACAAATGATGATACGCATGCAATCCCCCGTAAGGCGCACTTTTGCCATGAATTGATTTCTGACATTGGCTTGCAGGCAACAGCACCATTTAAGATGAATCTAAGGCAATCATTTTACTTCATTGGTGGAGTTGCTGCTACATTGGCATTGATTCATTATGACCACACAATTAATAAAAACGTATCGCCATTAAAAGGCAAGAACAGGTTGGTCAATGTTACCAGTCCTGTACTAACAGAATTCGGAGGAGCTTATGGATTTTTGGGAGTGGGGTTGTTTGTAGGATATAGCTTCTTATTCCACAATGAGAAAGCCAAAGAAACTTCGCGATTGCTTGCAGAAGCACTTATTACAAGTACTGTATGGACTCAATTTGGAAAAATGGTTAGTGGCAGAGAACGGCCTTCGGACTCTTATTATGGGAACGCGAGAGGACACATTAACGAATGGTACGGACCTGTATCCCACCTGGATCGCGATGCAGCTAATTTACCACCATCTGCCTTTGATGCGTTTCCTTCAGGACACACCACTACTGCGTTTGCTATTGCCACAGTATTTGCAAATCAATATGGCGATCACCGTGCAGTGCCTTACATTGCTTACACGCTTGCATCAGCCGTTGGATTTACACGAATGACTCAGCATGCCCATTGGGCTTCCGATGTATTTGCCGGTGCCTGTCTTGGATATCTTTGTGGAAGGCAGGTTTGCGTTCATCATCATTTATCTGCTGCTTCAACTGCTACTCTCAAGTCAATACGAAAAAGGATTTCGCCTTTGTATTTTCTCAACTATGCCGATAGAAAATTTTATGCCGGATGTTCGCTTCAGCTTTACTAATCTATTCGTAATTATTTTCCCTTTTGAATGAACCCGGAGCATTTGCAAAAAAAATCAGCCGCTTATTTTTTCTTCCTGTTCATGGTTTCTTTTTTCTCTGTTGCAGAAGGTACTCCACCACTTCCTGCATCTAAAAAATCAGCGCCCGCTGAAATGCACTATTGCATGCCTGATGGAAGTGAAAGTATTTATCAGCGGCCAAAACCATTCCGATTTATTACAACCATTCCCCGCGATTACCTTGACTTTGCAAAAAAATCTTTCCGGAGAGGCGATCTTACTAATCTTTGCTTACTCACCGCAGGAACTCTTGCCCTTCTTGCAGTTGATCAACCCATCATTGATGCTTCTCAACAACTGGGACGCGACATGAATCTGAAAGGTTCGCGCGGACAAACTACTTTGTATGATTTTAAATTCACCATTGGCAAAGAGAATCTTGATTTTGCTATCAATGGCCCGGTGGATATTAACTCAGCCATGTACTTTCTCGGTGACGGATGGACACATTTTTCTATAGCGGCAGGATTTTGGACCTACGGACTTTTCAACAAAGATTACCGGGCGCGGCAAACAGCAAGCGAACTTACAGAAGCCATCTTAACCACCGGTGTGGCTACTCAATTGATTAAACACATTACAGGACGCGAAAGCCCGTTTACTACGGATGAGCCGGGTGGACTTTGGCGCTTTTTTCCGAACCAAAAAGATTATGCTGAGCATGTGCCATCACACGATGCGTTTCCTACAGGACATTTGGCTACTGCCATGGCAACAGTAACCGTAATTGCCGAAAATTACCCGGAGAAGAAATTCATCCGCCCATTAGGATATTCGCTCATGTGCCTTCTGGGTTATGCAATGTTAAACAACGGAGTGCATTGGATAAGTGATTATCCATTGGGTATTGCAATGGGTTACTCATTTGCAAAGATTGCGGTGGAACGCGGAAGAAGAATTTCAAGCACTTCAGAATCTCATGCTTTCCATTCAGCTAGATGGAAATTTTCCCCTTCATTTGCTCCCTCCTTTTCTTCAAAGCAGTTTGGCTTGGGAGTAAGATGGCAGTTGGTGGCTAACAAAAAGGAAGGATAAAGATTCGATTATTCGAGAATGACAAAATGAATTTTTCCGGATTTAAAATATTTGTGATGATATTCCGTTTTAATTAAAAACCTGTGTAAAAAAACCGGTATTGAATTAGTAAATTCCCCCTTAATTAATATTACTTTCGTTTAAAATATGTTGACCGATCGCACAAAAACAATTTATACTTTTTTAATCCTTTTCATCTCTGTCAGTTTATGGCAGAATGTCCACGCACAGGCGGTAAAAAGAGAAAAACAAGCAGTGGGTTATGGAGGAAGTATTATTTATAATTTTCATGCAAACAGTTTTGGTGCTGACCTGCGTGTTAAAATTCCATTGGTTTCCCGTTTGTTCGTAGTACCTCAGGTTTCTTATTTCCCTCCGTTTAATGATTATCATGAATTTTATGCAGGCGCTGCACTGCATTATGAAATATACCGCATGCGCACATACAATTTTTACCTGCTTGCAGCCGGTTATTACAATGAATGGATCAACGCAGAGCAGTTTGCCCCTGGTCAGAAAAAACAACATAACTTTGCATACGAAGCTGGTGCTGGTCTTGTGCGCAATCAAGGTTGCATTCGCCCATTTATTGAGGACGGGTATGATTTTAAATGGAAAGAAAATAGTTTACGAATTGGTATTTACATTTATCCGGGTGCCTGCGGTGGCAGAGAAAAATGCCCTGCCTATGGTGATTGACACCCGGAGCATCAAACAAGATTAAGTGAATTAAAAAATAGATTATGAAAAAGAACTCACTATTTCTGCTTGGAGTTGCCGGTGTGGCGGCTCTGCTTATTTCTCTAGGTGCATGTAAAAAAGATCGTGTGCCGCAGGATGATTATCAAAACATGGATTCGTTTTACAACGATAACCAGGAAGAAGAACAGGAACTGCAGGTTGATTCCGGTTCGGGGAGTTGCTATGTAACCGCAAAAAAAGGAACGCGCATTTGCATTACGCGGGATGAACTTCGCACAGCAAACGACAGCGACATTACAAGTTACCCGTTTCAGCTAAAGGTTATTGAATTGTATTCAATAAAAGATATGATATTGCGCAGGCAGCCATCTGTTGCGGCTGATACTATTTTAGAAACAAGCGCTGAAATAAAGGTGCGCCCTTTTAAAGACGGTAACGAGGTGTATCTGAAATCGGGGAGGGCATACTCTCTGCTTACTGATACGCTCCTCTCCACTACCAGCGGCATGCAGGCCTATTACGGGTATGAAAACAGCAGTATGAATGAGTGGACGGACAACCTTTCATCCATCATTCCCGGTTTTGTAGATACGCTCTCTTCAGTAGCTCCTGTTGCAGGATTTTATTCAATTACTCCTGCCACAACGGGTTATGTTAGCGCTGCGCAGCCGCATCAGTCCACAGCGCAATATACACATGTTACTTTTTCAGTAACCGGAACAAATACGCAGAACATCCAGATTTTTATCTCCTTCCACAACTTCAAAAGCGTGATGAAGGTTGAAAATCTTATTTCAAAACCTATACCTATTGGCGAAACGGTAACACTGGTTGCCTTTGCAAAAAAACAAACCAACGATTATGTATTGGATCAGCAAACATTTATTGTTGGCTTCGGACAGGCAATTACGCTAAATATGCAGGTTGTTACTGAAGCAAATCTTTTGACTGCGTTGGGTGCGTTGTAATCAGTTCTGAAAAGAAAACGATAAAGATAAACCCCTAAAGCAAGATAGCCAGTCAAATGCCCAGGTTCTAAAAAAAATCTCTTGCTAACGGCAGAGAATTTCAATTCCGTATTATAGATTTCAGAATCCGAATTGCATCCATCCATTTGGTGTCATTGATCCGGAGGGTGAACACGATACTTTTTTTTTGCTGTGCAGTCTGGATTGTCTGAAAGTATACGAGAACATCACCTTACGATTTAGGAGAAAGTATCAGGAGAAAAGCACTCATAGCTTGCACTCAAATCCTCTCAGCAAAGGAAAATTAGTGTATCAATCCTCGGTCTTTCTTACATGAAGTAAAAGTGCCGGTTGAAGATTATAGTTAATGATGCTTTGTTTTATCTGCACAGGAATTTTTGTGCCGTTTTTGTTCCAACTGAAACTTTTTACTCCTGAAATTTCCTTGTGTGCAAGTTTTTTAAAATTCTCCGAGATCTCATGATGAAGTTCTTTCGGTGCTATGTTCAGAATATTTTTTCCAATGATTTCTTCTTTGTCCATTCCCTGTAGTAGGCATGCCTATTCATTTACTTCCAGTATGTTTCCTTTAAAATCTTCAATGTAGATTCCATCGGGTGAATTATTAAAAAGGTAGTGAAATTTATCATTACTTGCTTTAAGCAGTTCATCATTATTTTTGCGCGCAGTTATGTCCTGAACAAACCCCAAAACTTTTGACGGAATCCCGAGAACTCTTGACGATCTCCTTACACCTCGTAAGGATTTCCTTGCAACTCGTAAGAGTTTCACTCCAGGTTGTGAGAATTATAGAATAAGTTGTGAAAATTACCCGTGAAAGTAGTTAAGAAAAGCGCCAGGTTTTTATTTCAGCGGCTTCTGATGAAGCATCATCAAATCAGTCAGAACCATTGCCGCTGCACTTTCAACAACTACAGGTACTCGAAGTGCAATGCAGAGATCGTGTCTTCCACCAATTTTTAATTCCTCTACTCTACCAGATTCCATGTTCATTGTTTGCTGTGATTGAGGAGTACTGCTTGGAGGTTTTACTGCCACACGGAAGATAAGCTCGTTGCCATTTGTAAGCCCTCCGTTTATTCCTCCCGCAAAATTGGTTTCAGTTTTCCCCGATGCATTAACAATGGAATCGTTGTGTTCGCTCCCTTTCATCTTTGCAGAAGAAAAGCCCGAGCCGAATTCAATTCCTTTAATGGCAGGAACTGAAAACACTGCGTGACTGATCAGCGATTCTACCGAATTAAAAAACGGTTCGCCAAGACCAACAGGCAAATCGGAAACTTTGCACTCAACAACTCCGCCAATTGAATCCTGATTTTTCATGGCAAGAGCAATTGCATCTTCAATGTTAGAGTTTCCTCCTGCTTCAATCAATGAAGCAGAAATATTTACATGAGAAATAATTTTCTTTGCCACAACTCCTGCGGCAACAAGCGCAAGCGTGAGCCGCCCGGAGAAATGTCCGCCACCACGGTGATCATTGAAGCCATTAAATTTTTTCTGAGCAACAAAATCAGCATGACCGGGGCGTGGCTGAATTTTTAATTGATCATAATCCTTTGACTGCACATTTTTATTTTCAAATACAACGCACAGCGGAGCGCCTGTTGTGAAACCGTTGAACACTCCTGATTGAAAAACAGGAATGTCTTCTTCTTTTCTTGCGGTTGTACCCGCTGCACCTGCACGCCTGCGATCAAGATCGGCACTGAAGTCATCAACCGATAATGGAATTCCTGAAGGCACTCCGTCAATTACAACTCCCACCGCTGCACCATGCGACTCACCAAAAACATGTGTGCGAAATATTGTTCCGAAACTATTCATCTTATTTTATAAAAATCATTTTTCGCCACAAAGACACGAAGGCACAAAGAAAGCATTCTGTTTCTTCTTCTTTGTGTCCTGCCTGCGGCAGGCAGGTTAGTGACTTGGTGGCAAGTGTTGCTTTAGTTTTTCAATATGCGTAAAAAATTCAGGATAGGATTTATTTACTGCTTCATATCCTTTAATTTGAATTCCGCCTTCTACATTCAAAGCAGTAACTGCCAATGCCATTGCAATGCGATGATCATTGTGCGAATCGCACACAGCACTCTTCAACTTCAAGCCACCTTTGATAATCATTTTATTTCCCTCAATGCTGATAAGGTTTTCATTCAGTTTTGAAAACTCCTGCTGCAAAGCTAATGCACGGTTGCTTTCTTTATGAATCAATCTTTCTACTCCGGTAATTTCTGATGTTCCTTTGCATTGCACTGCAAGAGCAACTAACGGAGGAAAGAGATCGGGGCAATCGGTGGCATCGAAGGAAAACGGTTTGAGGTTTGAGGTTTGAAGTTTGAGGTTTGAGGTTTCAGGTTTGAGGTTGGAAGAAGGAGGTTGGAAGAAGGAAATTGGAAATTGGAAATTCGGAGATTGAACAGTTAATGAATTTTTATTTGAAGATATACGCGCTCCCGCACTTTTTAAAACATCAATGATTGCTTTGTCAGGTTGCAAAGAATCAGCAGAAATATTTTCTACAGTGACTGAACCTGCTGTTGCTCCGGCAACCAAAAGAAACGATGCTGCACTCCAATCTCCTTCTATAGTTGCATTGCATGCTTTGTAAGTTTGATTTCCTTTGATGAAAAACTTTTTGTAGTTATCATTTTCAATTTTAATTCCGAAGGCGGCAATAACCTGAAGTGTGAGATCAATGTATTGTTTGCTCTTTAGATTTTTTACTTCGATTACGTGATCTTCTTTTGCAAACGGAAAAATCATGAGCAAGCCGGAAAGAAACTGCGAACTCAGTGAACCATCAACAGAAATATTCTTAAACGTTGGCGGTCCCTGAATTTCGAGAGGAAGAAAACCGTTTTGTGAGTTGCATTTAATATTGAGCAGAGGAAATACTTTTTCAAAAAAATCGACAGGGCGATTGAGCAACGATCCTTTTCCTGTAAGAGTAATTTTATTTTCTGAGAGTGATGAAACTGAAGCGAGCATTCGCAATGCGAGTCCTGATTCGCCACAGTGAATAGTTACAGCAGAAGAATTTATTTTTCCGCTGCATCCTTTTATCTGCAAACCCCTAAAGGGTTTAGAATCCTTTAGGGGTTCCGCTCCGAGCGCTTCAACAGCAGCTAAACAAGCAAGTGTATCATCGCAATGAGAAACATTTTGCAATTCAGTTACTCCTTCAGCAAGCAATGCTGCAATGATGTACCGCTGAAGAATACTTTTTGAAGAAGGAACCGAAACCATTCCACTCACCTCTCCTTTCTCAACTTTAACCTGCATAGCGCGCAAAGATGAGAAGTTATGAGAAAAGAAAAACCTCTCTGCACTATTCTGCAAAGAGGTTTTGGTTAGCTCTTATGTTTATCCGGTCTACTTTATGTTCCTTTTATCGCCTGGTTAAACTCGCGGTAGTGGTTGCTCTTTTTAAGACCGGAAAAGCTGGCGAGGTAATTCAGGATGGCTCTTGTTCTTTTTTCCATGCCGGTGGCACCTTTGTAAATTACGGAGCGCGCTTTGTTTGCTTCGCCATACGCCTCGAGTGCGAGCTGCACGTTTCCGTTTTCGGTTTCAATAAGATCAACAAGCGTAGTCATGCCGGCAACGGATAGGTTTGCATCAGCAGGGCTGTATGCCACACCCAGCGAAGTTGCTATCGTTATTACATTTCTGCCGTAGCCCACTGCGGAGGCAAAGCTTTTCTCCATCGGACTTTTTGTTTTGGCTGCAGGATTTGCAGGATCTTTCTTCGCATATTTAGGACGTATTTTTAGAAGTATTGCCTTTACTTTTTTCGATGCGGTAAGAAAAGCATTATTATCAGGATCGCTGCGCAGGTAACTTTCAATACCGCGCATGCGCATTTCCAGGCAGGCGGGGTTGGTGTCTTTTACTTGATATACCAGTGGAGTGCGCACCCCGCGCGCAATACCTAAATCGTTTTCAGTAGTATCTACTAAATCGTTTGCCGCATCTACATCGGCAACAAAGGTTACCAGCGCGGGTTTTTTAATGAGGGCATTACCGGGAGCATAATCTGCCCATGGCTGTATAAGTGTATTTCCGTTTTTGAATCGCTGATTAAGCGTTGCATAACTGCGTTGTGATGCCATGATTTTTTTGAGTTTAAAGGTTTACTGATTTAGAATTTTTGCTGATGTACTAAGATTGAAAGTTGTATGAACCGAAGCATACAGCGTTTAAGCAAGTGCAAAAAGGTGAACAGGTGTGTGAAAAAAATTTCTTCAGCAAAGCAAACTTTTCATAAGGCAGTGTAAAAAGTGTATAAGCAAGGTTTAGTATTACTTTGCTTCATACTGCTTTTGCTTTCACGACTAAAACTTATGCACTTGCTCATCCTACTTTTGCTTTAGCTAATCCTGATTTTGCTTTAGCTCATCCTGATTTTGCTTTGGCTCATCCTGCTTTGGCTTTGGCTCATCCTGCTTTGGCTTTGGCTCAACATACTTTTGCTTTAGCTTATTCTTTTTTGCTTTGGCTTGTTCTGATTTTGCTTTACGTTGTTTTGTTTTTTTTTGCTTAAAAATTTGTCTTTAGCATTTATTCTCCCCCCCATTTTTCCCCGAAGCCGTGGTTAGTTTGGCTTCGGGGAGAGATGGAAGAGGCATCCGCGAAAAATGTTATTGATGATAAACTACAAAACTAAAATCGCTATCAAGAGGAGCTGCCAATGGAGCCGCATATACCGGAGTAAGAAGAGGAAGGGCATATGTAAAAATGTCCAATTGAAAGCCATTTCCATCTGGCTTTGCACAAGCTACGACAGGCGCGAGAATATTTACTGTCGGCTTGCAGGTAACTACCGTTACATAGGTGTCATCATAAGTAATTCCCGATATTCCAATTATCATGAACCCGGGACCCGCGTGAGTAACCCCTTGAATGTTTCGGGAAGAACTGATAATGTTTCCACCACCACTAATTACTCCATAAGCAACCGGAATCATGTTTGAGGTACCGAATGCGTCAGTAGTCGCATCTGTAGTAACTCTTCCGTTCAGATTTATGTCTCCCCGCACATCAAGCTTTGCCGTTGGAGTAGCCGTCCCAATGCCGACATTACCGGTATTTGTAATGGATAGCTGCCTGTCAAAGTTTGTATAAAAATCTATTCCGAATTGGTTGCTGTTTGCACCATTCCTGTTAGAAGCAATTCCCTCACCTGATGTTGCCGATCCAAAATTAATTCCGTTTCTAAGAGCATTATTTCCGGCACCAACAGAGCCATCGCTCGCGCCATAAATATCTATATCCATGCCACCAACTAGTGAAAAGCTTTTATCGGGAACAGTTGTGCCGATACCAAACTTTCCATCGTTTGTTATGGAAGCTCTCTTAAGGTTATTAGTATAAATGTCAATACCGTATTGGTTAGGATTTGTATTCATTCTGTTTGAAGCAATCCCCTCTCCGCTTCCTCCTGAAAAAGTAAGCCCGTTTAGAAGAGCAACATTAGCTGTGCCATCTGAGCCATCACTTTGACCGAATTTGTCAATGTCCATTCCACCACCTACGGATAAACTCTTGTCCGGAGAAGTTGTATTAATACCTACATTGTTTGCATTTGGATTGTAAATATAATTACCGTTTTTAACCCAACTATCCAGAGAATGATCTGCCTGCAGCGCATACGGCACGCTCAGCAATTCCGAAGTACCCATGCTTATATAATTGCTGCCACCTATTGGATCCATTTCTACTTCAAGCCATTTGCTTCCGCTCTTCCAATCAATAGCACTAAAAGAACCAATAAATACTGCGCCATTACCTATTTCAATTGAAAAGATTCCAAATTCATTGGTTGTTGGACCTTGCACTTCCTGATAGAGGATTGTTCCATTTTGAGCATCTTTAATATCAATCCGGATGCCAACCACTGTGTTAGCAATAATGACATTATTATTTCGTGCCACCGCCTGGTAGTTAAATTTCTGAGGCGCCTGCGCATACATAGTAGTGCACAGCAACACCGCTATGCCGGTTAAGAGTAATTGTTTAAGAGTTTTCATTTTTATTTTGGTTTTAATGTTTGAGATAAATTGATTTTTAGTGAACGATGCTCACTGTTTGATTAAATACTTTTTGGTTGGAAGAATTTGTAATTGAAAGCGCGTACAAGCCCGAAGGAAGATCGCTTACGTCCAGATGGACTTTGCTTTGCAGATCAGAAACAGAAACAATGCGCACTGCCTTACCAAGCAAGTCATTAAGAACAATGAACCGCTTGCCTGCATTTGCATCAGCCATTTCAAGATTAAGAAATGCACTTGCAGGATTTGGATACAATGCAACAGTTAGCTCATTGCCCGCCACAGGATTCACAAAAACTTCCTGCACCATCCATGCAGAGTTTTGAAAACCCTGGAAGAGATCGGCTGTACCGCCACTCAAAGTTGTAACCATAGTCATTTCAGCGACTGTGGAGGAGAGCGACAACGTACCCTGGGAAAAATTTCCTCCGGACGAAGCCACTACAGATTTAGTAAGCTCGGGTTGTGCGCGCAAGGCAGCACAGCACCCAATGCAAAACAGAAGAACAATTAATTGTTTAGTCATAGCATTTTGGATTTAGTTAGAGTTAGAATTATTAATTGATATAAATTAGTAAGGCAATATTGATAAGTTGTCATTTTCACACAATACCTGAAAACCCTGATATGCCGATTTCAGATAATTCCTTCCTTTGTAGTTATGTGAATAAGATGGCATGCATTCACAGCATTAAATTTTATGTGTAAATTTTTGCGGTGCGTCTCCACTGTCTTTTCGCTGATGTCAAGGGCACCGGCAATTGCCGGAGTGCTTTTACCTTTTGCCATCAACTCAAGAATTTCTTTTTCTCTCGGAGTTATCTGTTGTTTTATTTTCATCAGTGCACGTAAATAAATTACGGAGGCAAATCTATAGCCGCGCTATGCCCTCGTCAATCGCATGAGAGTAGGGAGATTCAGGTAGGGGTATCTACTTTAGTAGAGATAAGGCAGAATACAAATAATGAATATTGAACAGGGAATGAAGAATGTTGAAGTGTGGAAAAAAGTTGAATCTTAAATATAGAACAATGAATGATAAAGTGCCTCTACTGTTGTTCTAAATCAACATTCTTGATTCATGATTCTTAGTTTTTAAACTTCGACATTCAATATTCGAAATTCAACATTCAATATTGATTTCAGAATTTCTCTCTGTGCTTCCGTGGCTCCGTGGTGAAGCGGTTTTAAGAATGAAAAACCTTGTTCACAGCTTCGGTGCGGCTGTGTACCTGCAACTTGTCATAAATATTGCGAACGTAAGTGCGGATGGTTTCCACACTCAGAAAAAGTTTGTCCGCAATTTCTTTATACTGAAATCCTTTGGAAAGAAAAGTAAGAATCTCCTGCTCTCGCTGAGTAAGCGATGCAAGCAAATCATTTTGTTTTTTCTTCTGATTAAAAGAATCAACCACCAACCGAGCAATCTGCGGACTCATTGGCGAACCACCTGCATGAATTTCTTTTATCGCTTCAAAAATCTTTTCCGAAGCGCTGTTCTTAAGCAAGTATCCTGTAGCGCCTGCACATAGGGAATCAAAAGTTTTCTGCGGCTCTTCATAGCTGGTACACATCAGGAACTGAACCTGTGGTTTTTGTTTTTTCAAAAGAGCAACGGCCTCAATGCCGTTCATGCCCGGCAGGTTAATATCCATAAGTACCACATCAAGTTTAAGATGTTTGAAGGAATCAGTAAACTCTTCCGCATTAGGAAAAGCAGCGATACAGTTAAAATCAGATTGCGCAGAAATAATTTCTACAAGAGAGTTACGGATGTCCTCATCATCCTCAACAATGGCTATATTAATCGGCATTCGCAGGTTTTAAATTCGGGGTAAAGGTACAAGTGAAGAAGTTGTGGTCAATACCATATTAGTAGATAATTGAACCGGATTGTCATGCCGAACTTGTTTCGGCATCTGCTTCCAACAGAGGGATGCCGAAACAAGTTCGGCATGACAGATACAATCATGTTTGAATTTTTATTCTGCTCTCCGTTCCCTTTCCCACTACAGATATGATTTCAAAGCTACCACCCACATCCTCCATTCTCTTTTTCATATTCTTCAATCCGTTACTGAATTTTTTATTTTGCTGCTCAACAAATCCTTTTCCATTATCTTTTATAGTCATCAACAGTTCTTTTTCTGATAAAATCATTTCTACTACCGCTGCCGATGCATTCGCATGTTTCAAAATATTGTTCAGCGATTCCTTCAGCACAAGAAAAAGGTTTCTTCTCACCTCCGGATTTACAACAGCGTCAGGAACACTTTCCGGAAAATTTATTTCACATTTCACAGGAGTATCATTAAAGAACTGAGCAATGTAATCTCTGAAATAAGAAATCATACTCGCCATGTTATCATGCTGCGGATTGGTAGCCCAGATAATCTCATTCATATTCCCAATCACTCCACGCGATGAAGAAGTAATTTTTGAAATGATTTCATCGGATGCGGTTTCCTTCACTTTTGATTTTAATGTTTCGCTCAATAAAGAAATTTTGGTTAGCGAGGATCCTATTTCATCGTGCATGTCGCGGGATATTTTGCTGCGCACATTTTCAACCGCCTGTTGCTTTTCGAGTTCAGTTTTCTGCAGGCGCAGCTTGCGCAAAGTGTATTCTCTCACCATCAGCCAAACAGTCATTGCCACCGCAATTGCCATTAACAAAAGGAACCACCACGTTTCCCACCAGGGAGGAAGAACAATAACGGTCATGCTGCGCCCTGTTTCATTCCATAAGCCCGTGTTATTGCTGCCCTTTACGCGAAACACATAGCTGCCCGGGGCAAGGTTACTGTATGATGCGGTGTTTTTATTTCCGTTCATAACCCAATCCTTATCCACACCATCCAGCTTATAAGCATAGCTGTTGTTTTCACTGTGCGAATAATTGAGCGCGGCAAATTCGAAGGAGACAAAATTATTCTCGTAAGTAAGCGTAATCTCTTTGATGTCATTGATATTTTTTCCGAATGATATATCGCGGTTCATTACCTTTATTCCATTGAACAAGATATCGGGGACTCTTAAATTTCCATCGAAGGTATTTGTATTGATAGTAAAAAGTGTGTTGCCGCTGCTCGTATAAAGTATTCCGTTATCCCTGTCGAACCCAGCAAAGCGTTCACCCATCTTCGTTTTCATTGATTGAGATGGGTTGAGAAACGAATTGCAGCGCGGGTCAAAGCGATAGATGGTATGTTCATCATTCATCCAAATAAACCCTCTGTTGTCTTCTACCATCTCGTCCAGTTTGAAGTCAGAGGTATTGATATTTGCTTTCACCACTTCAAAAACTTCTTTCGCCCTGTTGAATTTCTGAAAGCCCCCGAAAGCAGTTGTCCGCCAGATGTTGCCTTCTTTATCCTTCAGCAAATCTCTTCCATCATTGTAACTTTTATCTCCGCTCCTATATGATATCCTTGTAAATGATTTATCGGAGAGATGAAAGAGATACGTGCCGTCAAACGAATTCATCCACACGTTTCCGTTATCGTCTTCAAAACATGGCTGCAGGAAATCAGGAAGCGAATAAGAGGTATTGTAAAAACTCTTAGGATAATGAACGTAACTCGCGTCATACGGGTTAACATCATACAACCCATCGCGAAACGTGCCGAGCAGCAGGTGTCCGCGTGAGTCCTCCATCATTCCGTTAAAACAAAATCCATAGTACCCCGGCATCGGAGGATGTATCGGAAGCTTTGCAAAATTTCCATCGGTTTCATTGTATGTCAGGAGTTCATTGATATTGTATACACGGTAATTTCCTTTGGAGTCGCGCATCATTTTTAGTATTACTTTTAAGCTGTGGTCTGCGCTTCCATACACTTCCACTGTGCGCAGCAACTTGTTTTTCAAATCAACTTCGTAAAATCCTTCCCCGCCCCATGTTGTGATGAAAATTTTATCATGCATGAGAGAATTACAGGCTGAGGTGATGGAGAAATCCTTCTTATCAACTGGAACATTAAACAGCTTCGACAAATCATACCGCCTTACCTGCCGGTCGCCTGCATCTGCCTTTACCAGTTTATTATTCAGTTGATACCAGGTGTTGCCCGCTCTGTCTGTTAAAATATTATCGGTTGGAAATGATGGGTCATATGGAAAAGAAGAAGCATCATCAGCCACATGAGCACACTCCCTGCATTGGTTCCTGTTTTTATTATAAACAAAAAGCCCGCTTGTATTTGCACCAATCCAGAGTTCGCTGTCTGACTTTTCGCAGATAGAATTAATCACAGTGTTGCGATGCGGAAAGTTGAACAATGAATATGGTATCACCTCTTTCTCCCTGTTATATTTTCCAATATACATATCTCCATTTGCACCCCATTGCCCGCACCAAATATTTCCAGACCGATCGCTTATAATACAATAGGTAATTCCCCGCTTGGGGTCATTGGATAAATGATCTTGTAATAAATTCGGAATATGCTTTTCATAAATTTCTTTTGAAGGATTAAAAACCAGCACACCATTATCCACAGCAAGATAAATTTTGCCATCTCTGTTTAGCGTAAGTCCGAAAACTCTATTATCATTGTAAAGTGAATCCGGTACTTCGAAGGAAATAAATTTATTTTTTGCCGGCTCGAACCTAGTAAGGTTTTTTTTTCCAAATGAACAAAACCACACATTTCCCAGATTATCCTCAAGCATGCCGGTTACATCCTTGCCAAAGAAAGAATCAGATATAACATGATTTACACTTTTGAAATCACCTGTATTGAAAATACTGAAACTGTTAAGTGAGAAGATCCACAACATTCCCCTCGAGTCAATACCTTCTATTCTACAGGAGTTTTCCGCAATTGAATTGGAGTCCGTATCACTATGAGTAAATCTCTTGTACGAAACTCCATCGAAACGATACAACCCGTCAGTGGAACCGAGCCATAAATAACCATACTTATCCTGAGCAATTCCTTGTATAGAGAATGAAAGTTCAGGATAAGTGAAAAAGGTTATCTCGTTTTCCGGCTTCCAGTCAAGATGCTTTATCTGACTGTAACACTCACTTGTAAAAAGAGAAGAGAGCGACAAAACAGCATAAAAGAAAATGATTTTATATTTTAAAAGTTGCATACGTAAAATGCGTGAGCGACTTTGCAAATCTAATTTTTAAATTATAAACCTTGAATTGCTGTTTACCCCGCTGTTACTGGAAGAAATGTGATGAAAAAGGAATGTTGACGCAGTTTCATTCGCTGAAATAATCTCATCCTGAATTATTCCAAATCCCAACTATATTTGCGCCCCGCAATGGCAAATTTTATCTCCGCAATTTTCTACTACCTCTTTCTTCTTCCCGTTTCATGGCTGCCGCTGCCTGTACTGTACGGGCTTTCTGATTTTCTGTACTTTTTTATTTACAAACTATTCGGCTACCGTAAGAAAGTAGTTTATGAAAACCTCCGCAATTCTTTTCCTGAGAAGAGCGAAAAAGAATTGAAAATAATCATGGATAAATTCTACTCACACTTTTGCGATGTGGTAGTGGAAGGACTGAAATCATTTTCCATTTCAGAAAAACAATTGCAGAAACAAGTGGAGCCGGTAAACACAGCACTCATTCAAAAATATTATGAGCAAAATAAAAGTGTAATCCTCTGCACAGGTCATTATGCAAACTGGGAGTGGCCCGCGGTGGCTTTCATCCGCCACAGCTCGCATCATGCATTGGGAATTTATCTTCCGCTGAAAAATAAATTCTTCGATCAGAAACTACAGGACACAAGAAGTAAATTCGGAATGACCCTGATGTCAGTAAGGGAAGTTGCTCAGTATTTTGAAGATCATAAAAACGAACCCTGCTCCTACGGATTTATTTTTGATCAGAGTCCAAGCAATCCGATTAAAGGTCACTGGATGAAATTCCTGAATCAGGATACTTCTGTGCTAACAGGCGTGGAGCGTTATGCAGTGAAATATGATTTCCCTGTCATCTACGGAAAAATTATAAAGCTTGCGCGCGGTAAATACCGAATCACTTACGAACTGGTAACTGATTCTCCGCAACAAACAAAAGAGAACGAAATTTCGGAAGCCATCATGCACATCAACGAAAAAATAATTCTTTCGGCACCGGAGTTTTGGTTGTGGACACACAGGAGATGGAAACATAAGAAGAATGTAAATTGAAGAATGTAGATTTTAGAATGGCTAAAACATTTTACGGAAATTTAAAGCTCGGAATACTTGGAGGCGGGCAGCTTGGACGAATGCTTTTGCAGAAGGCAACTGACTTCAACATTTCAAATGCTGTTCTCGATCCTGATGCTAATGCTCCATGTAAAAATCTTTGTGATGAATTTACAGTCGGAGATTTTAAAGATTTCAAAACCGTTTATGACTTTGGAAAAAAAGTTGATCTGCTCACTATCGAGATAGAGCACGTAGCTGTGGAGGCGCTGGAGCAACTGGAAAGAGAAGGAGTGAAAGTATTTCCTCAACCGAACATCATTAGACTTGTTCAGGATAAAGGGTCACAAAAAATATTTTACCGCACGAATAAAATTCCTACGGCAGAATTTCATTTCATTGAAAAGAAAAATCAGTTGGGCGAATACACACACTTTCTTCCGTTCGTTCAGAAACTCCGCAAAGGAGGATATGACGGAAGAGGTGTGCAGGTAATTAAAACAGAAGCAGATTTTGAAAAAGGATTTGATGCTCCTTCAATACTTGAAAAATACATTCCGTTTGAAAAGGAAATTGCGGTGATTGTTGCTCGGAATGAAAACGGAGAAGTAAAAACTTTTCCTGTGGTTGAGATGGAATTTAATCCGGAGGCAAATCTTGTTGAGTTTCTTTTTTCTCCTGCACATATTTCAAAAGAGATTGAAGAGAACGCAGAAGCAATCGCAAGAAAAATTGCAACTGATTCGAAAATAGTGGGAGTACTCGCTGTGGAAATGTTTGTAACGAAAGAAGGCGAAGTACTGGTAAACGAAATTGCACCCCGCCCTCATAACAGCGGACACCAAACAATCGAGTCCAACATTACTTCGCAATATGAGCAGCACCTTCGTGCAATTTTAAATCTTCCTCTCGGATCAACAGAAATTATTTCTCCTTCAGTAATGGTAAATCTTCTCGGAGAAAAAGATTTTTCCGGAGAAGCAAAATATGAAGGGCTTGAAAAAGCTCTTGCGATAGAAGGAGTTTATGTACATCTTTACGGAAAGAAAACAACCAAACCTTTTCGCAAGATGGGGCACGTAACTGTTGTTGCAAAAACAATTGAAGAAGCAAAAGAGAAAGCGAAAAGAGTGAAGCAGATTTTGAAAGTTATTTCAGAAAACTAAACTATGAACAAAGCGCAAGTCGGCATTATAATGGGCAGTCAATCTGACCTTGCCATCATGAATGAAGCAGCAAAAATTTTAGAAGAGTTAAAAATTCCTTTCGAAATATCAATAGTTTCAGCCCACCGCACTCCGGATAAAATGTTTGAGTATGCAAGCACTGCTGTTGATCGCGGATTGAAAGTGATTATTGCGGGTGCAGGTGGTGCGGCTCATCTTCCGGGCATGACTGCTTCCCTCACTCCTCTTCCTGTTATCGGAGTTCCGATAAAATCTTCCAACAGCATTGACGGTTGGGACTCTGTTCTTTCTATTTTACAAATGCCAAACGGAGTTCCTGTTGCAACCGTTGCACTCAACGCAGCGCAGAACGCAGGCATACTCGCAGCTCAAATCATAGGAACATCAGATGCTGATGTATTGAAACGTGTAGCAGCTTTTAAAGAAAAACTGAAAGAGAAAGTCGCAAACAGCAACAAAGAGATGGGGAAGAGTAGCGAAAGGAATCTCTGATCACTATTCGAAAAAGTAAATTAAAAGGCGAAGGTTAATAGATTTTAAAATAGACCTCACCATTCTTTCTCCGCAAGCATCGGCACAAATTTGAATTCCTTCAGTTCGTGTGTTTCAAAATCTTTTTCTGTTGTCTTCAAAACAGTAGTCATTACCTGAACATCGCCCGCACCAACGGGAATAACAAGGATACCTCCCACTTTCAATTGACTTAATAAATCCTGAGGAACCAAAGGAGCTCCACAAGTAACAAGGCATTTATCAAATGGAGCAAAGGCAGGTAACCCTTTATAACCATCACCATAAAAAAGTCTTGCATTGTATCCTATCGAAGGAAGAAAATCCTTCGTTCTATCAAAAAGTTCTTTCTGCCTTTCGATAGAAAAAACCTTTGCTCCCATCTGGATAAGAACACTTGTCTGGTATCCGCTTCCTGTTCCAATCTCAAGAATTTTATCTCCCTTCTTTACATCAAGCAGTGAGGTTTGATAGGCAACAGTGTAAGGTTGAGATATTGTTTGTCCTGCTCCAATCTTGAATGCAATGTCAGTGTACGACTGATTCAGGAAAGTCTTATCCATAAAAAAATGTCGCGGCACTCTCATCATCGCAGCTAGAACATTTTGATCATCAATTCCCTTTTCGCGAAGCACTCCAAGTAGCTTCTTGCGCATTCCTTGCGTCTTAAAATCGTCTTTCATAATCGTTGCAAAGAAAACCGTTGAACAATGGAAAATGATTTCAGCCCAGAAACTTTCTCAACAAAAAATTTGTGCAATCTTAAACTGAGCAACGTTTTGTAATGCGTTTATTCGCACTTGATTCGTTATTCAATTGCACAATCAGAACTTCGCCATAACCTGCACCGCCATTGTTCGTGGCGATTCAATTTTAAGCGGACGAAGCGAGTACGATTTGTTATCTGCATTATTCACAACCACTGATGCAGAAAAAATTTTATTCAGCGCAAAGCGGATGCGAGCGTCATAAAGCCAGATTCCTTTATTATGATCCTCACGGTATCGCGTTATGCCAGTTTCTAATAGGTACTTAGTATCGAGGTCGTAAAAAGTTTTATCAATATTTCTCATAAAGCTGTAATAGCGCATATCTCCACCAATAGTGATAAATCTCCATGTAAGTTCAGCGTCCAGCTTTGCAGTGTGAATAAAGCGATACTTCAAAATGTAATCAGAAGTATCAACACTCGTTTTAGCAAAGGAAAGGTTTTGCTGCATAGGTCCGTTCGGGCCCGGATTATCAGTAGCATACACATAATCCGGATTGGTAGTTTGCGGAAGAGCGTAAGTATAGCCGCCCATCAACGTAAGATCAATGCCTTGAAATAATCTTCCACTGCCAACAACGGAGAAATCCAATCCTCGAACACGGCTATTACCCGTATTTACAAATTTGAATCCCGCTGTGTCCGGTTTCCAGATCGCATAGTTGTATTCTATCGTATTTTCATATTCCTGCCAGAACGCTGCGATGTCAACATATCCGAAAAAGTTCCACAGCTTAAATCCCTGCTTGATGCCCGCTTCTGTATTCTGACTTGTTTCCGGCTGCAGGTCTGGATTTGGCAGCACATATAAGCCGCCTTCATTTGTAAAAATGAATTTTTCGGTAATAGTAGGATAACGGTAACCCTGCCCGTAGCTCATTCTGAAAAAAGTTGCTTTGCTAAGTGCAAGAGACAATCCTCCTCTGAAAACCGGCTTCAGTACATTCTCGTTTTTATTTATTTCATAATACTCGCCTCTGAAGCCAACAGAAACATTCAGCACATCCTTAAATTTCTTGTCGAACTGCGTGTATGCTGCATAATTATTTAATGCGTTGTCAGGGCTTCCACTTCCCGCATATAATTCCGCATGCGACCGTATTTCATTCAGCACAATGCCACCTGTGAAATGTAACCCTCCGAGAGAAGAAAGCTCTTTGTACAACTGATACTCTCCGTAATAAACGGTGCTCTGATTACTTTGATTATTGTTATCGTCGGCATTGTTGTATAAAATCCGTGTCTTCAAAGAATGTTTAATTCCGCCCTTCGAAAAATATTCAACAAACGGATCGAGATAAAAAATCCGTGTATCCGATATTGTTATCGTGTTCGGGTAAGACCTGTACAATCCGCTTGAATCATTCATCCAGATCAATGCAAAATTATCATGGCTCTGCATCAGGTTTCCGTTTATGCCTACAGCAAGTCCTTTTATTTTTTGCGAACGATAGCGAACTGCAAAATTAAATCTGGTGAGTAAAGTTGCCACGTCATTCTCATTCAGCGTAGTATCGTACTTAAATACAAAACCTTTCATCGCTAAAGGCGGACCAATGTAATTGTGATCAAACAAAGATTGCGCCCCAATTACAAGATCAAGATTTTTATTTTTGAGTAATTGTTCTGAATGAAGAAAAGAATATCCGTAAAAAGGTGCAGCACCTTTCCACCACTTTGTATTTTCGCCTCGCGGAATATCATATTGCCCGTAATCGAATTTAATTTTCGTCTCCGGTTTTTCTTTCGGGAAAGAAGTGCGCACGTTGATAGTTCCGCTCAAAGCAGAAGAACCAAATTGTACAGATGAGGCACCTTTTATCACTTCCACCTGTTCCACATTTTCTGTGGGAATGAAAGACCACTCTGGCCTGCCCTGATCACCGATCATGGCAGGCAATCCGTCAACAAGAATGGCAACATGGCTGCCGACCCCGAACGAATATCCACTACCTGAACGTATCTGCGGTTCCCCATCGAGAATAGTAAGCCCGGGAACCTGTTCAAGCGCATCTGTTATGCTCCTGGCATTTTTATTTTCAATCACTGACGACTTAAGCACTTCCATCGAAACAGTAATGTCTTCAAGTTTCTGTTCAAACTTTCCGGCAGAGACCACCACTGTGTTCAGCTCTTTCGATTCGGCTGCAAGATTGAAATTGTAAACAACCGTTTCTCCTTTTTTGAAATCAATGTCCGTTGTTTCAATTTTCATTCCAATAAATGAGCAATTCATTTCATGTTTACCTTCCGGAATCGTGAGTGAATAATTCCCGTTCTCATCAGACACTACAGCAATTGAATGATCTCTCACATCAAAAACATTTGCACCCGGAATAGCTTCTTTGGTATCAGTATCACGCACAGTTCCTTTCAGAAGAGCAGTCTGTGCAAAAACAAATTGAAATGATAAGAAGAGTTGAAGAACAAGAAAAAATCTTTTCATCTGAAACTTTCAATCAGAAAAAAATTATTCCACCATAAATTTTCCTGCGGAAGTATTTTTCCGTTCATCGTCAGTAATGAAATAAACATAAAGACCTAAGGGAAGATTGGTCAAAATAAATTCAGAGTTGCCTGCTTTGATGTTGCTTTTGAAAACTTCTTTGCCTGTTACATCAACAACAGAAATTGCAGAATGTTGTTGCGAGAATACATTGAGTTTATTTGTTACAGAATTATAGTTCACAATGTTTTTTCCAAAAATCGGTTCGTGCACTCCATTAGGATTAAATACCAACCCAAGATCATCAATAAACATTGTGCTGTTAACTACACTAGTAAACCCAGCACTTGAAGACATCACGCACCTCGAAAGAGCAGGCGTATTTGCATTATGATAAACAATGGGAACCGAGAAATAAGTGTAAGCAGTTACAGCTGTAGTGGGAGTTAGAAATTCTGCAAAGCCAACAGTATCGGTTCCTGTAGCATCAAGCAAACTGAAATCAACAAAACCATTGTCGCCTCCTTGCGGATCGCATTTGTACCAGCCGGTAACGCTATCCGGGCGCAGCGTGTATGCAATACCGCCATCAATTGTCATAGCTGTTGTATTGATCGTGCCTGTAGTGGCAAGTCCGTTTGCATTTTGAGCAATAATCGCAATATAAAGAGTGATGAGTTTAAGGGCTGCAGAACCGGAATGAATATCAGCGCCAGTTGCTTTCTGTGCTGTGATCGCACCCAAAATGTAGGTGCTTGGATTTAATGTATTCCAGTTGTCAGGATCATCATAAGTTCCATGAGTAGTCCAGTTATCAAAGCTTGCATTTGGAAGTGCTTGCGAAAATGCATAAGCAGAAAATGTCAACACGAAGAATAGAGAGTAGATTTTTTTCATTTGAATATTTTTTATTTGATAAGCGAAAGTAAATAGGGAAGTATTATGTAACAAGTCCTAATATTAAGAAAATCCAGAACCGATTTCATGCCATTACTTTTTTCAACACATCAGCCATTGTAGTTCCAATTACTGCGGGAGATTCGCACACATAAATTCCACACTCGCGCATGATTTTCATTTTTGCTGCTGCTGTATCATCAGCCCCGCCAACAATTGCTCCGGCATGCCCCATCCGCCTTCCGGGAGGCGCTGTTTGCCCGGCAATGAACCCGACAATAGGTTTTGAACTTCCGTTTGATTTTATCCAGCGCGCTGCCTCTGCTTCCATGCCGCCACCGATTTCCCCGATCATTACAATGCCATCAGTGTCTTTATCGTTCATAAAAAGTTCAACAGCTTCTTTTGTTGTTGTTCCGATAATTGGATCTCCACCAATTCCAATAGCAGTAGAAATTCCAAAACCCGCTTTCACCACCTGGTCGGCTGCTTCGTAAGTAAGCGTTCCCGATTTTGAAACGATACCGATTCTTCCCGCCTTGAAAACAAAGCCCGGCATGATGCCTACTTTACATTCTCCAGCAGTAATGATGCCCGGGCAATTCGGTCCTATCAATCTTGTCTTTTTATCGCGAAGATATTCTTTCACGATAATCATGTCCTTTGTAGGAATTCCTTCCGTGATTGTTACTACCAATTCAATTCCTGCTTCGGCTGCTTCCATAATTGCATCTGCTGCAAATGCTGGCGGAACAAAAACAATGGAGACATTTGCTCCCGCATCTTTCACTGCATCAGAAACTGTGTTGAAGACAGGGCGATCAAGATGCATTGTTCCTCCTTTGCCGGGAGTTACGCCACCAACCACATTGGTTCCGTATTCAATCATTTGCAGTGCATGAAAAGTTCCCTCACTTCCGGTGAAGCCCTGCACAATTACCTTGCTGTTTTTATTTACGAGAATACTCATGAGAATAATTTCGTCCCGAAAAAATCAGGAGTGATTAGCTATTTTATATTTTTTTAATTCATTGTAAGAAGATTGCCAATGATCTTCTCAACACTTATTCCATCTGCATCGGCTTTGTAATTGCGAACGATGCGATGACGCAGAATTGCGGAAGCTACTGCTTTCACATCTTCAATATCAGGAGAAAATTTTCCGTTCACTGCGGCATGTGCCTTTGCACCGATGGTAAGATACTGCGATGCACGCGGACCTGCGCCCCATGATACATAGTCATTCACTTCTTTGGTGGCGCTCGGAGTATTTGGTCGTGTGCGAGAAGCAAGTTTCACTGCATAATTCAACACATTATCCGGTACAGGAATTCTGCGCACAAGATTTTGAAAGAATTTTATTTCATCTGCACCCAAAACTTTCTGAATGTTTGCCTGAACATCTCCAGTGGTAGTTTTCACAACCTGAACTTCTTCCTCAAGCGAAGGATAGGTAAGCATCACGTTAAACATAAACCGGTCTAACTGAGCTTCCGGCAACGGATACGTTCCCTCCTGCTCTATCGGATTTTGAGTTGCGAGAACGAAGAAAGGAAGATCAAGAGGATAACGCTTTCCCGCTGCAGTTACTGCATACTCCTGCATGGACTCAAGCAAAGCGCTTTGTGTTTTAGGAGGAGTGCGGTTTATTTCATCCGCAAGAATAATATTTGCAAACAACGGACCTTTTATAAAACGGAACTGGCGGTTCTCATCAAGAATTTCCGACCCGATAATATCAGAAGGCATCAGATCGGGAGTGAACTGAATACGGTTGTAAGTAAGTCCGAGTGATTGCGCAATGGTATTTACCAAAAGTGTTTTTGCAAGACCTGGTACACCAACAAGAAGGCAATGCCCGCGGCTGAAGATGGAGATCAACACATCCCGCACTACTTCATCCTGACCGATTATTACTTTTCCGATTTCAGCGCGAAGCATATGGTAGGACTTAACCAAATCCTGAACCGCTTCTACATCCGATGAATAATTCTTCATAATTTTTAATTCAATTCTAACTTACTGAAACTAGTTTGCCGCCTTAAGCCAATGTTTCAATGTTGCGCATTGATTCATGGAGTCGTTAATTTGTATGTAAGTGTTCTTGCTTTTCTTTTCAATCCAGTCGCTCAATGCTTTGTTTTGTTTTTCCTGCAGTGCTACCTCTTGAATTTTCTGGTAATCGTCTTTCAGATTTGCGCGGTGAGGTTTTGTTTTACTTTTTACCAGTACCAAACGGTAAGCTGTTTTGCCTTCTACTGTCGTCATAAGGAGCGGTTGAGAAACTTCATTCAGCTTCATCGTATCCACCTGGAAGAATAGAAGGCGATCCATTTTATCGGGAGACAAATGTGAAGTACCATCGGCAGGGTTTATTTGTAAGCCACCGTTGTACCGGGTTTCTTCATCGTCAGAAAATTTTTCTGCAGCATCTTCAAAAGTTAGTGCACCTGTCACAATTTTATTACGCACACTGTCCAGAAATTGAACCGCATGAATATTGTCTGCATCAGAAATTTTCGGTTGAAGAAGAATGTGCCGCACATTTATCTGATCTCCTCTCCTCTCAATCAACTGAAGAATATGAAAACCGAATTTGGTTTCGATGACAGGAGAAACTTCTCCCGGTTTAAGATTAAATGCGACTGCTTCAAATTCAGGAACCATGGAGCCGCGCTCGAAGAGACCTAGTTCTCCACCTTTCTTTGCTGTTGAATTATCCTGAGAATACAGTGCAGCATACACAGCAAAGTCCCCACCATCAATTATTTTCTGACGGTATTCTTCGAGCTGTGCTTTCACTGCTTTCTTTTCTTCTGCATTGATGGGTGGTATGCGCACAATCTGCGCCACCTCCATTTCAGCATCAATGTACGGCACGCTGTCCGGATTAATGCTGTTGAAGTATTCGCGCACATCATTTGGAGTAGCTGTAATATCTTTTGTAATTTTCCCCTGCATGGTCTGCACGGTAATCTGATCCTTGATCGTCTCTCGAAGTTCTGCCTTGAGTTGAACAACTGTGGTATGAAAATATTCTTCCAGTTTTTCCTGGCTGCCTATCTGCTTGGTGTAATATCTCATGCGTTTCTCAAGTTCATTGTCCACCTGCGCCTCGGTTGGAGTAACGCTGTCAATGGCCGCCTGGTTGACCATGAGTTTTTGAAGAAGGAGCTGATCGAAAATGCCGCATTTCAGATTTTCGGATGGTGCTTCACCCTGTGCTATTGTCTGGTTGTATTGCTTTTCAATATCACTACGCAGAATAATGTGGCTGCCGACTACAGCCATTACCTGATCAACCGTCTGCGGCTTTTGGGCGAAAGAGAAAGTTTGCAGAAGGCAACATGCAATAGCAAGAAGGGTAGTACGTAAAGGAATCAATTTATTTTTAGACATGAAAGCGTTTAGGATTCGGAAGCGCGCAAAAGTAATTTATTTTACGAAGTGGTGATGATGTGGTTGATGAAGTAATGAGATGATGAAGTAGCTGCCAATTCCGTAATCTTGCCGAATGAAAAAAGTTATTATCACAGGCGGCAATGGAATGATTGGCGGACTGATTTTAGAAAACTGCTTGAAGCGCGATGATGTTTCTTCGGTTACTTCCATCGTGAGGCGAAGCATACGCATGAAGCACGCAAAGCTGACGGAGATTATTCACCAGGACTTTTTAAATTTTTCTTCCATCGAAAATCATTTCAAAAATATGGATGCATGTTTTTACTGCATCGGTGTGTACACAGGTCAGGTGCCGAAAAAAGAATTTGAAACCATTACTGTTGACTACACCAAAGCATTTGCCGAAACATTGAAACATAACAGCCCCGCAGTAGTATTTTGTTTTCTCAGCGGAGAAGGCGCTGACAAAAAAGAAACAAGCAGAATTTTATTTGCACGAACAAAAGGCATCGCAGAAAATATTTTAATACGGCTTCAGTTTAAGTCAACTTTCATTTTCAGGCCTGGTTATATTTATCCTGTTACTCCCCGTAAAGAACCCAATGCAGCTTACAAAATAATGCGCGTGCTTTACAAAACTATTTTTTCAAAAGTTGCTCCGGCAATCGGAGTTGCGTCTTCACAATTGGCAAATGCAATGACAGATGCTGGATTAAGCCCGGCAGCTACGCGGGAACGTGAAAAGATTTATGAGCATCGAGATATTCGTGAGTATCACATAAATTGAATTCAAATCCTGCTCCCTTCTTGAAATTTCAAGATCAGGCATGGATTTTTCTTTAAGATAAAATCATTCAATTCTCAATTTCACAATGAAAAAAACTCATTCAGTTATCGTTCTGCTCTTCCTTGCACAAACTGCCTTTGCACAAACCCAAATGCAGGACCGGATGAACCTGGAAACACTTCTTACTGCACGGGCAAAAAATTTCAGCGCTTACACAACTTCCATTCAACAACACTCAGGCATTTTTGGAAATAAAACAAAACGTGATCTTGAAAAAAGCAACGAAGTGCTTATCCGTATTGTAACGCTTGACAACAACATTATGGATGAATTGAAGCGCACCCTGGATTACAAAACTTTTGAAAAGACAACGGGCAGTTACAATTCGCACGATTGCGAATTGCGGCTGGAACAAAGCATGCATGTAACAGACACGCTCTCAAAACAACTTAACATTCTTGAAAAGAAAATTAAGTCTTCTGACGCTGCAGCGTATAAGTACAGCAGTTTATTTTATCTTTTTGTTGCCATCAGTATGATATTAACAGGTGTTATCTTTTTTAAAGTGAGAAAAGCCAGGCAATACTAAAACCCTCACCACGGTATTTCATTTTTGTCTCTGAAGAAACTGCCGGTTAATTTTTGAGAAGCATCTGAAGCAAGCCATGCAGGAGTTTCAGCGCCCTTTTCAACAGAGCGCGATGCTCCTGCTCCTCCCATTTCTGTGCGCACCCAACCCGGGCAAACTGCATTCACGGAAATATTTCTCCCACTCAGTTCATGAGCCAGGTGTCGGGTTATCGCGTTCAGCAATGATTTTGAAACGCAGTAAGCAGGCCACCATCCTCCAACTTCATCGGTCATAGAACCGCCACCGCTTGAAATCATAATAATTCTTCCGGGCGATTGTATCAGCGGCAGAAATGCTTTCGTTACCCGAAGCGGTCCATAACTATTTGTAAGAAGAGATTCGTCAAGAACGGTTTCATCACTATTTAATATTGCTGTGTCCCCCCTCACTCCCACTCCGGCATTGTTTACCAGCACATCAAGCGAAATATTCATTGCTTTAAATTTTTCTGCCGCCTGTTTTATGCTTTCAGCACTGCTGACATCCATCATCAATTTATCAGCGCGAATATTTTCCTTCAGCAACTCATCGAGTGACTTCCGGAGTTTTGATTCATCACGTCCTGAAATAACAACATGAAAGTTTTTTCTTCCACATTGCCTTGCTATTTCAAAACCGATACCCCTGTTGCTGCCGGTGATGAGAATTGTTTTTTGATCCATTGTACAAGTACATTTTAGCAACGTTTACGGGCACACACACATCACACCATCAGATTTTATTTCATCAACACAATTTTGCCGGTAACTTTTTTACCGTCCCCATCCATTACAGAAACAAAATAAATTCCTTCTGCTGAAAACGGAAGTTCCACATCCATCCTGTTTTTATCTGCAACTGTTTTTTTGAAAAGCACTTCGCGTCCGGTTACATCGGTGATGCTTACTCTTGCTTCATCTGCATTAAAATTTCCGGAGATGCTGAAGCGGGAGATGGCGGGGTTGGGTGAGAGGAGAATTTCGGAGTGCGGGATAGGTATGTCGGATGGGATTGTGAGTGCAATACATTCCGTGTTCTCCCCGCTCACATTATTCATTAAGAGTGCATAAGGAACAACCGTTGCTACCGGAACTGAAATTGTAGGAGTAAAGTTTGAAACCTGAGAAGACAAGCTATTTGAGATTAATACTCTATCCGTTTTATTACACGTAAAGCCAGTGCTCTCGGTTTTAATTAAGCAAATATAATCTTCTACTCCATTAAAAGAAACTTCATTCACAGTAATAAAGTCTCCATTGAAAGTTTGAACAGCAGAGCTTCTACTTTGATAAATACCAATTGAAAAATCTTTACCCCATTCGGTATCTCCACTCGAATCAAATTTTACTAATGAATAATCGCCTCCTAATATGAAACCATTATCGTCACAAGATGAAAGAGAAGTTGTCGAAAGCCCTTCAACGTATTTAGTCCAAAGTGTATCACCATTTTGGGCAATTCTCAGAAGATGGGTTTCAGCATAAGGAAATGAATGAAGATATTCGTTTGCAGCTATAATGAAACTTCCATTATTAAAATGACTGGTAAATATTTTTTGAATACTATTTGTTGGATTTGCCGGTCCATAAAGTTTAGCCCAAATAAAATTTCCAGTTGAATCAATACTTACTGTAAAAATACTTGAATCAGTACCTCCATTCGCAACTGCAATGCCAGTAAAAATATAACTGCTATCATTCTTTACTTCCACATCGCTTGCAAATGTTGACTGACCCGAGATAAATTTTTTACTCCAAATTTCATTACCCAAACTATCAGTTTTAATAAGGCACGCATGGTAATCAGAAGTGCTGTTAATTCCAATATCTGCTGCAATAATATATCCTCCATCATAAGTTTGTTTTACCTCGAAACCTTCTCCACTATAAGAATAACTATATACTTTTGTCCAAATAGTATCTCCAATTGAATTCGTTTTCATAAGAAAAATTTCCATGTCGGATCCAGTTAACATTGAACCGGTAACTACGAAACTACCATCCACATTTTGTACTACTGCATTGCCGTAACAGGCAATACCATTAAACGAGGTATATTCATAAGTTTTATTCCATATTAAACTTCCATTTATATCTGTTTTGAGAAGAAAGATTCTCCAAATACCACTCAAGTATCCTATTTTCCCTGTTGCAATATAACCACTATCATTTGTTTGCTTTAAATCACAATAAGAAACGGCTCTACTACTTAAGAAAGTTTTCTGCCACGTACTCTGCCCCATCCCTCCTTTACCGAAGAGAACAAAAACAACAACCAACACAACATAGATTTTTTTCACCGCTCAAATCTAAAAACAATTTCCACGTCACAAAACACAATTGTGACCATCGTATGTTTTGAATGGGTGAGTGACGAAAATAAAACGCGCAAAATCAACCAACATTTTTTTTTCTACACTCCACAATAATTTTTCACCTGTTCCGTTTAGCTAACAAATACCAAATAAAACAGATGAACTACTGATGCTCTGTTCTCCTTCCCGAAAAACCGGGGTGGCTTTTATTCTCCGAACAAATGGAGCATCAAATGAAAAAGCAATTCAAAAAAATTACTTTACCGCGCAAGCGTGGTGGAGATGTTCGTAGCGATGCAGAACTCGTTGCTGCTTTCCTGAAAGGGGAACAACAATGTTTTGCTGTTATTGAAGCCCGCCACCGGCCCCGGCTTCGTCCGCACCTTTGCCACCTGCTACACAACAGTGATTTGACAGACGATGCCTTGCAGGAAACTTTTACTGCTGCATTTATTGAAATCAGCAACGGGCAGTATTGCGAGCAGGGATTTTTCGCCACCTGGCTCAGCAATATTGCAAACAATCAAGCCATGCGCATCATCCGCACAGAGCATCACTATGTACACGTGAAGGAATTTGAATCATTCGATCAGCAGCAGGAAAGCAATACCAACACACTTGAAGAGGATGAAGAAAAAAAATTTCTACTGCGGCTTTTTGATATACTCCCTGAGCAAACGCACAAAATACTGGAGATGATTTTTATTAGGAGCATGAATACAAACGAAGTGGGATTGGCTTTGCACCTCAAGCCGGACAGTGTGCGCAAGTGCTGCCGCAGAGCGTTTCGCAAATTGAAAAAAGTTCTTGCTTCAAGATACGGATCGAAATATTCTGAGTGGAAGATTGATTAATTTTTTTTCCTGTTCTCATTATGAGATTGCAGGTCTTAACGCGAAGCAACGCGTGTGGCTTAGCTTCTCATTCGCGAGGTGAATCAACAACAGGCAGACACTCAGCACCGGCCGCCCCGCCAGGTTCCAAAATTTATTTTACAAAACATGTCCCGTTTCCGGCTGCTTGTGGAATAGAAGATTATAACGGGTTTCTGAAAATAACAACCAACGTTAAGAAAATGAAAAAGCTCCCAGATAAATATGCAAAAAGGTTACATGACAACTCCAATGTTGTTGGTGCCATCGCAAATGTTGGTAAGTACATGTCCAGTGTAAAAGTTGCCGTGGCAACTATCTCATTACACATCGCTACTACAACATTGGCCTTCGCGACTTTGTCGCTGCCCTTGTCCAATGTGTCAGTGCCAAAGGCAAATGTCAGATTAGCGATCTCCGATTTAACAATTCCGCTTGCCAATTTGATGGAGTACGTGTCCGCAATGCTTAATGACAACGGCAAAGTTTCCGGTGACTTGTCCGTTTCGCCTGCGGAGATCGCCATATTAAGTCCGGAGATGTCCACTGCATTTTATGCCAGCGACATTCCTCCTTAGCTACAACAATGCATCGAAAAACACAGACATAAAAAATAAAATTAACTAAGTATTAAACAATTAAAATAAAAACAAAATGGCTAATCCAAAAAGAAGACCTCTTGTTGTTTTCCTGATCAGGAAATACAGAAAGGTCGGTGATTTCATTCAGAAAGTAAAAACAATTTCTCTCGACATCCTTAACGGTATTGCATTTTTTGCAACACCGGTTCCTGCGGTAGCTACAGTAAATACAGACGTTGCAAAACTTCAATCAGCAGAGGCAACTGCGGGTACACATGTAACAGGCAGTGCAGCCGCGCGCGACATTGAGTACAATGTAGTACTGAAAGATGTACATGATTGGCAAGGTTACGTGCAGGGTCTTGCTGATGCAGCGGTTGACGAGGTTACTGCAATCGCAATTATTGAAGCATCCGGTTTTAGTTTGAAACTTCACGGAGTGCATATAAAGCCACCCCTGGCTGTGAAGAATGGCCCTGCTTCCGGCTCGGCAGTTCTCACCGCAAAAGCAGCCGCTATTCGTGCTTCTTACGACTGGCAAAAGAGCTTAGACGGGATAGCGTGGGTTGATCTGCCTTCTACCTTACAGGCAAAAACGGTGGTTGATGGATTAACGCCTGAAGTGAGAGTGTACTTCCGCTTTCGTGCTATTACAGTTTCAGGCACCGGAAACTGGAGTGCATTGGTAAGCACCATTGTTCAGTAAGAGCAGTTGATTAAACAGATCATTCTTTAGCATTGGTTTGTATGTTGAAAAATTCCTTCTCCGTAAAGCGCGGGGGAGGAATTTTTTTTGTGTGAAATGAACTCTCTTACCCTCCGAAATCTTTTCGCCTAAAAGCCGATTGTATCCATAAGTTTAAACAACCTCTAAAATCCATGTAAGGCAGTACTGTTCAAAGATTCGCCACATTTCACTTGCAGAACAAAATGTTTTGTATTACTTTGCACACGGCATTGCGTTGGGCATTACTTAGCACAGTTTTAACCATGAAATCCAGCAAGCAATTTATAACCGGAAAAAAAAGCGCTCTTCGCACATTAACTCTTGGAAGCAATGCAACAATGACTTTCAGTGGTGTTATTTCCAATACGAGCGGTGGGCTTACTTTAAGCGCCAATGCAAATGGAACAGCAGCAAATTCAATTTTTGCCATTACGAACACTGCTAACACTTTCTCCGGTACTTTAACTCTCAGCAATGGCGTTGAAGGCCGCTTTACAGATGCAGGCAGTTACGGTAATGCAAGCAGTACCATTTTAAATGACGGAAGTATTCTGTCAACGCCAAGCGGTGCTATTTATACTATTGCATCTACCCATTCTATACAGGTTGGTGCAGGAGCTACCACAATTAATGTTTTAGGTGCTGCAGGTGTAGTTACCTATAACGGAGCCATCGTGAACAAAGCTGCTACTACAGGAACCTTAAAAGTAAATGCAGCAGGAACACTCGTTCTTGGAGGTGCATGCACATACACCGGGTTAACCAAAGTGAATGCAGGTACTCTTCAGTTAAATGCATCAGGCGGTGGAACACTTTTAGCTACCAATGATATTACAGTTAATGGTGCTACTGCAATATTAAAAATTTCTACCGATCAGACTCTAAACAATCTTATTCTTACAAGCGGTACCGTTGTAATTGATCCGGGTGTAACACTTACCATCAATGGCACATTTACACACACAGCAGGAACTATAACAGATAACGGAGCGTTGGTTATTGCTGCTTCCGGTGCAATGATCTGTAATGCAAATCAAATTACCGGAACCGGAACAGTAACAGTAAATGGTTCTCTTTCCACTACCAATGCGAATGGATTGAGCGGAACTACACTCACTACGGTTTCAAGCACCATTACCTCGCTTACCCTCGGAAGTGCTTCTACGATAGATTATTTATCGGCAACAACTCAAATAATTACAGCGGCAAATTATGCTAATCTTATCAGCAATAACGGAAACGGTATCCGCACATTTTCATCAACCGGTATTATCGGAATTGCCACTTCATTTTCTCCGGGTACAGGACTTTATACTATAGGAACGAGCACTGTTGATTACAACGGCACAACCAATATATCGCCCTTACCTGTTCCACCTGTTTCAAGCGGAGGAAATTATTACAAACTTACTGTAACAGGTTCCGGTACCTATACCATGACCTCCAATGTAACCGTTGCAAACGATTTTACTGTTAATGGTACCGGGGCAAGCTTCAGAGTGTCAAACGGTGGATCAAAAACTCTTACTGTTAACGGCAATGCAAGTGTGCAGTTAGGAACATTACAAGGAAACGGAACCGGTGGTACAGGAGCATCAGTTATGAATGTGGCCGGTAGCTTTACTCAATCAGGCGGAACAGTGAATCTGAACAATGCAACTGCAGGAAATGCCGGTACATTTACACTGGCAATTACAGGTGCTTTGAGCGTGAGCGGAGGAACTTTCAACGTACTTGCTAATTCGGGAGGAACAACATCTATCACTGCCGCTACTTTTTCTCAAACAGGAGGAACGGTAACTCTTAATGCAGGAGGTACGGCAACCGCTACAGTTACAATTGCCGGTACCACAACTATAAACACAACTGGAACTTCAGGAATTGTTATGCAAACCGGTGCAGGTGGACTCAGCATTTTTCAAACTCAGGACTTAACTATTCCCACCACCGCCACATCAACAAGACTTATTGATTGGGGAACGAACGCAACGCTTTCAGCTAATGAATTCAGAATAACAGGTAATTTTTCGAAAGCTGCATCTGTAGGAATTTTTTACACTTCATCATCAAGCGCAGCAACCGGTTTTGTCTTTAACGGTGCAGGAACCCTTGCATCACCACAAACATTGTCTTATGCAGGTACTAATTCTGATTATACAAGTTACACTGTAAATACAGGAACGGCTGTTAAGTTGCTTACCAACCTAAACATTGGTCCTTTAAATTCGACCATTCCGCCAAGTTCTTTTACTGCAAATGGCATAATGGATTGTTCTACATTTAAAATTACAGGTGGCGGAGCTAATTGTACGTTCGCTTTAAACTCCGGTGCTACTTTAGTTTCTGCAAGTGCCAACGGAATTGTTACCGGTGCACTCGGAGCAGCAGGAGTTATTACCTCTACATTTGATCCATTGGCTAATTATATTTTCAATGGTAGCGTTGCTCAAAATACCAATTTCAAAAGCGCCAGTCAGCCGATGAATAATCTTACTATTGATAACAGCGGTGGTGGCACTGGAGTTACTTTAAATAATACTGCCACCGTAAATGGTACACTTACTCTTACCAACGGTGCTTTCACGTTATCTTCTGCGCTGACCATGGGTTTCGGTTCCACTATAATCCGCGATAAACAGGCAACAACGGGTGGTTCAATTTCCGTTGCACCAACTTTCGGTTCATCCGTAAATGTAACGTACACCGGAACTACTGCGGTAACTTCAGGACCTGAAATTCCTTCTTTAGCGACTGTGCTTGCTAAACTTACGATCAATAACTCAGGCAACGTTACGCTTGGCAGCAATGCACAGGTAAACGGAACTGTTGCCGGCTCATCTCTTCTTTTTACAGCCGGTAAATTAATTACAGGTGCGAACACGGTTACCATGTCTTCAACTGCTGCTGATATTACCGGTGCAAGCACTACATCGTATGTAAAAGGTACCCTGGTCTGGAATCTTCCTGCCGGTGCTTCTACAAAGAAATTTGAAATTGGTAACGGAGTATATGCTCCTGCTACCCTCAGTACTACCGGAGCTGCAAGTGCTGTTATCAGTGGCAAGGCAACCAATGCTTCTGCTCCGAATGAAGCCAGCGGATGCGTGGGTGGAAATTGTTCAGGAATCAATCAGGCAGCAAAGTGCGATCACTACTGGACAATGACAAAGGTAAGCGGATCGTTTACCAATTATACCGCTACTTACGACCTGACCAATACCACAAACAGCGGCACTGTTGGCGGAGCAATTACAACTTACAAGATAAGGAAATACGATCCTACCGTTTGGGTAGATGCATCAACTGCTCCTGCCGGACAAACAATAACTACTACTACCTTAACAAGCATGAGCGATTTTGAAGTTGGTTCTCCGAATTCCGCTCCAACTGTTACCTGCAATGGTAATCTCTCGATAAATACTTCCGGGTTTTGCAATGCCACCATTACCAATGGGCAATTGCTTGGTCAGGTTACAACGGGAGGTTCTCCAACACCTACCGTTACATTCAGCCCGGCTGCCGGAACTTTTAGCGTTGGTACAACAAGTGTTACTGCTACTGTTACCAATATTGATGGAACCAACAATTGCTCCTTCAATGTAATTGTAGTTGACAATGAAGCTCCGGTAATCGGAGGCTGCCCAGCCAACATTACGCAGTGTGATAATAACGTTGCAACATGGACTGATCCGACTGCTACTGATAATTGCTCCGCAATTGTTGCGTGCTCCCCTGTGAGCGGAAGCACATTTGCAACTGGTGCTACTACAGTTACCTGTACTGCTACTGATCCTGCGAATCTTACTTCCAGTTGTAGCTTTACTGTAACTATCAATATAACTCCGGTGATCAGTGGTTGCCCTGCATCTTTCACGGTATGTGACAATTTTCATCCGACCTGGACAACACCAACTGCAACAGGAACTCCGGCTCCGTCAGTTGCCTGTGTACCTGCTTCAGGTTCGTTGTTTGCTTTGGGAACTACTCCGGTTACCTGTACTGCAACGAACTCTTGCGGCAGTGATGCTTGTTCATTCAATGTTACAGTAAATGCAAGTCCTGTAATCAGTGGTTGTCCTGCTGATTTTACAGTGTGCGACAATCTTCATCCGACATGGACTGCCCCGACTGCAACAGGAACACCGGCTCCGTCAGTTGCCTGTGTACCTGCATCAGGTTCTTTGTTTGCATTGGGTACTACTCCGGTAACATGTACTGCAACGAACTCTTGCGGTAGTGATGGTTGCTCATTCAACGTTACAGTAAATGCAAGCCCTGTAATCAGTGGTTGCCCTGCTGATTTTACAGTGTGCGATAATCTTAATCCGACATGGACAACACCAACTGCAACAGGAACTCCGGCTCCGTCAGTTGCCTGTGTACCTGCTTCAGGTTCGTTGTTTGCTTTGGGAACTACTCCGGTAACTTGTACTGCAACGAACTCTTGCGGTAGTGATGGTTGTTCATTCAACGTTACAGTAAATGCAAGCCCTGTAATCAGTGGTTGCCCCTCAAACATTACACAGTGTGATAATCACGTTGCAACATGGACTGATCCGACTGCAACAGGAACTCCTACACCAGTAGTTGCTTGTGTACCTGCATCAGGTTCAACTTTTGCAACAGGAGCAACAACTGTAAATTGTACTGCTACGAACTCATGTGGTAGTGATGCCTGTTCGTTCACCGTAACGATAAGCACTTCACCAACTGCGAATGCGGGTCCTGACCAAAGCATTTGCTACACCGGCACTGCCCAACTTGCAGGAAGTATTGGCGGAGGCGCTTCTTCATCTACATGGACAAGAAGCGGGGATGGTACTTTCGATGATGCTTCATTATTGAATGCAGTTTATACTCCTGGTCCTTCGGATATTATCAGTGGTACTGTAACACTTACTCTTACTACAGATGATCCTGCAGGTCCTTGCTCAGCAGTAGCTGATCAGATGATTCTTACAGTTCTTAATTCTCCTCCTTCAAAACCAGCTTTTCCAACTGGTCCTACTGTAGCATGTGTAGGAAACATATTTAATTATACCATTCCTGCTGTGCCTACTGCTGCATCTTATACATGGACTTCGTTGCTTCCTGGTTCCGCTTCGATAGCCGGTGGTGGTACTGCAGTCAGCATTAACTTCTTTGGCGCATTACCTGGAGGAACTTCCTACTATCCTTTCTCAGTATATGCTACTAATGCCTGCGGCAATAGTTTGACAAGAAGCTTCTCCATCCAAAATAAGATTTCTGTGCCAAGTTTTACAGGAGGATTGCCTGTGGTAGTTTGCCAGAATACAAATGGTGTTACTTATTCCATTGTGCCTCTTGGGGCGGGAATTACTTATACATGGACAATTACCGGCAGCGGTGCTACCATTAACGGATCTAATACAGGTAGTTCGATCAGTGTTGACTTCGCTACATTTACAAGTGTTACCATTAGCGTAACTGCAACCAATGCCTGTATGACTACTGCTGCACGGTCAATGACTGTAACTTCTTCCCCTGTAATTCCAGGTGCTATAACAGGACCTACTTATGTATGTCCGGGTGGTACGTATGCTTATAGCGTTCCGGCAGTACCTGGTGCTTCAACTTATTTATGGACTGCTCCGGCAGGTTCAAGTATTGCCGGCAATTCAAACAGTGTGACCATTACATTTGGAGGTACCATTCCGGGCGGGGCAACAGTTGGTGTAAGTGCAACAGGTACTTGTGCTAACTCCAGTGCTGCACGGACAAAAGGCGTGGGGAACGGCAAGCCAAACACTCCGGGAAATATATCCGGTTTAGCTGCCGGTCAATGCGGACAAACAGGCGTGTCCTATTCAATTGCTCCGGTACTTACTCCGGTTGCTGCTTCTTCCTATACCTGGACGGTTAATAATGGGGCTTCTATTTCCGGACCTAATAACCTGAGCGGAGTAACTATTGATTTTCCTGCTAATTTTGTTTCCGTTACCCTTTCGGTTATTGCTAACAATGCCTGCGGAAGCAGCAGCGCTCGTACATTGGTGGTAACAGGTGTGTCAAATACTCCGACTTCTATTTCTTCAAGCACCAACAACTTTACACCTTGTAATACAGATGTTGTTACATACTGTGCCGTGGGTTCAACAAATGCAACCAGTTATGTTTGGACCGTTCCTGCAGGGGCTACTATTCTTGGCTCTGCTACAGGTTCATGCATTATTGTACAATGGGGTGCGACAGGCGGAACACTTACCTGCAAAGCATTGAATGGTTGTGGACAAAGCGGAACCAAAACGCAGGCAGTTACTGTCAGCTGCCGAGAGGCACAGGTAAGCAGATCTGTTAATGAATTTAATGCACAGGTTTATCCGAACCCTGCTGCCGATAAAGCAACTGTGAAGTTTAATGCTGTTTCTGCTGATAAGTATTCAATTTCGCTAGTGGATATGATGGGCAAAGAGGCAATGATTAAAAAAGGAGCTGCAACGGAAGGTGCCAATATGATTGAACTTGATCTGAGTAGTTACGCCAAAGGTGTGTACATGATTCGCTTGCAAAGTGGAGAACAAAGCGAAATGATCAGATTGATAATAAATTGATTTCTTACGGGAGGTTTATAAAAGCTAAACGGCTGCTCAAATTGAGTAGCCGTTTTACTTTTATAGACCGATGAACAGTTTTTATTTTCCGTAACCCATAACTACCATTTTAAATTCTGTGCCTGAAACAACAAGTCCTGCCGTCTTGCGAAGATCATCGCGCTCTTTGTAAATTAGCCCTGTGCCTGCTGCATATACTTCCTTGGCATAAATTTTTTCTACATAATTATTTTCATCGCTTTGAATTACGGTTAGTGTTGAATCGAAACTCATGCCGTTATATGTTTTCGGTTGATGAATGTCAAGATAGTGATACGTTTCTGCATTCATTGTGTTTTTGTCATTGCCATTCCATTCAATATTTGTGTTGATGGGAAAACCCATTTTATGATAAGGCACATTGTCTTCCCAACGGTATGCGCTGGCAGTACTAAGTGATTGACTCCATACAATATTGATGCTCCATTCTTGAGTAGTGTCTGCACGATAATACCGTGCTACTACCTGACGTTCCATCCCCTCACCATCCGTAAAGGGTGTATCAATTACTTCTTTAACCTGATAATGGTAATAGTAAACGGAATCATCATTCTCATTGTCATCGGTGCTGTGTACAATGCTGTCCACGTCAAAGATTACATACGATCCTCTCTGAGTAGGAAAGTAATTGTAAGAAGGTGAATTTTGTTCGATCGTTTCCTTTCCACAGGAAACTAACATTGCTGCGAAGAGAATAAACAGCGCAGATAAAAGTTCAAGACCGAATCCAAAAAGAGAAATTGGTTCTTTGGCTGATGCAAAATTATTTTTCATAGACAGGTGGTTCCTTGGCTATGAAGCCGCCACCTATTACATCATCACCATCATAGAACACGGCACTTTGCCCGGGAGCAACTGCAGTAACGGAATTATGAAATGTTACTTTCATATTTTTTCCGTGTTGCTCCAGCGTGCTGTGTGTTCCTTTATCTTTGTAACGAATGCGGGTTACGGCTTCAGTTTTACTTTCTAACGAAGCATACTTAATAAGGTTAATGTCCCTTACCCACATTTGTTCACGTTTCAGCTCTTCAAAAGAACCAAGTACTACAGTATTCTGTTCAGGTTGAATTTCAGTTACATAAAGCGGTTCACCTACTGCAACTTCCAATCCCCTTCGCTGTCCGATTGTATAAAAAGGATAGCCGCGATGTTTTCCGATAACTTCTCCTGAAGTGGTTACAAAATTTCCATCTGCAAGTTGTTCTTCCAAACCGGGTTTCTGACGTTTGATAAATCCGCGGTAATCATTATCGGGAATGAAACATATTTCATACGACTCGCTTTTTGTTGCAAGTTCCTTAAAGCCCATGTCAAAAGCCATCTGACGAATCTCTGTCTTCTTAAACTTCCCGACAGGAAACATGGTGCGCGATAAACATTCCTGACTCACTCCCCACAATACATAACTCTGATCTTTCCAGTCATCCAACCCTTTGCTTACAACAAAGCGACCATTTTCTTCTCGCACGTTTGCATAATGACCTGTGGCAATAAATTCGCAATCGAGTTTGTCGGCACGCTTCAGCAACGCTTCCCATTTTATGTGTGTGTTGCACATTACACAAGGATTAGGAGTTCTTCCCGCAAGATATTCATCTACGAAATTATCAATAACATGATTGCCGAACTCTTCACGGATGTCAATGATGTAATGGGGAAAACCTTTCTCCACCGCAATGGCGCGTGCATCATTAATAGAATCGAGCGAGCAGCAGCCGGTTTCTTTCTTTGAGCCGCCTGAGCTTGCATAGTCCCATGTTTTCATAGTAAGCCCCACCACTTCATAACCCTGCTCATGAAGAAGAACGGCAGACACCGAACTGTCTATTCCGCCACTCATCGCCATTAAAACTCTTCCCTTCTTGCTCATTTCGAAATTTAAGAGTGCAAAGATAACTTTAACAGAGGAGAATGGAAATTCTGAATTTGAATGATAATATTCACCTTTGCAGACGATGAGTCATCAGGAAGAATTAAGAAAATCGGTGCGTAAAGTATTTACCGAATATTTAGAGAAACACAGCCAGCGAAAGACCACGGAACGTTTTGCAATACTTGATGAGATTTATTCTCTCAATGAACATTTCGACATTGAGCAATTATTCAAACTTCTGAAGGGGGAAAAATATCATGTTAGCCGCGCAACGGTTTACAACACGATGGAACTTTTGCTCGATGCGAACCTAGTGATGAAACATCAGTTCGGAAAGAACCTTGCGCTGTATGAGAAGAGTTATGCCTACAAACAACATGACCATCTCATCTGCAACGACTGCGAACATGTTTTTGAATTTTGTGATCCACGCATTCAGCAAATACAAAGCATGATTGGCGATCTTCTGAAATTTAATATTGATCATCACTCACTTCATCTCTTTGGCAAGTGCAAAGAGTTGGCAGAAGCAGGAACCTGCAAGTACAGAAAATAGAAGCCCCTACCCTGCTCCCCGCTGTGGATTGGGTGTTCAAAACTCTTCAACACACACCATCATTTATAGAAAAGAAAAACTCTTACCTTCACGCCATGGATTTTAACTACAAAATAAACAGCAAAGGAAATTACGCCATCGTTGAAATAAATGGCAACCTCATTGACAAAACACAGGCAACTCCACTGCTTGATGAGATTCAGGATCTCATCGGCAAAGGCACGAACAGTTTTGTAATCAGCATGGGAAATTTCCGTTACCTGAACAGCAACGGACTGAATGTGCTTGTGAACATTCTTACAAAGAGCCGCAAGAACGGTGGAGATACTACCATCTGTAACGTGAATGACAAGATCAAAGAATTGCTGATCATCACAAAACTCAACACTGTTTTCACAATCACAGAAGATCTTCCTGCTGCAGTTCGTCAATTTCAGAATTGATCATTCCTTGTTTTCAATTCCTAATTTCCTATTTCTAATTTTTAATTTCTCTCATGCCCGTTGACGTATTGCTTGGGCTCCAGTGGGGGGATGAAGGCAAAGGAAAAATAGTTGACTTTATTACTCCGCATTATGATGTGGTGGCGCGTTTTCAGGGTGGCCCCAATGCGGGACATACACTTGAATTCAATGGAATCAAGCATGTGCTGCACACAATACCTTCAGGAATTTTTCGTGACGGCATTATCAACATTGTGGGTAATGGTGTAGTGATTGATCCTGTTACTTTACAAAAAGAAATTGCTGCGCTTAAAAAACTCAACGTTGATGTAAGCAAAAAACTTTTCATCAGCCGCAAGGCGCATATTATTATTCCTACTCATCGTTTGCTTGATGCCGCATCGGAAACAATGAAGGGAAAAGAAAAAATCGGGAGTACGCTGCGCGGCATTGGTCCTACTTACATGGACAAGACGGGAAGAAACGGTTTGCGTGTTGGCGATGTGGAGGCAAAAGATTTTATGGATCGCTACAAACGTTTGTGCGAGAAGCATTGCGAGATGCTGAAGAATATGAATTATCCGTGCGAGCTTAATGATCTTGAGCCGGAATTTTTCAAAAGCATTGATGCGATACGCGAATTAAATTTAGTTGACAGCGAACATCTCATTAATAAATATCTATCAGAAGGAAAAAAAGTTCTTGCTGAAGGAGCACAAGGTTCTCTTCTCGATATTGATTTCGGTTCGTATCCGTTTGTTACTTCATCAAGCACAGTTACAGCAGGCGCCTGCACAGGTCTTGGTGTTTCTCCTCGACACATTGGTAAAGTGTTCGGAATTTTCAAAGCGTATTCTACACGCGTTGGCAGCGGTCCTTTTCCTACTGAGTTGAATGACGAAACAGGAGAGAAACTGCGCAAAGCAGGAAATGAATTTGGTGCTACAACAGGTCGTCCACGCAGAACGGGTTGGCTTGATTTGCCTGCGTTGAATTACGCCATCATGATTAACGGAGTTACGGATTTAATAATGATGAAGAGCGATGTGCTGAGTGGATTTGATACGCTGAGTGTTTGTACGCATTACAACTATCGCGGAAAAAAAATTGACTACATGCCTTTCGACATTGTGCATGAGGACGCTGTTCCTGTCTATGAAAATGTGAATGGGTGGAATAAAAACCTGACCAACATTCATCACGAAAAAGATTTTCCTGCTGAACTTTCTCAATACATCAGCTACATTGAAGAGCGCACCAAAGTTCCAGTAAGTATTATTTCTGTAGGACCTGACAGAACACAAACTATTGAGCGAAAAGAAATTTTCGAGTCGCGTCTTTCTTCTCACATTTGAGAAAAAAAGAAAACCCCACTACTTTCGTAGCAGGGCTCCCTCGTCTAACCAAAAACCAATTTACTCAACAACCACTCTTAATCGCTCGGCTGTATCTCCCTTTTTAATTACAAGGTTGTACAAGCCGGTCGAAATATTTTGAAGATTAATTTCCTGTTTGTTTATTCCTTCTGATGATGCGCCTGATAGATTTACTACGCTGCGACCCATCATATCAAACATCTGAATGGAATACATTTCAGTTGATGATGCTGTGAAGGATACAGTAAGTTTATCTTTTGCAGGATTAGGATATGCACCCAACTGCATCTGGCTTTCTTCTCCATTTGCAAGACGGCATGAATTAACTACAACGGCTTTTACCGAAGTGCTGCTTCTGCCGCATGAATTTTCTGCTCTGCAAGTAACATCACCTGAAGATGCTCCCATAAAATCTACTGTAATATCTGTAGTGCCATCTCCGCTCACGATGTTAGCACCTGTGGGCACTGTCCAGTGATAATTTGACGTGTTGTAAACCGGATTAACCGAATAGTATGCAATGCTTGCTGATGTGTTATTATTACAAGCACCTGTAGGGCCGCCCGGAATAATTGTTTTATCAGGATGTGCATACAAAGTTAGGTAACGGGTATCGCCATGGCCGCAAGAGTTATCTGCAGTTACATACAAGTAAGCCCATACAAATGTGTTGTCAAAATCAATAGTAATATTTGTAGTTCCGTTATTATGAATGGTAACCCCCGTTGTCGGAAAAGTTGACCACGTATATCCTGTTGCATTCGCAACCGGAGCTATGGAGTATGGCTCATTGCTTTCATCGCACAAGCCGAAAGCCCTGCCCGTAATATCACCGGGTGAAACCAAAACCGACCGTACATTTTTTGTTCTGAGAATAGTGGAACCGCAACCGCTGTTAGCTCTTACTGAAACAACTCCCAAATGAAAACCTGTAGGGAATGTTATATTAACTGAGGTTACTGTAGTGGTGAGAGGATTGCCGCTTGAAACTGGCGAAGCAATTACGCAACCTGTGGGTGCATACCATGTGTATGAATTGGCGCTTGCTACCGGAGGTATTGAATATACATAAGTGCCACCTGCACATGCACCGGTTTCCGGTCCATCAATAGGGAGAGGTGTGCTTGGAGTAGAATACACTGTTACCACCGTTTGATGTGACATATCAGTAGCACTTGAAGCAGTTACTCTCAGGTAACCTTGTACAAATCCAATTGCGAAACTTACATCAACTGAAGGACTACCCTGTCCTGATACAATAGAACAATAGCTCGGCACCACCCATGTATAAGTAGTTGCACCCGGCACTATTGAACTGGTGTAAGTACGTACCTGACCAGGACATACAGAAAGAGTAGGTCCTGAAATGACAGGATTAGCTAAAAGAAGAATAGAATTACCTCCATTACGGAGCGTACCAGAACCGGAATTGGAATTGCCTGTTGCAGCAACACCACCCGAAATAGAAGAAACAGCATTGTTTGCAGAAGCAGATCCCGAACCCGCTTGGGCAATTTGGCTTATGGCTACGAAGGCGATAAGCGCGATGATTTTTGTAAATGTTTTCATTTAAAGATTGATTGAAATTATATGATGGTTATAGTACGCCACCCGAAAAATAGTTAATGACAAAAACCGGAAAATCTTACAAATGAGATTTTTTCTCCGTTTGCGGTTGCTTTTTACAAATGGTAGCGAAAATAGGAATTTTGAAAAGAGAATTAGGAGAGAAAATCAGGGTTTAGCGTTTAAGGACTAAAGTTTAAAGGTTGAATAGGCGGTAGCTAACCTTAAACATTAAACTTTAGACCTTAAAATCTCTTATTGTATTCCCAGCTTCTGGACGGTACTGCCCTTCTCGCTGCTCACTTTTACAAAATAAATTCCTTGGGGCAGAGCGCGAACATCAATCTCGGTCGGGAGTTGGGAGATCGGAGTTTGGAGACGAACAGCCAAGCCCACCATATTGTAAATTTCTATTTTGGTTTTTTCTCCGAACTCAGAGATGGTCCTAATGGTGAAGGAGAACGGGCAGGGTTGGGAGAAAATGAAAATTGATTTTCATTGGTTGAATTTATTCCTGCGCATATATCGAAAATGATTTGGAGTGTATCACCATTAGTGCATCCGTTTGTGTCTGTTACCTGAACTGAATACGAAAGTGTATCCGCTGTGGTACTCGTTGCAAGCAATGTTTGTGCGGTGCTGCTGTCCTCCCAAAGATAGTTTACAAATCCATTTCCTGCATTGAGTGTGATAGATTGAGTGGTGCAAAGTGTGGTGTCATTGCCGAGGGAAATGGAAGGGCTGTGAAAAATAACTTGAAACCCTTGTGATAAAAACTGGTTGCCGATACTATCGGTGGTTTGGGCGAAATAAATTCCATTTTGAGTTACTGAAATTGACTGTGTAGTATCTCCATTATTCCAAAGATATGATGCAGCTTGCTGCGTAGAAAGAATACACGTATCGCCATTGCAATAATCATGAGAGGATGAAGTAATTGAAAAAGAAGTATCTGTTCTTCCGTTAATGTTTGCCTTTACAAGATACGGGAGAGATTGATGGTTGCTAAATAAAACATAACCGTCAGGAAGTTGTTTAATGTTTGATTTTGAAAAGTAGCCAATAGATTGACTGAAGAGATTGATAAATTGAATCGTACTTATGCTTGAATCAAGTTTTAATATTCCCATTCTGTTTGCGCCAAAAGCATATTTAATGATATTGAGAGCAACGCCTCCATCATCAGTTTCAATTACATCGTTTACTTCAGGGTTACCTAAGTTTAAGAAATCTTTTTCCCAAAGAATTGTTCCGCTACTTGATAGCTTCACCATCTTTATTCCATCTTGAAATTTTCCGGCAAGAATGATTCCGTTATCGGCCGTGCAACAAGATTGAACAGATAGTGAAGAGAAAGAAAGTTCATTATATGTTTCGATAGTATTGGAATTATATGTGTGGCAAGGAAACGAAAGTGTATCTCCCTGCGGTGTTATGTATTCGTCCATAAATTCCACGTAATATTTCAAGCCGGAATTATTTACCGCAATCGGATTTTCTGAATAATAACTTGTAACTGGTAATTGACCATAATAGAAGTATGGACAGGCGGATACATAATCATGGCCTCCAAAATCCGAATCGAGTACCAAGTAAACTATTTGGGATTTGTCTTTTGAATTTTTTAAATAGATAAAGTATGTTCCAAAAGCCCCAATTGACGGAAATGTCTGACAATTACTGTAAGTTGAAAGAGCAGTGTCTAACGTGCAAACGGAGGCAAAATGATTTGAAGTTGTGCCTGTTGAATCAAATGTAAAGCCAATAGTATAGTCTCCGGTATTATTTTGAACTATTCCGCACCCCTCCGAACCGTATACCGCGCTATGAGGAATGCTTTTTGTGAAAAGGGTATCTCCATACCTGTCAATTTTAGCAATAAATGGCTGAGAGTTTTTTATTCCAGAAATAATAAATCCTGAATCAAGAGTGTTGTCCACAATACTAAAAGATGCGAAGCCAAGATTATAAAAAACTTTTTCAAAAGTCACTTGTGCCTTAATCGAAAAAGCAGCAAGTAAATAAATTAGCAGTAGAATTTTTTTCATCCCAAAATTTCATTCCTCAAAGCTACAACAAAAACGCCCCGTTTACATAAAACATGTTACTGGCTTTTCCTTCTAAATTCAAATTCAGTAATCAATTTGGTAGTAAGGTAGAAGTTGGCTGCTTTTTAAGATTATTATTGGCAAAACATCAAATTTACTAAAATTTAAAGGTTGGGGGCAGAAATAAGGCCCTTTTCTGCTGGTGTAAAATGGTTTTCTACCGTTATAAAATCGCTCAATAATGTTCATGAGCCATTTAATACTCTTCATGAATGAATCAATAACTTTCATGAGCCATTTAATAACGTTCATGAACGGCTCAATAACCTTCATGAGTCATTTAATATTGTTCACGAATGGCTCAATAACCTTCATGAGCCATTTAATATTGTTCATGAATGACTCAATAATGTTCATGAGTCATTTAATACTATTCATGAGCGACTCAAGAACCTTCATGAGCGGTTTAATAATGTTCGTGAACGGCTCAATGACGGTGTTGTCTGATCTTGTGCGATTCCCTGAGGGCAGTTCAATATTAATTTCTCACTGCGCTTTCACCGTATATGTAACCCGCAAAAAAGTGCCGCTGTTTACATGCACTTGGTTGCCGCTATTGTCTTCCACGGTAAAATCAAAATTGCCACTCACCCGCTGTATAGATGCTTCCACGCTGGTAATATTTATGCTCCCGCTCAGGGTGTGATATGGAACATCAGCATCGCTGTATTCAAAATACGCAGTGCCAGCGGCAAACGTACGCGTGCCGCCTTGCATATCGCCAGCAGTAGCATTATCATCGGCTTCCATTGTAATGATTTTGCCGCCACTGGTAGCAGTAAAATCAATCACCCGGAAATTCAGCGTGCTGTTTACTAACAGCGTGCATTTAATTGAAGAAGGATTCCACTGCGCACCGTTTATGGTTGCAATCATAAAATTTGTCTTCTCAGGAGCAGGTTCCGTTTTGGAGCACGAAGCGAAACAGAAAAAAATAGAAATCGCAAAAACAATTTTTACCAATACTTTCATTGGGCGTAAATGTAAGTAATAAGATAGAATGAATAAGGAAGAAGTACCAACCAAACCATTTTCGTGAAGCAGGTTTTTATTCTTTATTACTTGCAAAATCATTTCCTTTACCGCAGATTTAACATTACCTGCCCCGATCTTTTCGGGAAACTTTAGACTTAAAACTACTTGTCTCTCCGTCATTCCTTTTTCAACCACCTCGCACAAACCAGCCCCTCCCCTCTTGCGCTGCACTTTGTAAAGGCAGAAGGCATAAAACTTTTTGATTCTCATGGAAAAGAATATTATGATTTGATTTCAGGAATTTCGGTAAGCAATCTCGGTCATGGCAACGCAGAAATTATTTCAGCCGTAAAAAAACAAACCGATGATTACCTGCACCTGATGGTGTATGGAGAATACATTCAATCTCCGCAAGTCCTGCTTGCCGAAAAACTTGCATCGCTGCTCCCGCCAACTCTTTCCTGTAGCTATTTTGTAAACTCCGGTGCCGAAGCAATTGAGGCAGCCATTAAGCTTGCAAAAAGATTTACGGGGAAAAATGAAATCATTTCTTTTCGCAACGCCTATCATGGCAGCACAACAGGCGCGCTCAGCTTATGCGGAAATGAGGAATTGAAGAATGGGTTTCGTCCGCTTATGCCCGATGTGCGGATTCTCAAATTCAATTCTTTTGATGAGTTGAAATTTATTACTAAAAAAACAGCGGCCGTTTTTGTTGAACCTATCCAAGGCGAAGCAGGAATTATTCTGCCCGAAGAAAATTTTCTGAAACAGCTACGTGAACGCTGCACTGAGACAAATACACTTTTAGTGTTTGATGAAATACAAACAGCGATGGGGCGCACCGGAAAACTTTTCTGCTTCGAGCATCAACAGGTAATACCTGATGTTTTTCTTCTCGCCAAAGCATTCGGTGGCGGAATGCCACTGGGCGCACTCATCTCCTCGAAAGAAATTCTTTCGTCCTTCACACATTCGCCAATACTCGGGCACATCACCACTTTTGGCGGACATCCAGTAAGTTGCTCTGCATCGCTCGCAGCATTGAATCAGCTCACCCAGGGAGATTTAATTTCTCAGGCGACTGTCAAGGAAAAACTGTTTAGGAAAAAACTTCAGCATCCGCTCATTAAAGAAATCAGAGGAAAAGGACTATTTTTATCCCTTCAATTTAAGTCGGAAGAAATGAATCGCCAGCTAATTCAGCATTGCATCGAAAACAAAGTGCTTGTAGATTGGTTTCTCTTTGCAACTGATTGCATGCGCATCGCACCACCGCTCATTATTTCTGAAAGCGAAATCGAAATCTCCTGCCAACTAATTTTAAACTCACTAAATAAAATTAACTGATATGAATGTACTCATAGTAGAAGACGAACGCCAGCTAAGTCATGAAATGGAAATTTTCCTGATGGCACAGGGCTATCATTGCGATGTAGCATTCACCGGCAAAAGCGCATCTGAAAAAGTTTTTGTGAATTCTTATGATTTTGTTTTGCTCGATGTGGGTCTGCCCGATTACAATGGCTTCAATCTTTTGAAAGAAGCAAAAGATGCAGGCAAAGAATCTGCATACATCATCATCACCGCCCGCGGAACCGTAGATGATAAAGTAACCGGGCTCGATCTTGGTGCAGACGATTACCTTTCAAAACCATTTTCACTGCTTGAACTTCATGCGCGCATGCAGGCAATACTCCGCAGGAAACATGGATTGAAAAACAACACCATTCAGATTCATGATTTCCTGATGGACATTCAGAACAGAACGGTAATGAAAGATAAAAACATTGTCAATCTCACGAAAAAAGAATTTGACATTCTGCATTACATGGCTCTGCACAAAAACCGTGTACTCACTCGCATCCAGCTAACCGAGCACATCTGGGGCGATGTAATGGAAGAGGATTATGAATCAAACTACATTGACGTGCATATAAAAAACATCCGTAAGAAAATGGGCGCATTCGGAAATTCCGATTTTATCGAAACCGTGCGTGGCATCGGCTACCGGCTCAACATGCAGTGATGTGATTTTTGAATTTCATCATTCCGATCCTTAACCGTTTCATTTTTCCTCCATTCGTTGAAACTTCAATTCAAACTTGCTCTTTACAATGCCCTTTCGAAGGCAATCATTATTGCTGCGATTGGCTTTTTTCTTCCCGGCATTCTAAAGAAAGTTGTTTATAGTCACATTGATCAGCGGCTCAAAGCACGCGAAACTAGAATGATGCTTGAAGTGGAGCGTGGCGGCATTCGTGAAATCATCATGGATCAGGATTGTAGCTTTGACGACTACACTATTTTTAAAGAAGAGTATGTTTCCATCAAGCCAATTAAAGTAATGCCGAAATATTTCGGCAAAGATATTTTTCTCGATGCCGAGCGAAAGATTGAAGGCGAAATAGTGAGGCATCGTGTACTGAGTAAAACTTTTATTTACGACAACCAATTATACGAACTGGAAATTGGTGAAGGACTTCAGGCAATTGAATCACTCACTGCCACCTTTCACAAATACACCATCTGGTTTCTCATCAGCATGGTGTTTCTTTTCTTTTTCATCGACATCGGTTACGGGCGACTTCTGCTAAAGCCATTCTATACTATCGTGAATCGCAAACTTCAGGATGTGCAGCATCCAAGCACCTTTAAGCCGGAAAAGATAAATACGAATACGTATGAGTTTTCTTATCTCGACAACAGCATAAACGTGATGATGATGAAAGTAAAAGATGCTTTTGAAATTGAACGCGAGTTCATAACAAACGTTTCGCATGAATTGCTCACTCCTATTTCCATTCTTCAAAACCGTTGCGAAAATATATTAGCAGACCCCACTGTATCCCCTGACATTGCGATGAAAATGGTAGAGTCGCAAAAAACCCTGACGCGCCTGAGCCGAATTGTAAAAGCATTGCTCTACATTTCTAAAATTGAAAACCGTCAGTACCTGCGAGAAGAAACTGTAATGCTGCAAACGTTGGTTAACGATGTGCTTAGTGAAATTGAAGAACGCATTGAAAGCAAAAATATAAAAGTACATCAGCAGTGGAGCAGCGATTTTGAAGTTCGCAATTGCAATCGTTCGCTCTTGCAAACAATGATCTTCAACCTTATTTCAAATGCCGTGAAGTACAACAAAGAGAATGGAGAAATTTTTGTTGTTGGTCTTAAAGGCGAAAATGAATTTATGCTCACTATTAAAGACACAGGTGTAGGAATTTCACAAGAAAATATCCCCTTGGTGTTCGACCGCTTCAAGCGGTTTCGCCCTGATGACGGTGCCAGCTTCGGACTCGGACTCCCCATCGTTCGCACCATTGCCGACTTTCATGACCTCAGTATTAACATTGATTCTACTCTTAATTCAGGAACAAGTTTTACGGTTGTATTTCCATTTTCATCTTAATCTCAAATTTATTTCCCTCTCGTTCATTCTTTCTTCACCGCATCCTTCTCATCTTTGATGCATCAATTAAATTAAAGATGTTTTCAAAATTACTAACTGCAGTTTTAATATTTGCCTTTGCCAACAGCAACGCGCAAACTCCGACTGCTGTTGCTGCAAAACCTGTAAGCGTTTCAACTTCGCCAAGTCATGTTGCCAATTCTACTTCGCCATCAATAAAAAATCTTTCGGCCGCACCCAAGGAAGTAAATAAAAAGAAACGTAAGCCCGAGCATATAACAATTGCAAAAAGTACTCCACCTGCATCTACGAAGGCTGTGAAATAAAATTCGTTTTGTGTTGATTAGTTTTCAAAAAGCCATCTCCGGTTTTCCGGAGGTGGTTTTTTGTTTGTGAATTATTCAGCAAAAAAAAATCCAGAACGGACTAAATCGAATTATATTAAACTACTTTTTTGAACAACTTAACGGAAACTCTTTTCAAAATAGAGGCAGAAATTTTTTATTCCACACTCAACGCACTTCGGACTGCGTGCGGTACAGACATATCGCCCATGAAGAATAAGCCAGTGATGCGCAATGGCAATTTTACTTTCAGGAATATATTTTACTAATTGCCTCTCAGTTTGCAAAGGATTTTTTGCTCCGGTCGTTAACCCGATTCTCGCACTGACCCGGAATACGTGAGTATCCACAGCAAGTGCGGGAAGTTTGTAAACAACCGATGCAATTACATTCGCTGTCTTCCGCCCTACTCCCGGAAGTTTTTGCAATTCATTTACATCAGAAGGCACAATGCCATGAAAATCATTCACCAGCATCTTTGCCATTCCAGAAAGATGTTTTGCTTTATTATTCGGATAGCTAATACTTTTAATCAATGGAAAAATTTCCTCCGGCAATGACGTGGCCATTACTTCGGGAGTTGGAAATGCTTTGAGCAACGCAGGCATTGTAATGTTCACCCTTTTGTCAGTACACTGAGCCGAAAGAATTACTGCGACCAAAAGTTCGTAAGGATTTGTGTACTCAAGTTCTGTTTCGGCAACCGGGCGATGTTTAGTGAAATAGTCAATCACTTTTTCAAAACGCTGCTTCTTTTTCATGTCATCAGTTCAAAAAAATAAAGTGAAGACCAAACTTACCTTTGTTCATCTCCCCCAGTTGCTTTAAGTCCCTTTTGATAAGCTGCAAAATCGCGTTGCTTCACGGCTTGAAGGTTTGTCGAAGAGAAATCCACCTGAATGTAACCCACTGCATCACCAATTGTAAATTTAAAAACAGGTCGCTTGTTTTCCAATCCTTCCGCATTTAGGAAATAAGAAAACCTCCCGGTCTCAAACTCTTTGCTGGTCCGCAAAACATGATCGGGGTCAGGCAGAATATCAAAATCAAAAAAAGTTTTGTCCAGCTCATCTTCGTTAAGATTAAAAGAAATGTACAGAGATTGATGATTCAATAAATCTTCAACATAAACATCTACAGGCACCGTTCCCTCAGTATTTTTTTCAAGAAACAACACATCTTTCAGCGGTTTAGAGAAATAAACTCTTCCGTAAATAAAATCATCTCCTTTGTACGTTTGGCTTGCATTACCAGGATAATTGGAAGTTGGAGGAGTCCTCGAGAAAACGATGTGAAGATTTCTTTGAACAGTGCTTAATGCCTCATGCGCCATTTTAATTTTTGCCGTGTCTTGAGAAAAAGCATTGTAGGAAAAGCCACAAGCTAAAACCAGTACAAGATAAATATTCTTCATGATTCTGAATTTGCTTCAAAGTTATTATTACAGATGATCAAAAACAAATGCTCCCTGTAGCTGAACTGAGTAAACCGAAATGCCAAGTTGTTGTGCTTCCTGTATCCAACGCTTTGTTTTACCGAGTGAGTTGGAAGAGTCAATTATCAGCTTCTTAAAAGTAAAATGATCCATCACATATTTTAATTTTGTGCGAAGATTGTTTGAGATAATAACAAAGTCGACATCAATCTGGGAATTTAAACTCTTCAGGGCTGCTGTATCATTTATTCTTGCAATTCTGAAGTTGTTCCAATAAATTATTCCCCTATTCAGCGCTAATTTATCAGATTGATAGAAAGAATCATTCATTACAATAATTTTATTTTCGCTTTCTCCGCAATCCCACCAATAATGATAAACATTAAAAAGCATCAAGCTTCTGTTGTTCAATGTGCCGGAATCAGTCAATACAAAATTCTCTCTTCCATCAATAATGTTGAGAAATGCTTTTCCTTTGATACTATAAACAATCAACTGTTTTTGTTCACGTTGCTCCTTCGATTCCATAATCTGGCTAGCCAGAATAAAAACAATTGTCACAACAGCAAGCAAAAAATATTTTGCTTCTTTCGAAAAGAAAAATGCAACAATTGCACTAATGGAAATATAAATGACCCAAGTTTCAAAAACAGAAATTGAAATGCCGGTAATCATAGACCAGGGAAGCTTCTCAACAAAAAGTGCAACCCAGTTCATTCCATGAACTATGTAACCCAGAAGAATTCCCGCAATTATAGCCACCGAATGCCACCATGAAATGGCAAGCAAAAAAATTCCACCGAAAATGATCACCGTTGAGGCAGGTATAATTATTAGATTAGAAAAAAGAAAGTAGTTCGGAAACTGATGGAAATACAATAAACCGAGCGGAAATGTTGCTGTCTGTGCCGCTATTGAAACAGAAGTTATACTCCACACTTGTCTAAGAAACCAAGTGGGAGGATCAATCCAGCGATGAATTGTCTTCTGAAGAAAAATAATTCCCAGTACGGCCACATAGGACAATTGAAAACCTACCTGCATGAGAAGATAGGGATTGAGCCCAAGCAAAAAAAATGCAGAAGCGGCAAGCGTGTTGTAAAGGTTAGTTCGCTGCCTGAACATATTTCCGACAACAATGAACGAAAGCATAGCAGCCGATCGCAATACAGATGGAGATAACCCCGTGAGCATTGCGTAGAACCATAAAAATAAAATGATAATGATTGATTTGAATAATCTTGTGCGCCTGTTGTAGTTGAGAAATGAGAGTAGAATATTTATAGCCATGTAAATAATTCCGACATGCAGTCCTGAAACAGACAATACGTGCAGTGCACCCGATGCCGCATATGCATTGATTGTTTCCTGGTCAATGTCACCTTCGTAACCAAGTATAAGTGCCGAGAGCACAGCGTAGTCCTGACCGGTTACATAATTTTCGCGAAAAACTCTCAGGAATTTCTCCCGAAGAGAAAAAGAAAATTCAAGCAATGAATAACCCTTGTGACTATCTATCAATCTCCATCCACCAGCGCTAATGTGCACCTGGTCAAAAATTTTATTGAAACCGAGCCAACGCTTGTAATCAAATTGCGATGGATTGGAAGCGAGAGGGACTTCAGTGGGCTTTTCAGTAAACAAAATCTCATCTCCGTATCTCAATTGCTCCGAGAGTGAATCCTTTGCAAAATAAACAAGACAATTTCCAGTAGTAGAAATCCATTTCCCGTTTTCATTTACAAATTGAATTTTCAGAATGGTTTTTTCACTGGTTGCTTTTTCATCGGCTGGCTCCTCCAAGTAGCCGATGTAAAAAGAAGGACTTGAAAAGTTTCTGAAATGCTCCGGATAATTTTTTTCAGTACTAAGATATGTGAGCACATATCCAGCAAGAAAGACTGCCAGATATGAAACTACTCCCGGCAACCATCTTCTCCGATAGTCGCTAAAGCTACGGCTGATAAAAAAGAGAATGAAGAACTGAAAAATGAAAACAATACAAAGAATGAGCGTTACTTTAAAACTAAAAAATGGAAAATATACGGCAAGCAAAATGCCGCCAATAAAAATTAACAGAAAACGGAATAAAGGGGTTTCATTCCAGTAATTCATGCCACGAATTTTTAATGCGACAAAGTAGAAAGCTGGGAAATGCTATCCAAATAAATTTTTCAATAGGTGAAAAAAAACTATTTCCGAATAGTCATTTCCTCAAAGATCAGTTGAGCGGTTTTCGCTGATGCACCTGGGCCCCCTAATTTTTTCCTAAGCTCGGAGAATTCGTCTCTCATCTCCGCAATCTTCTTCTCGTCAGAAAGGATCAAACGCAATTCCCTTTTTAAATTATGAGAAGTAAGTTCATTTTGAATCAATTCCTTTACTACTTCTTTTTTCATGATGAGATTGACAAGAGAAATGAAATCAACTTTCACCAACATGCGAGCAATTAAATAAGAAATCAAACCGCCTTTGTAACACACTACTTCCGGTACATCAAGCAGTGCAGTTTCCAACGTTGCAGTGCCGGAAGTAATCAAGCCAGCGCTTGCATGTGCAAGCAGAGAATAGGTTTGCCCCGTTACAACACTCACTTTATTTTTTCCGATTATCTCAGAAAAGAAATCTTTGGGAAGTGATGGCGCTGCCGCAATTACAAACTGATGTTCAGGAAAATCATCAACAACTGACAACATCAGCGGGAGCATTACAGAGATTTCCTGCCTGCGGCTGCCGGGTAGGAGCGCAACGATGGGTTTATCATCGAGGTTACATTCCTTCAAAAAATCTTTCTTCGTTTGACCTTTTGTTTTTATGTTTTCTATAGCATCAAGCAGCGGATGCCCGACAAAGTCAACTTTGTAATTAAACTTTTGGTAAAATTCCTTCTCGAAAGGGAGAATGACGAACATTCGGTCAACAACCTTTTTAATTTTATGAACGCGCGACTGTTTCCATGCCCACACTTGCGGAGAGATGTAATAAAAAAATTTTATGCCTTGTCGTTTTGCGAACTCTGCAATGCGGAGATTAAAGCCGGGGTAGTCAATGAGTATCAAAGAATCGGGCTTATTCTCAAGAATATCTTTTTTACAAAACTCAATGTTCCGAAGAATGGTGCGGAGGTTCATTACCACTTCAGTGAAGCCCATGAATGCAAGTTCGCGGTAATGTTTCACTAGGGTGCCTCCCTCCTTCTCCATCAAATCTCCTCCCCAAAAACGAAATGTTGGATGAGCATCAACTTGCTTCAACTCTTTCATAAGGTTTGCAGCGTGCATATCACCCGATGCTTCTCCCGCTATGAGGTAATAATTCATTTCAGCTTTAAGAATAAGACGATGAAGGCGTAAACGATTGTTGCGCCAAGCACTCCGCGTGCTGCATGATCAGCGTTGAGTCGAAGGAAAAAGAAAAACACAGCAAGGTTTGCAATTGCACACAAACTGACGTAATATGAAATCACTTTCGATTCAATCAATCGATGTAGCACATCAGCGAGCGACATTTGAGAGTCGTGAATTTTAAAATAGACAATGAACGCCAGTACCGGAGCAAGTAAGCCACCAAACAAACCAACAGTCATTTTATCAAATCGCTTCATCATGGTAAACGAAAATTGAATCTATAAAACAAAAAGAAGTATGTCAATGAAATAATTACCGTGCTGAATAAAATTCCTTTACCCATTTTTTCTTTTTTGCAATTCACAACTGAAAAACGAAAAAGAAGAATGTTTATTAGAATGCAAATAAGTTCCACTCTCGGAGAAGGGAAAAAATATGGGTTACCGTAATGTTGAACCATCATCAAACGCATGTATCGCAACAAAAGATAACTTAGAACAAGAGAAATAATTCCAACAAATAAACCAAGTAGAAAATTATCGCCAGCAATCTTATTCCACATCGTAGTTTAATTTATTAAGAAAAGAGATTGCATGATGGGCTGTGAAGTCAAATTGCACAGGCACTACGCTCACGTATCCGTTCTTCAATGCCCATTCATCCGTGTCTTCTCCATTATCGTAATTGATAAACTTTCCGGTGAGCCAATAGTATTTCCGTTTGTTTGGATCGAGGCGCTCATCAAATTTCTCTTCCCACTTTGCCATTGCCTGACGACAAACTTTCACTCCTTTAATTTCGCTGACAGGATTTTTGGGAATATTTACATTCAACAAAGTTCCTTCGGGCAAACCATGCTCAAGAACATTTCTGGCAATCTTTTTTGCATATTTTATTGCTCCGCTGAAATCAGCATCCAATGCGTAGTTAAGTAGTGAAAATCCGATGCTGGGAATTCCTTCAATAGCCCCCTCCATTGCTGCGCTCATCGTGCCCGAATAAATTACATTGATGGAAGAATTGGATCCATGATTGATTCCCGACACACACAGATCCGGTTTACGATGAAGAATTTTATCAATTGCAATTTTTACACAATCAACCGGAGTACCGGAGCATTGATACCATTTATGATTCTCATGCTCTCGCAATTGATCAAGACGCAAAAGATTGTTTATAGTAATGGCATGTCCCATTCCCGATTGCGGACTGTCCGGTGCCACAATAACAACTTCGCCAAGTTCGGACATCGCTGTAACAAGCGCCCGTAATCCCGGTGCAGTTACTCCATCGTCATTGGTAACAAGAATGATTGGTTTTTCTTTTTTCACGAAGGCGAATGTACGAAATACGTGTACTTGCTAATCAACAAATGAGTCAGCATTATAAAATCAAATGTTCAATTTATCACACGGATAAAAACATCTGGCTGTTTTTAATTTGATAGTTTTGCATCAACAATTCGCAGTCATTCATTTCAAACAAATAATTCATGCGCTACTTACTATTCATTTTCATCGTCATCCTTTTTTCCTGTTCGAAAAAAGATGATGCAACATCGACAACTACTACTACAGAAGCGAAGTTGATTTTCAAATTTCATTTCGACAGTACACAAACACGGTTAAATAGCTTTGGTGTTCCCACAGGAGTTCCGGCGGGGCATGGCGCTCAGAGTCCGCACTTCAATAAAATGAGTGCTCATTACATTGAACTGGCTCAGGACTCTTTAACCTTGCTCGGAAGCGGTGATGTAGTCTACCGTGCACCTGAAGTTGACCATGGTGGCTTGGCTATTGACTTTGACCAAGCAGTGCTTGCACCGGATGGCGGGATTTTCTTTTCAATTCCGCTCTCGCAAGTTACAGCGGGAACATATAAGTGGCTACGCGTTTCGCTTGCTTATCAAAACTACGACATCAATTATCGCTATTATTACAATACAGTTCCTTACGATGCTCAAGGAACCATTGCTTCGTTTATCGGATTCAATACTTACATAGGTCACTATACCATTAAGGACAGTTCTATTTCTGTAAATGCAAATAAACTTCAAGGCTATTGGGGATTTGAGACTAACGTGTTTGGTGTTTCTTATGTCAGTCAAGGACAGGCACCTCCTGGGGCAACTACTGTTCCCAATCCTCTTGTACTTACTTCTCCAGTGCCCGCAGGTTCCTGCGTGGTTACAGGCAAGTTTGATACACCTCTTGTTATTTCTTCTTCCGGCACTTCAGACCGTACAGTTACAGTTTCTGTTTCAACTAACAAAAGTTTTGAATGGGTTGAGCATAGCGATCCGCTTTACTTCGAACCACAAAATGGCGACACGGTCGTTGATATGGGAGTGCGCGGAATCGAGCCACACGTGCAATAATTGTTTTGTGTTGATGGATTGAAAGAATCTTTCATAAAAAAAATGCCGCCACATTTCTGCAACGGCATTCTTCAATTTACAAACAACAATCCTACTCTACTTACTGTTATGAAATTTTAATTTCGCGAACAGGTTTCACTTTTGCTTCCTCTTTTTTAGGAAGCGTGAGCGTAAGAACGCCTTCTTTGTATTCAGCACCGATCTTTTCTGCTTCCACATGCTCAGGCATGGTGAAGGTGCGGTTGAATGAAGTGTATCCAAACTCCTTGCGCGTGTAGCGCGAAGTTTCATCTTTCTTTTCTTCCTTCTTCTCTGCACCAATGGTGAGCACATCGTTGTCAATGCTTACTTTAAAGTCTTCTTTCAAAAATCCGGGCGCTGCCATCTCGATAAAATAATCATTTGCCCGCTCGATGATGTTAACTGCCGGAACTGATTTGAAATAGTCGCGGCTAAGTGGTGAATCGTTAAACATATCTCCGAAGAAATCGCTGAACGTGTTTGGCATGTTAGATGCCGGTTGGTTTTTCCATTTAATGAGTGTCATAATTTTTTCCTCCTTTTATTTTTTTGTTTTATGACACCGTGATTTCAATATCTATGCCGAACCATTTTTGCAAAAAAAATCTTTTCAGAAAAGACAAATTGACTTTTAAAAATTATTTTCACTGAAATGTTGTCAATAAAAAATGAAAGGATAGGACATAATTTCCGTAATGGCGAACGAAATTAAAGCGAGGAAAATAGAAACTGATTATCCATTCCTGATATGGAGCCCGAATGCCGCGAAAAAAAATAGTACGATTAACGGAACCTATTGCTTCACAACTCTGGTGCGGAAAAGTTTTTCGCTATCGCGTACCTCGATCCAATATATGCCGTTGCTCAAAGAACGAAAATTGATGACAGCTTCCGGCTTCTTGCCTCTTGTTTCTTGCTGAACTGCTACTCCTAACATATTGTACACTGTAATCACTGCGTCTGCTCCCATGGTGAATTGTGTATTGTGAATCGTGCATTTATCAATCACCGGGTTTGGAAAAACGAATGACGATTGATGATTGTTTATTGATTGCATTCCTTCCACCACATCAAAGATCGCTGCTTCCACTTCGCAACTGTTGCTGTCTGTACAAACAACATTGTAATTGCCGCCCGATGTGATTATATAAAAATAATCCGTAGCTCCGGGAATCAGCGTACCATCCTGATACCATTGATAGGAAACAGATCCCTGATTTGCTATTAAACTATCAGCGCTTTGAATGATGCCTTGCGGTGCCGGATAAGGATAGACGGTAATGTAATTCGCAAGCATAACTGAATCACTTCCGCTTGCATTGGTAGCAACAAGTGCTACATCATAAGTGCCCGGTGTGTTGTAACAAATGGAAGCAGGATTTACATCTGTGCTAATAGCTGGAGTTCCTCCGAGAAAATACCATTGATAAGAAGTAGCATTTACAGAAAGATTAGTGAAGCCCGTACACGTTCCAGGACAAATTGTATTCGGTGCACTGAATGCAGAAACCGGAAGAGTATTTGTAACGCAGTTTAAATGTACCTGCGTACAAGCACCCATTGTGAGCGATGTTGCAAATCCATTTCCGCAGGCAAGTATTTCTCCACCTGCACCAACTGCTACATCATACACTGCTGAAGGTGTTGGTGTGGAAGAAATAAAATTCAGGTTGTTATCAAACATGCTTACGCTTTGCTGCGAGCCAACATAAACATTTCCGCAACTGTCTATATCAATACCTCCATTCTTAGGCAAGGTTCCGGGAACAAATAAAGTTGTTGCATGTCCACCACCGGGAATGGCTGCTGCTGCAACTACATTCCCCGTATTGATGTCGCGCTTAACGATGGAGTCGCCATCAGCGGTGAAGATGTAAGTTGCTGTTGCGCGAATGACGCTTTGACCCTGCGGAGTGAATCCGTAATTCGGACTTCCGTAACCGAAACGGTATCCACTAAATGCCTCCCAGTTAATAGAGGAAATTCCAAGAGTCAACGATCCTATTGTATCAAGCGTAAGAAAATAATAATTGCCGTTGGGTGATGAACATACTGACCGCACTTCATTCGGATCATTTATTAGAAATGATGGAATGGCATTTGAAACCCGAATGCCGTTAAGCACATTTCCGTTCGTGAGATCAATGGAATAAACCCTGCCAGAGCCATCGAAAAACGGTGGAAGCCCTGTGAGGCGAGTGCCTCCGGTTATCAGTTCTGTTTCATCGCAGTTAAAAGCTAAGCTCCAGTATTCATCAACGCTAAATAATGACGAAGGATTTATCCATACCTGCCCACCTGATGTATTCACTTTTGCAATGCCTGCTGCCGAACCGGAAGTGACATAAGAATTTCCTGCACGATCAACGATGAGCGCACCCACCCAGTAGGTAGATGAATCCCATCCGTTTGTGTAAGTCCATTGCAGTGCGCCTACAGCATTGTATTTCTGAAGCTTGTAAGGAGAATCGCCACCGTAGATGTAGGCGTTGCCGCTGCTGTCTCCTTCAATGCAGAAAACTTTGTTCGAATTTCCCATAGGAGGATTTACAGTCCATGGATCAATTATTAGTTCACGCGAATGATTATACGCAGCAAGATCAATCGAAATTATTTTTTGATTGAGAGAGAATTTTGAATCAACTTCTGAATTGCCTGCCGAATAAAAAGTGCGAGGTGCATGATCAACAATATCGCCAAAAATTGTTTTGAGGTGAATATTGTTTTTTCCGTCAACAGAAATTGCAGACATGCCGGAGTATTCCATTTTAATGAGCGAAGCATCGGCACCGGGATGAAGAACGAAACTGTATTCAATTCCTTGCCGGGGATGAAAGACGTATTCCACATCAATGTGAGGATACAAATTGCGGTACACAATTTTTTGATAAGCGGATGCGCGCATGCTTCCGTTTTTAGTTTTGTAATTGTAATACTGCGTTGCCATATTCTCTGCTGATACTTCCACAGCAGCATTCGCATTCTTCCATTGCATCAAAACAACGGCTGAGGTAATGATTGCTTCATGCTCTTTCTTTTCCATTTCCTCATGGTTTATTCCTTCTTTTATTTCTTCCTCATCAACTTTTACGCGTTCTCTTTTTTCGAGACGGTAAATTAAACCTTGCTTTGTAAAGAGAACCTGGAACGGTGCATCTTCCGTGGCAAATAAAACTTCGGCAGAGTAAACATTTTTATTTTTCTCCTGCTTCAGGCAGTTGGTGAACTGCGATTTGTTTTCAATAAAAACTTTCTGCGGATCGAGTGTGGCCCTCCACTGTACATTTTGAGCAGAGAGCGAAATGCAAAACAGGAAAATGACAGATGTAAAAATTACTTTCATCGTTGTATCGTTTTTAAAGTTAGCCGGCAGAGAACAAATATAAAGGAAATGTGGACTGCAAGGTGAGAAATAAAAGAAACCACTCCCTTGCTGAGGAGTGGTTTCTTTCGGGGTGAAGCGAAAGAGGATTATTTTTGAGCTTCTTCTTTCTGCTCTGCCGGTGTAGCAGCAGGTATGTTATTGAACTGCGGCTGGCAGGTGAGCGAGAGCGTGAGTATTTTTGCTTTCTCGAAGTTGTAAGGTCCGAAGGTATGGGTTACGATGCCATTTCCGCTAACGGTGATGGTGCGTTGCCCGAATTCAAATTCTGATGACTCTGCCATTCCAGAGTTATCCGTTAGTTCTGAAGCGGCTTTGTAGGTGCGTCCGTTTTTGGTGAATGCATCCACAGTGACCATGATTTGCGAGCCGAAGGGTTGGCCTACTTCGTTTTGCAACTGCACGCGCTCCGGTATGGCGGATGCCTTCGTTAACTAGCCGTCTGTTTGCAAAGTAGGTATAAACAAAAAGATTCTGTGTTATCATCCAAATGTTTTTGAACTATTTTATGTTCTTTTGCAAAATCAAATAAGAGCGGTCATTGAGCCAGCTCGGTAAGGGCAATAGGATTTTCTTCTTGCCCTTTATTTTTTAGTTGTTTTT
>JBBRND010000004.1:0-195333 GCA_038230515.1 Bacteroidia bacterium | reverse complement strand
ACGACTTGGCGTGACGTGAACGCGGCACGGCATAACTTGAAGCCGATTTGGGCTTGCATCTTCCTATTTTAGAAAGCCCGCTACACTTTATTATATATGCAACAGCCGGAAATAGATAAAGGGATGCCGGTTGGGCATCCTTTTTTAAGTTCTCCTGGTGTCACCGTGCCGGTGTTGTGAGTTGGCTTCGTGCGCTGCCCACTTGCCAACTCAGGTTATGCAAATGGCAGGTCTCTCCGCCCTTAAGCCATCACACGAAGACCCGACAACACTGAATATACCGAAATAAAATTAGAATTATAGATGACAGTGCTGCTTCTATTCTCTGCAAACGTTGCCACCTGACACGAGAAAAATCCCTACGTGTCAGGAGGTGGGTTCACGGATGGTGTTGTTGTACCTATACCAACTTTGGCTTCACTACTTGATCCTCCTAAAATTGCCATTCGTATGGAGGAAATTGTGCCGAAGTTTGTGTAAAAACTTATCGGATCGTTATTGGTTGTTTTTACAACCAATGGCGGGTTAGTACCTGTGTTATCCCAGCCAACATAATTTCCACCGCCTGTCGCAACATGACTTGCCACATCCACTTGAGCATTGCCTTGGAAATTTAATAGCATCATTGTAGCAATGATAGCATATAATTGAATTATTTTTTTCATTTGATTTAGATTTAGTTGTTAAGATTTTATAACCAATTATTTTTCAAACAGGAACTTTCCTGTTTGAAACACTTTATTTTTATTTTGCAATGAGTAGAAATATGTTGCTGAACTTAGAGACTCATTATCTAAATTTATTTGAATATTTCTCCCTTTAACTTGAAATGTTTTGACTGGCTGAAATGCTGAATTGAAAATTGTTAACTCATACACATCATAATTACTTGGCGCTGTAATCTGGAAATTAACTTGACCCATAGTTGGATTGGGATAAACTTTTACATACTGAAAATTTTGATTTAATTCCGTAATGGTTTCAGGCAGTGAGCCGCAAAGTCCATACACATAATGTTCAAGAGGAAGTGTAAGACCATTGATTAAATACAACTTTGCGCCTGCCGGTGTATTAACAATCCCAAGTATTGATTGACTCCCTCCCAGGCAGCCAACACAAAATTCTGTGGTTACGCTATCCCTCGAAAAAAGCAATGTCCCGTCAGTTCGATAGATGAGGAAGGTTGTCAAAGGATTAGAATAAATTCCTCCTTCAATCAGCGCATACTCTATGTTTGAAGAATCACAATCAAATAGGGTAGTTGTAATGTATGCAATCTCATGCCTGCCTGAATCCGAAACCGGAAGTTGAATATTCAGCATGTAAGGAGAATGATCTAAATTATACAAACTAAATTCAGCCCCCCAAAGATCCCAAAGCACATATTTATAATTATTGTTTCCAAGATTCGTTACAAAAAATTCCTGACCTGCCGGTTGAATGGTTGGCACAATATAAGTATGCTCGAATGTGATTTGAGCTGAGGAAGATGCGCTCAATAAGAGAAACAAGTATTTCCAAATCTTTTTCATAGGTTTTTATTTTTTTATAAAAGTACACATTTGTTATCATCAAAAGTTGGTACTGGGTATTTGATAAGCCGCGGGAGAAGAAAAGCGCGGCTAAGCGGTGCATCCAGGCAGCACACAGGTTTTAAACAAGCAGGGGCAAAAAAAGGAGTTAAGAATAACGAGGGGAAAAACTTTTTTTCCGGTAGTAGTCTGTACAAACTTCTTCGCAAGCCCCACCAAAAAAACACAAAAGAATAACAACAGACTTTTGCGGAGAGAGCGGGAGGTAAAAAGATATGGGAGTAAAGTTATCCCAAGGGCTTTCGAGTTTGAGCATGAACCCACCTCCTGACACGTAGGGATTTTTTCTCGTGTCAGGTGGCCGTTTCAAAGATACTAATTAAAACTCTTTTTCACAGTCGCAATATTTATTTTCATCTATTTGGCTAGCGGCTCAAAAGGAGTTGCCAACTTCTTTTATTTCATACTTGAATCCACCACCTGACACGTAGAGATTTTTCTCGTGTCAGGTGGCAGTTTCACACTTGTCAATTAAAATACTGCATTATAAAACAAAAAAAAACACTGCATTGCAGCAGTGTTTTTTTTTACCAATTGGAAATAAATGACACCTTAGTTATTCAAAGCATGATGCTTAACATCTTCTCTCTCGGTTTCTCCGGCAAGTGCATGATGCCCGTGTGCCTTTATAGTGCTTTGAGCAGCTTTGTCATGCTCTCCTGTTGCATGATACTTTGCAGCTTCAAGATGATACTTTGCTGCGTCTTCATGATGCTTTGCAGCATTTTTGTGGTTCTCAATTCCCTTTTGGTTTTCAGCCGTTGAACCATTTGACTGTTCTTTTTTTACTGGAGCTACTGTATTTGACATTTTATTTTAATTAATTTGTAACAGAATTATTACGGTGCAAAGGTGAGTCGCGTGATACGGGAAAAAGTTACACAACTTTAGAAAAGAGTTACATCATTCACACATTTGCCTTCTTAATTATCCTGCTAGACTTTTTGATGTCAATATATTAAAAATTGTGGATGGCAATCAACTTGCGTTGCAGTTTTGCGAATATGAGCATCATGAATTTATCGGGTTAAGAATGGATTCCAAAAAAAAGAGACGCAGCATTACCGCGGCTCTTCAAAAAGAAAATAGTTATTCTATTTACTGTACATCACTGGTGTTGCGCAAAATCAATTCAGGCGTTCCGTTGTAGTTGGAAAGAAATCCCTGAACTGAAATGCTGCCGGTGGGGCTTACCATTTTTATTAGAAGGGTAGTTTTGTTTTTTTACTGAATCTATTCCGGTTGGGAGCAATATTTTCTACTTTTACAATCATTCAACACCAACCTCTTCCGATGAAACAACTTCTTTTCTCTCTCCTTTTTCTTGCTGCTAAAATTTGCAGCGCACAGGTTTATGCAATTACGAGCAGTACTGCATGTGCGCAACCGTGTGCAGGCATACCTCCGGTAAACGACAGTTGTTTTCATGCAACAAATTTCGGTTTGCTTCCATCTCCGCAGCCATGCCCCACAGCCACCGGAGCGGTGAGTGCGCTTGCAGCCACGAATCTTTGCGCAACGCAGGAGGCAGATCATATTCCTTCAGTGATTTGTTCAGGCGGAAATCTGCATCTGCCGCAGGCAGACGTGTGGTTCACTTTCGATCTTGATTCTGCAAGTGGTCCCATCGTTAACCTGAACATTACTTCTTCCACCATAAATCCGGCTGCTGTGCTCTACATAGGTACTGACTGTGGGCACATGATTCAGCTTGGGTGTGCGCTTTCAACAACTACAAATCTGAATTATGTTTTCAACGGACTTAGCTCCGGTCATTATTTTTTGCAGGTGAGCAGCGACAATGATACTTCGCAATGCGATTTCAATATTTCGCTCAGCAACGATCTTAACTGCATCGGATGTATTCTGCAAGCTGGATTGACTGCAAACCCTCCGCCTGTTGACGGAAGTTATCCTCCGGCTACAAGTGTAAATTTTTGTTTCACGGTGTCGAGCTATTCTCAGACAGCAATGAACTGGTTTCATGCAGTTGTTCCCATTTTCGGTGCAGGGTGGGATGTTTTTACAATTGCTCCCGTTCCTGCCGCGACCTGCACTACAGGCGGATATTGGGAATGGGTGCAAAACTATGTGACGAGTGTTGCCACTGGGCTGGTTCATGGTCCGGGGTTTTATTATGAGACGGCTGTCGGAAATGCTCTCGGTGTTATTGATAATGATCCCGGAAATAATTACGGTGATCAGAATTCAATGAATCTCTGCGACTGGACATTCTGCTGGACGATGAGCACGAGAAGTGATACGGGATATTGCATGGATGGCACGAACCTGAATGTTTCTATTGATACGTATGGTGACGGTGAATCGGGCTCATGGACTACTTATTCCTGCGACAACGATCCCATTTATTATTTTTTTGCTGATGAGAGTTGTTGCCAATCGCTTGCAACGAGTGTAACTAATTCGTGCACGCTCGGTCAGTCTTCTGCAAGTGCGACTGCGCTGGGCGCACCGCCATTTACTTTTGACTGGAAGGATTCAACAGGAACAACGATTTCCACACATACCAACACGACAGGAGTTGATTCGCTTCAAAATCTTTTTCCCGGAAATTATTCTGTGGAAGTTACTGACAGCAGCGGCTGCCTCTCCATTCATTATTTTACCATTGTAACTCCTGTTCAGCTTTCTATTGATGCTGTGACTCCAACAACCTGCATTGGCTGCGGGAATGGTTCAGTTTCCTTTTCAGTAATTCCTTCCGGCTACACTCTTTTCTGGTCGCCAGCAGCAGGAGTATTAAACGGAACTACCATTGACAGTTTGCCTGCGAACGGTTACAACATTTGTGTGAGTGACACGATGGGCTGCATCAGTTGCGATTCAGTAACTATCCTGGAAGATCCTTCCTTCGTTTCGCCATTTCTTTTAGAAAAAAGTATTTCTGTTTTTCCAAATCCTTCCAGTGGAATAACAACGGTACGTTTCACCTTGTTGAAACCAACTGCGGTCTCGATACGAATATTTAATACAATCGGGAAAGAACAGTTGCTTCCTTCTGATGAAAAAATTCTTGAAGCGGGAACGAATGAAGTTTCTTTCGACACCAAAACCCTTGGCAGCGGATTTTATTTTGTTGAGCTGAAAACGGAAAATAAAACGGTGAAGAGAAGGTTGGTGGTGATGAAGGAGTAAAAGGAACTTATGCAGGCATGAAACATCTCTACAGTAAGCCGAAAAATCTATTTTTGCTTACCTAAATTTTTCGTTATAGTGAAAGGCACGCTGCAGTACTGCTCCACATCAATAAAAAAAAACCCTGTTGATGCAGTAATTCTTTTTTTCTGCACCGCAGTTTTTATCCTGGAAAATATGCACGGGCGGCTCTGGATGAATGATTTCAGGGTGTATTACTCTGCAGCGGCCGATTTGCTGAAGGGAAACGAAATCTACGGTAAGCTGTATGTTCTTGGTTCGGGCAATTACAAGTACTCGCCCTTTGCAGCCATGATATTTATTCCGTTTGCGTTGCTGCCTTATGCAATTGCAAAGACGGTGCTTTTCTTCATGAGTACAGCGGCAACGGTTCTTCTCTTCAAACAACTTGCAGTATTTATAAAAACAAGCAACAAGGTGCTAAGCAGTCGCAACATCAATATTATTTTATTCAGTGTGTTTGCTGCAGCACTTGCTCACCTCTTTCGTGAACTGCATCTCGGAAATGTAAACATGATTTTGCTGTTCATTCTTTTTTCTGCGATGCTTGCGCTGGAAAAAAACGAACTGAATGCGGGAGTACTTATTGCCTTTTGCATGTTGTTGAAGCCGCATTTTGTTCTTTTGCTTCCGCTGCTTATTCTCCGCAAAAAATATAAAGCGATTCTTTGTATTGCTGCACTTCTGATTGCCGGATTTTTGCTGCCTGCACTATTTACAGGGTGGGAACAAAACGCACACTTGTTTTCTGAATGGATTGAAACCATGAAAGAGCATAGCGTGACACTTGAAAGTGCAGGGCAAAATGTTGCATTTATTCTTCAAACTAATTTTTTCAGCAACTCTTCCCTGCATTTTTATTCCATAATAGAAGCAGCAACAGTTGCTGCATTTGCTCTTCTTATTCTCTTTTTATTCATCAAGCATCTGGTTCTTGAAAGAAAAAACGGAACTGTATTTGAAACCGGACACTTCCGCGCTGAATTTATTTTATTGCTTGCCATGATTCCTTCACTTACAATTACAGATACGGAGCATTTCCTTTTCTCCATTCCTATTATTGCAATGCTTGTTACTTTCGCTTTTGAAATTGAAAAAAGGAAATCGCTTTATGTTTCGATTCTGATTTTTGCATTGGTTTTGTATGGAGGCAACCTGCACGACCTTATCGGAGCAAAACTTTCTGAGAAGATATTTAGCTTGGGAATTCTGGGAATCGGAAATGTTCTGCTGATCTTACTTTTTGTTTTCCGCTCTTTCGCAAAAGGAGTTCGCAAATAGTCAGTTCCTGTTTTTATTTTTTTCCCTCTTCCTGCTATGTCTTATCTTTGCCTGCGTCATGATTCTTCATAACAAATACGATAAACAAATTCTCCGCAAGCACCTTTTAGCTGAAAATTTCAAGCGCGTGACGCTTTCGTTTTACCGTTACGTATTGCTTGAAAACACGGAAGAACTTCGTGATGAGTTGTATCTCAGGTTTCAGGAATTGAATGTTTTAGGCAGAATATACATTGCTGCGGAGGGTATTAACGCACAGTTGTCAGTGCCTGAGTTTAATTTTGAAAAGTTCAGAACGCTTATTGATACGTATGTTCAGTTTGCAAACGTAGAATTTAAAATTGCTGTGGAAGATGATGGCAAATCGTTCTACAAACTGATTGTGCGCATTAAAAATAAGATTGTGGCGGATGGATTAAGTGACGATACTTTTGATGTTACGAACGTAGGCAATCATCTTTCTGCGAGGGAGTGGAATGATGCAATGAAAAGTCCTGAGTCGATTGTAGTTGACATGCGTAATCATTATGAAAGTGAAGTCGGGCATTTTAAAGAAGCCCTTCTTCCTGATGCAGATACTTTCAAACAGGAACTCCCCATGGTTGTTGATTTGCTCAAAGATAAAAAGGATAAAAAGATTTTGCTGTATTGCACAGGCGGCATTCGCTGCGAGAAAGCAAGCGCATACTTACGCCATAACGGATTTGAAGATGTAAACCAGTTGTACGGAGGTATTATTGATTATGCACGTCAGGTAAAGGCGGACGGACTGGAAACAAAATTTGTAGGGAAGAATTTTGTGTTTGATGACAGGATGGGGGAGAGGATAACGGAGGAAATCATCAGCGTGTGTCATCAGTGTAGCAAGCCAAGCAACCGCCATGTAAATTGTTCGAACGATGATTGCCATCTTCTGTTTATACAGTGCGATGATTGTTCTGAAAAAATGAAAGGATGCTGCACCCCGAAGTGTGTTGAGATATTTTCTCTCCCTCTTGAAGAGCAGATAAAACTCCGCAAAGGAAAAGTGAAGCATGATGCGCATTCTGTTTACAAAAGCCGCCTGCGCCCGAACCTTCGCAAGTTGCTTTCAGAAAAGAATGTATGAGAAAATTTTTGATGTAAAATATTGTTGTTACATTTGCACCGCGTTCTTTAAAAAAACTTATCAAGAAAGGTGGAGGGATAAAGCCCTTGGAAACCTTGACAACCTCTTTCTCCGAGCTAATCGGAGAGAAAAGGTGCCAATTCTTGCCCCGCTTCAATGCGGAGATAGATAAGTCGAAAACAGATTCTAAAAAATTCAGTTACAATAAATCTCTTTCGGCTTACGGAGGAGATTTTTTTTTGACCAAAAAATAGAAACAATGAGAACTGAAAAAGAAGTTTTAGAAATTGTAGAAACAAAAGAAGGGATACATACCCTTATCAGCAACCGTTTGAATGAACATTACCGTTCATTGCACGGCTCGATGCAGGAAAGTATGCATGTATTTATCCGCAACGGGCTGGACGCACTGAATAAGAACCTGCCTGAGATTTCCCTTCTTGAAATGGGTTTTGGAACAGGATTAAATGCAATTCTCACCTATCGTGAAAACCAGATTTTGCGCAAACATATTCATTACACAACAGTGGAGGCATTTCCATTGCCTTCAACTGTCACGGACAAGTTGAATTATTTTGAATACTTCGGGAAACCGCTTCAACCGGTATTTGAGAAAATGCATTCATCCAAATGGTTTGAGAATATTTCGTTTGAGAATTTTGTTTTGTATAAAATTCAGGCAGATATGCTCGAACTTCAACTTGATGGAGCATTCGACTTGGTTTACTATGACGCATTTTCTCCCGTTCACCAGCCCGAATTGTGGACATTTGAAGTGCTTCATAAAATTTATGATGTATGTAAGAACAATGCAATGCTTGTTACGTACTGTGCAAAGGGAGACGTAAAACGTACCTTGAAAGCAGTTGGATTTGATGTTGAAACTTTATCCGGTTCGAAAGGGAAAAGAGAGATGATAAGGGCGATTAAAAATTAAATATTTATGAGTGACATAAAAAAAGAATTAGAGAAAAGAATTCTAGTAATTGACGGTGCAATGGGCACCATGATTCAGCAATACAAATTGACTGAAGCAGATTACCGTGGTGAACGTTTCAAAGATTGGAAGAGTGATTTGAAAGGAAACAATGATTTGTTGTCATTGACCAAACCAGAAATCATAAAAGCAATTCATTTGGAATACTTGAATGCAGGTGCTGATATCATTGAGACCAATACGTTCAACGCCCAAAAAATTTCTCTTGCTGATTATCACATGGAGGAGTTGGCGTATGAATTAAATTTTGAATCAGCAAAAATTGCAAAGGATGCTGTTAAGAATTTTAAAAGTTCAACTCCAAAATATGTTGCGGGAGCATTAGGACCTACAAACAGAACATTAAGTTTATCTCCCAAAGTCAGTGATCCCGGTTTTCGTGCTGTTACTTTTGATGAAGTGGTTGATGCATACATAGAACAGACCAGCGGATTGATTGACGGTGGTGTAGATTTAATTCTGATTGAAACAATTTTTGATACACTCAATTCAAAAGCTGCATTGTTCGCAGTGCAAACTGTGTTTGAAGAAAAAAATATTTCGTTGCCCGTTATGATTTCGGGAACGATAACAGATGCAAGCGGTCGTACTTTATCAGGGCAAACTGTTGAAGCATTTTTAAATTCAGTTTCGCATGTTGATCTGTTGAGTGTCGGTTTAAATTGTGCGCTTGGCGCGAAAGATATGCGTCCTTATCTGGAAGAGTTGAGTGAGAAAGCACCTTTCTTTGTTTCGTGTTATCCCAATGCAGGTTTGCCAAATCAGTTTGGTGAGTATGATGAAACACCTGCGCAAATGTGTGTGCAAATTGATGATTTTTTACAATGTGGTTTCATCAATATTGTTGGCGGATGTTGCGGCACAACTCCTGAACATATCAAACACATTGCAGAACACGCTCGCAAAACTCAGCCAAGAAAAATTCCGACAATAGAAAAATATTTGCGATTGAGTGGATTGGAAGCAGTGACGTATCGTCCTGATTCAAATTTTATGAATGTGGGTGAGCGGACAAATGTTACCGGTTCTAAAAAATTTCTTCGCTTAATTAAAGAAGATAAATACGATGAAGCATTAAGTGTTGCCCGCGACCAGGTGGAAGGCGGTGCGCAGGCCATTGACATTAACATGGACGAAGGAATGTTGGATGCAAATTATGCAATGACAAAATATTTAAACCTTATTGCAAGCGAGCCCGACATTTCAAAAGTTCCCATAATGATTGACTCTTCAAAGTTTGAAGCAATTGAAGCGGGACTGAAATGCACACAGGGGAAATCAATTGTAAATTCCATTTCAATGAAAGGTGGCGAAGAAGAATTCATCCGTCAGGCTAAGATTGTAAAGAAGTATGGTGCTGCGGTTATAGTAATGGCGTTTGATGAACAAGGGCAAGCAGATTCGTTAGGACGCAGAATAGAAATCTGCAAACGTGCTTATGATATTCTTGTCAATCAAGTTCACTTCGCACCGCAGGATATTATTTTCGACCCAAATATTTTTCCTGTTGCAACAGGAATGGATGAGCATCGTAAAAATGCTTTGGATTTTTTTCTTGCAACAAAATGGATTAAAGAAAATCTTCCTTTTGCAAAAGTTTCGGGTGGTATAAGCAATGTTTCTTTTTCGTTTCGCGGCAACGACCATGTACGCGAAGCTATTCATGCAGCGTTTTTATATCATGCTGTAAAACATGGAATGGATATGGGCATTGTAAACCCAGGACAATTAATCGTATATGATGAAATTGAAAAAGAATTACTGGAGCTGGTTGAAGATGTTTTGTTGGATAGAAGAGATGACGCAACCGAACGATTAATTAATCATGCCGAAAAAGTTAGAGGTGCGGGAAAAGAAAAAGATGTGAAGGATGAGGAGTGGAGAAAAGGAACTGTTGAAGAACGTATTTCTCACTCCCTTGTAAAAGGTATCACCGATTACATCGAAGTGGATATTGAAGAGGCGCGAAACAAATATGAAAAACCGCTTCACATTATTGAAGGACCGCTGATGGTCGGAATGAATGTGGTCGGTGATTTATTCGGTGCAGGAAAAATGTTTCTGCCGCAAGTGGTAAAGAGTGCACGCGTGATGAAAAAGGCTGTTGCGTATTTAGAACCGTATTTAGAAAAAGATAAAGTGGTTGGGTCTAAAAACGGAAAAGTCTTATTGGCAACAGTGAAAGGTGATGTACACGACATCGGAAAAAATATTGTCGGAGTTGTGATGGCTTGCAATGGATATGATATTGTTGATTTGGGGGTGATGGTCTCTGCTGAAAAGATTCTTGCCAAAGCAAAGGAAGAGCAGGTTGATATTATTGGTTTGAGTGGATTGATTACTCCATCTCTCGATGAAATGGTTCACGTTGCAAAAGAAATGACACGCGAAGGTTTTACCATTCCATTATTGATTGGTGGAGCAACTACGAGTAAAGTTCACACTGCTGTAAAGATTGAACCTCATTATGCGCATCCTGTAGTGCACGTAAACGATGCTTCGCGAAGCGTACCTGTTGTGAGTAATTTACTTTCAAAGGATTTGAGAGAAAATTATATTAAGGAAGTGCGTGAAGAAAATGAACGAACACGCGGATACCATAAAGCAGACCGTGCAAAATCTAATTACATCACGATAGGGAAAGCAAGAGAGAATAAATTTGAATTGAACGCTACTGTTGTTTCCAAACCGGAATTTCTCGGAACAAAAGTTTTTGAAGATTATGATTTAAAAGAGATAGCCGAATACATTGACTGGACTCCTTTTTTCATTTCATGGGAAATGAAAGGCAGCTATCCAAAAATTCTAAAGGACCCTATTAGAGGAAAGGAAGCTCAGAAATTATTTGATGAGGCGCAGGCAATGTTGCAACGCATCATCAAAGAAAAGTGGCTGACTGCAAAAGCAGTGATTGGAATTTTTCCTGCCAATTCTTTGAAAGATGATATTGAAGTTTATGATGAGACTGCTAAAAATAAGATTGCGTCTTTTCATTCTATTAGGCAGCAAACTCAAAAACCTGATGGACATAAAAATACAGCACTCGCTGATTTTTTAAAATCGGAAAATGATTTCGTTGGAGCATTTGCTTTGAGCACAGGTTTCGGAATTGAAAAATGGATTGAAAAATTTGAAAAGGATCATGACGATTATTCTTCTATCATGCTGAAAGCATTAGCAGATAGATTAGCCGAAGCCTTTGCAGAACTGATGCACAAAAAAGTACGCACTGAAATCTGGGGTTATGCCAAGGACGAAAATCTTTCCAATGAAGAAGTCATCAAAGAAAAATACCAGGGGATTCGCCCTGCTCCGGGTTATCCTGCGCAACCCGATCACACGGAGAAAACCACGTTGTGGAAATTATTGGATGTAGAAAAAAACACCGGCATCACGCTTACCGAAAGTCTCGCCATGTATCCTACTGCTGCGGTCAGCGGTTTATACTTTGCACATCCTGATGCAAATTATTTCTCAGTTGGCAAATTAGAAAAGGACCAGGTGGAAGATTATGCAAAAAGAAAAAACATGAAAGTGGAAGAAGTAGAAAGGTGGTTAGGAAGCGTCCTTGCTTATTAATATTGCTATTTATATTCTTTCAGATACTTCCACAACCTTGGCTTTCCTTCGCTCATCCATTGAACAGCTTCTTCCAATCTTTTATTTTTTGTAGCTGGAGTTTTAGCTTCAGAAATCCAATCTACATATTCCCTCTTATTAGAAGGTGAAAAATTTTCAAAAGTTTCTTTTGCCTTTTTATTTTTGCTGATAGCTTCGGTTAATTCTTCTGGTACAAGAAGTTCCTTTTTGGGCTTTGTTTTTTTTTCAATCTTAATTCCTTCGTTATTTAGCTTCATGTGTTGCTTTACGAAATCAATAATTGCTTTGTCGGGAGGTAAATCTTTTAACGAAGTCATGCGACCCATATTACCCATTGCTTCTCCACCTTTGTTGGCACGCTCTTTCAGATCCCCGTTCGGATCATTGAGCAGGTTTGATTTCCAGAACATGGCCACGCAGTGTTGCTTGAAGGCCGCAAACCCGAACATCGGTCCTTTGTATTCAAAGCTCGGCATTCCCCATTTAATTGTCTCGGTTACTTCAGGACATGCTTTATGAACCAGTTCGCGCAGCTTTTTCAGGACGGGCTGCGCGAAGGGCAGCGCTTTTGTTATGTAAGTGTCTATGCGTTTGTCTTTTGAAGGCATATTTATCTTTTAATTAGAATTTCATTTTTCGTATGCTCGGGTTTTTGAAAAATGAAGTACGGATCTTTTCTAATTAGCTTTCTCTCTTTCCACCTTCATGCGCACCAGTTCAATCCTGTTGTCTTTTACATACATGATAGTAAATATAAAAGGAGAGATAATTATTTCCTCATTGGCCAGAGGAATGTTTTCATGATGATGAAAGATAAACCCTGCGAGGGTTTCATATCCTTCTCCTTCGCCTTTTGGAATACGGAGTTCGTATTTTTTATTGAGCGAATCGATTTTCAGTCGTCCGCTGAAAATAAATTCCGTATTGCTTATTTTCTTTTCAGTGGTTTCAGTAACATCATGCTCATCCTGCATCTCTCCGAAAATTTCTTCCATCACATCTTCCATCGTAACCACTCCTGCCGTGCCGCCAAACTCGTCAACGACTACTGCAATAGTACGATGTTGATCAATGAAAAGCTGCAGCAGTTCATTTGCGGCCATTACTTCGGGCACGATAGCAATAGGTAAAAGAGTGCTTGTAATGTCTGCCGGCTGCTTGAACATTTCGCTGCTGTGTACAAAGCCGGTAATATTGTCAATGGATTCGCGATACACGAGTATGCGTGAATGTTTTGTTTCCGTAAAAAGTTTCAGGAGGTTTTCAATCGGCTCCTCTACCTGTATAGCAACAATTTCTTTGCGCGGAACCATGCACTCGCGCACACGAACCTGAGTGAAGTCAAGCGCATTCTGAAACATTTGTATGCCGGCATTCATTTCTTCTTCCTGATTATTCTTGGTGCTGAGGTCGCGGATGTAAAAGTCAAGATCTACTCTTCCGAACACGGGTTTCTCCTCAGCAAATTCCACGCGCACAATTTTCTTCAATACAAATTTTGAAATGCCCAGAATGAAAATCACTACGGGATAGAGAAAATAATAGATGAGTTGAATTGGGAGTGCGAGAAAATTGAGAATGCGATTGGGGTCAATACGGAAAAGAACTTTAGGAATAAATTCCGCAGCAACTAAAATCAACAACGTTGAGAAAAACGTTTGCACAACCAGCGTCCACGCTTGTGTATGCATGGCAGCAGGAAGATAATTCTGCAAACGTTCAGGAGTGAGAATTTCTTCGCTCATGGCAATTCCGTAAATAACCAGCGCCACATTATTCGCCAATAACATGGTGGCAATAAAGTGCGAGGGATTCTTTACAAAATTCCAGATAATGCGCGCAGGAAAGGCGCCCTGCTTGCGGTCAAGTTCAATTCGGAATTTGTTTGCTGAGAGAAAAGCAATCTCAGTGCCGGATGCAAGCGCAGAAGCAATGAGAGTGATGATGACAATGGTTAAGGCACTCATTTCAGGAGGCGGTAAGCAGTATGTAACTGGTAATTAAACAACCAAAATAAAAGTTCTGCAAAAATATTAATTTCAAACAAACATGCCTTTCAAATTAACAAGGGCTGCCAATCAAAGCAGCCCTTGTCATTAATTTATTCCCTCCTGTTGGAGGATTAATTATTCAACAATTGTAAACTCAACCCTGCGGTTTTTCTGGCGACCTTCAGGAGTTTTGTTTGAAGCAACCGGTTTCGTCATACCATAACCCTTGGCAGTTATTCTTGAAGGATCAATTCCTTTTTCAACTAAATATTTCTTTACCGCATCAGCACGGTTTTGAGAAAGCTTCATGTTGTAAGGTGCCTTGCCAACATTGTCTGTATGACCGTCAATCAACAATTTGAATTTCGGTTTCTTCTTCATTAACACACTGAGCTCATTGAGAGAAGCAAACGATGCATCGCGTATGACTGCCTTGCCGGTTTCGAATTCAAGATTCTTAAATACTTTGTTGATCACATCCTCTTCTTCTTTAGTGAGTTCAACTTTAGTAGGTTCCTTCTTCGGCTCTACTTTTTCTACTACAGGACAACCGTGATTGGATGCAGGTCCCGGAACCTGCGGACAAGAGTCTATTTTATCAATCAAACCATCACCGTCTGTATCAGGACAACCGTTGAATTGCAGCAACCCTTTTTCGGTAGGGCAGGAGTCGTTCTTGTCTGGAATGTGATCGCCATCTGTATCAGGGCAACCATCAAACTCTGGAATACCTGCAACAGTTGGGCATGAATCCTGTGGATCAGGAATGCCGTCACCATCTGTATCCGGACAACCTTTGAACTGCGGCAAACCTGCCACCAATGGACAATCGTCATCCTTATCTTGTATGCCATCACCATCTGTATCAGGACAACCCTGGAACTTAGCAATGCCTTTTACATCAGGACATGCATCTTCTTTATCAAGAATACCATCTCCATCACGATCAGGACAACCAAGCGTAGCCCATGTGCCACGATCCATTTTGCATTTATCTCTCTTGTCAGAAACGCCATCACCATCGCTGTCTTTAATGCGCTTGCGGGGGAGTGAGAATTTCAAACCGAGATACACATCCATTCCTCCGAGATCGCTCAAGCCGAGCAAGCTTCCGAATTTATCAGAACCAATGATCAAACTTCCAAGCCGGAACGCAAGCCCCGCGCGGAAAGCAGAATATTGATACATGGAGAGTGGAACTGCTACTTCAAGCCAATCCCATTCGTAACGCGGAGTAATGGAAATTAAATTAGCTGCAACGAGTGAAACATTGTCATTCTTTATTCTTTGTATCCACGTAAGGTTTGCATACGCTCCTTTCCAAATGTTGTAATCAACCTGCATACTTAAAGCATGAGGCAGTCCCACAGAATATTGGTCTGCTTTGTGCGAGGCAGTCGAATCTCCATTAAATGAGTATGCGCTCACCCGTTTATCAAAGTCATTGATGCTACTAAAATTAATGGTATCGTATTTAGTCCAAAAAGAGCCGGTAGATTGACTAAGATCAAACAATCCTGCGTCCTGCTTGAAAGTTATTTTGCCAATGTCGTAAACGCTTAAACCCACCCGCAACTTGTAATGATTTTGCAATGGGTCTTCTATTTTCGCCCCATCTATTTCATATCTTGTTTCCTCATATTTTGGACGGTACTCGTACGCTAGTCCGAAATCGAATCCCCATCCTGTTCCATTCACCAAGTCTTTATAATGAGTGTTCTTAACGTCATTGTCAAATGAGTGACCATATTGGACGTCTGCTTTAGTAATTGTAAAAAGAGAATCACTTGTTACGTTGTAAATCATTCCCCTGTTCTTCACAAATGCCGAACCGTATCCAAACAAACGCTTCACAGTAAATGCACCTTTCAAATAATGTTGGTCTTTATTATAAATCTCATGCCCGTAACTCAAGCCGATTTCGCTCCATACCATGGCAGCAATATCGAATGCTGGATCCGTAAAAGTGGCTTCTTGGAGCGGATGATATTTCAGGCCATCTTTTTCGTAAGCAAACTTTGCAATAGGAGCTCCAACACCACTGATTGAAGTTCCGGCACGCATCTGTGATACAAGCCCGATCCAGTGTTTTTTAACGTGAAAAATTGCAGACGGACCTCTTACTGTTGCATACTCTGTTGCGCTATACTCTTTGTTGGTGCTGCCGAAACTAAATTTATCGAGATATCCGCGATTGCCAGATAGGTCCACAATGCGTTTGAAACCGAAAAATTTTAAACTGTCTTTTGGAATAAAAAGGTAGTCATTGTCTGCACTCACGCCAATTGTCAACAGGTTTACATCAGTTTCCAATCGGGAATCAACCATTGAACTTGGATTTAAACTTAGTCCGTTTGTGCCGGCATAATTACTGTTTGCAATACCAAGCATTTCCTGCGAGCGGGCTGATGTAATCATCAGAACGAAAAAGAGAATGATGTAGAGTTTTTTCATAGTGGTGGTTTATAGTAAGAATAAATGTATGACCTGTGTTTTTGACTTTATTTCACTGCAAATATAAAGGAAGAATAGAATATAAAGTTTGCACTTATGGAATGTTGTAACGATGAAATGTTGGAATTCTTTTTGGTTGTAAATTCAAAATCGGGAATAAGAAATTCCATATTTAGCTGTTCACTCCGTCTTGTAGCAATTCACAATTCCTTCTTTGTTTCCGCATATAATTACTGCACGATTCATTTCTGTCATCACCGGATTGATGCTTCCTTTCAGCGGAAATCCTTTTTCAGTTTCTCCTTTTGAATTGAGGAGAAAGAAAACATCATTGCCTGATGATGACACAAGGAAACCATTGGTGCCATCTGGAAGTCGCACCGATGAAACCAACGATATAAATGTTGAGTTGGGTTTCGTCCATTCTTTTTGCCCCCTTTCTGTAAAAATGCCGAGCATTGTGCTGTCAGAAAAAAACAGTTCTCCTTCCGATGAACCGGCATATTTTGTATAAACAAATTTATGAGTTGGCGAGAATGATTCAGTTTCTTTTTTTGAAACTTCTCCTGCAAGTGAAAATAGAATAACAGCACCTGTACTATCAGTGGTAATCCATTTTACATTTCCTGATGAATCAGCTTCGGAAACAAAACTCCTTCCGTTTACCGATTGATAGAATTTATCTTTGAAAGAAATTTTCTGATTTCCTTTTTTGTCGGTTACGGAAACTGTTCCGTTGTCTTCAGAAACAATCAGGTAAGAGTTTTGCAAAATGGAAAATGATTGAATTGGTTTATTTACCAAAGATTCTGTATGAATGTAATTCCAATCAATCACCGGCTTGCCGCCTGCCTCATAAGCATAAATGAAATGATTGCTGCAAGCCACATACATGTTGAAGCCCGATGAAGAAGGCAAGAGGCAACAACCGTTTGTTGCTGATGCCGGAAGCCTTATCGGGTAGTTGCCGGTGTTATTCCCTTCAAGATCGAAAAGAAATAATTGCTTTTCAGTATTGAATAAAAGCTGATGCCTGCCGTCATGATAAAAATCAACTGCGAAAATTTCAGAACGGATTTTTGATTCAAGATTTTTCTTCCACACTATATTTCCCGATTCGTCAATCTTGTAAAAATTATTTTTTGCGTCCTGTACAAAAAGAAAAGCACGTCCCTGTTCATCATTTATTGTAACCGGTATGGAGGAGAGAACAGTATCCAACTGCGTGGACCAGAACAGAACAGGTTCCTTCATTGTTTTTTTATGAAAGTCAAAAAGGATTTGTGATTGGATGGATGCCCCGCTGTAAGTCCATTGTGAATAAATGCCACTGCATTTGTAGAGTGTCGGTAGAAAAGAATTTACCTGAGAGGGAAGATAAAGATTCGTTGACCGCTCCGGATTTACAAACAGCATCGCATTGCATGAGCCATCAAGATGATCGGCAGCATCGTGAAACAAAACATCTTTCGATAAAACTTTTGCTTCCATGTTTTCATCAATGAATGATTTTAAAGAAGAAGATTGATTTGCAAAAACAAGGTAGCCATTTAACGAAGTGTAGTAGCAATTCGACAGGCGCGAAAATACTTGCCCGAACAAAAGAGGAATAATTCCTTTCACGCTGATGGAAGAGATAGAATAGTTTCTGTATTTTTCTTCAGGTAAATTCATCCCTGATTGTTTTGTCACCGCATCGCGCAGCAGGTTGAGTTGATTCACTGCCTGCGTAATATCTTTTGCTCTCACACATCCATATACATTGTTATCAATCGAGTTCCCTGCCGGCTCCGTAATTACCAAAGCCATTTCATTGCCGATCCACGAAGTGAAACTGCTTTCAAACGAAACAGTATATTTTTTCTGCAAATCAGTCAGCACTTTTTTCTGATCATCTGAATTGAGCGATAATCCTGAATTTGATTTGAGATGACTATAATATTCAGGAAAATTTGTACAACTGAATTCGTACAATAGTGCTGTACGCGAAGGAGCAATAGCAGCCACATTCATCAACTGCGGTTTCTGGTTTCTTAAAAAGGAAAGATGATCTGTAGTGTCAAACGTAGTGGTACTTCCTTTCAGAAGAAGAAATTCCGAATCATCTTCTAATTTATATCCGCTCCATCTTGCAAACAAAGAAGACATTTTGAAAAACTGATTTCCAAAGTCAGTAGAAATGGAAGTGGCAATATCTCCAAACGATTGGTTGTTCACGTAAATCTGAATGGAAGGTCCGGCAGAAGCGGGAGGAATAACTTTTCGGAACGATTTCGTGATGACGATTCCATCTCCATGTTTCAACTGCCTGATGGCTTGCTCAACGAGCAGGGATGAGAAGCTGAACATTGCTACACTTTTATCTGATGCAAAAGTAAAGTCGGTTGAATCATTCACGCGCGACTCGTAGAGGTTTACGTTTTCATATTCCCGTTTCGAAAATTCATTCTTCAGTCCCCATGTCAGCTCAATAAATTTTTTCAGCTTTTGTTCTGTCCATCCACGTGGAAGATTGGTGAGGTAGAGAAAATCAAAAGTGCCTGCTTTCACCAGGTGCGTGGAAATCACGAGCGATTGATCTTCCCATATTTCAGAAACATCGCCATCCTGTTTCAGCAATGAATCGAACAGTAAATATCTTTTTTCCTGCTCCTCCATCCATTTATCATCTCTCATGTTTTTGCGGAACGATCCTGAGAAAAAATTATGGAGAGATGCAGAAGGATTTTTTACTTCAACAATTACAGCCGCGTCATTCGGGACTGCCCGCATGGGGTCGAGGAGAATAATGGAGTAGCGCTGATAAAAATAAACTCCCGTAGCAAGCATTGCGAGCAGAATGAGAGTTAGCACAGAGGCACCAACAAGACGATTCATATTTCTGCAAAGCTATCCGTACAGATAGAGCAAAGAGAAATTGTGGTGCCTACTTGTGTACAAAGTCATGTTGAAAAGGAAGCGGAAACTACCCTCTAAACTCAACCTCCAACTGATCGGGCAGCAACCTGAAGCTTTTCCGGTGAAATTCATTCACGCCATGTTGCTCAATGGCTGCACGATGTTCGCGGGTTCCGTATCCTTTGTTTTTATTCCAGGAGTAGTGAGGGAATTTTTTGTGTAACGCCAGCATAAAATCATCGCGGTATGTTTTTGCAAGAACTGATGCGGCAGCAATACTTAAATATTTTGCATCGCCCTCCACGATGCATTGGTGAGGAATGTCTTTGTATTTCTTAAAACGGTTTCCGTCAATGATCAGGAGTTCCGGTTTGTGTTTTAGTTTGTTGAGAGCACGGTGCATGGCAAGAAACGAAGCATTCAGAATATTGATTTCATCAATTTCTGAATGATCAACTTTTGCAACTGCAAATGCAATGGCACTTTCCTCAATGACTGGGCGGAGTTCTTCGCGCTGCTTATGCGTGAGTTGTTTTGAATCATTCAACACCGGATGACGAAAATCTTTCGGAAGAATTACAGCAGCAGCAAACACGGGTCCCGCAAGACATCCGCGGCCTGCTTCATCGCAACCGGCTTCGGTGAGTTCAGTTTGAAAATAAGAGAGCAGCATCTTTGTTGACTAAGTTGATTGAGTGAATTAAGTTGAATAGGTAAAAAGTGATTCCCGGATTTTCCAATCAACTCAATTAACTTAATCAACCAATTAACTATTTCTTGAGTTCTTCATCCTTGAAAAGTCTCACTTCTTTTTTCTTTGGAGTAAAACCATTGTCCACATCTACATCTTCCGAAAGTTCCCAATGATCTTTGTCGAACTTAAATGCATCGTATGTTCCTTCCGGTCCAACAATCCCTGTAAGCGTTGATCGCCCGATGTGATCAAAGACGATTGTTTTCTTTTCGCTCACAAATTTCAAACTCATTGTTGCCTGCGCAGTGAATTCAAAAATAACGCGGTGGTAAAGAACATTCTTTGCTTCAAAAACAGGTAGCCCGAATAATGGCTTGCCGTTGTCGAAAGAAAGTACATCCATCACTTTCTGCGTGAGCGCTTGATCTTTTCCTTTCCATCCCAGCAACGTATAAAACTTTTTTCCTGAGCGAATTTGCAAAATGATGCTGTAATAAACAGCACCGTACCAGTGATCAGGTTTTAGTTTTTTGTTCAACGGTTTTTCAATTACCTCAGTAGAATCAGCAAGCGGAATCAACGTTGTTTTTTTGGTGCGTTGATTTTGTGTCTGAATAAATCCATGATACCTGTAAACAGAACCCTCGTAGTTTGCTGCAACCCATGTGTACAATCGGAATGCTTTATCAGGAGAAGCTTTTACCGAGAGATTCGGAACTGAATCAAAAGAAGCATTGAACGAAGATGAATCCGTAAGAAGAAAGTTGAGAATGGAATAGTAAACCGTTTGCGATGCAGTGCGCACAGAATCATTTTCTCCCCGCTGCATATTGCGCGCAAGATGATTGAGTGAATCTTTGTATTGAAACACGCGCTCCTGTCCGCTTTGAGAATATGCCTTGCAAAAACAAAACGCAAGCAGAACAATAAATACAATTCGTTTCAATTTCACTTCAAAGAATTATTTTTCAAAGAACGAACTTTCTGTGGAATTATTTGAATGGAGGAATTTAATTTTCTCCCCGCATCCATTCGTATATTCGTACGTATACGTATTTAGTATCTTCGCAACCCAATGTATTTGCAGAAACTTTCCATCCTCAATTTCAAAAACTACGCTGATGCCGGTCTGGATTTCAGCAGCGGTGCAAATGCTTTTGTAGGTAATAACGGTTCGGGGAAGACAAATCTACTTGATGCCATTCATTACCTCTCACTTTGCAAAAGTTATTTCAATCCGGCAGACAATCAGAACATCAAACACGGTGCGGAGTTTTTTATGGTGCAGGGAAATTATGAAGTGAACGGTTCTGAAGAATTAATTCATTGTGGACTGAAACGCAACCAGCGAAAAGTTTTTAAACGGAACAACAAAGAGTACGAACGGCTGGCCGATCACATCGGCTTGCTTCCTGTGGTTATGATTTCTCCTGTTGATTCAATGTTGATTACAGAAGGAAGCGAAGAGCGCAGAAAATTTATTGACAGTATCATTTCTCAATACGACAAACTGTATCTCGATGACCTGATTACTTACAACAAAGTAGTTGCTCACCGCAATGCCTTGCTTAAGCAGTTTGCACAAAGCAGAAGTTTTGATCTTGCCTCACTTGAAATCTGGGACGAACAATTGATCCCGCTTGCAGAAAAACTTTTTGCGAAGCGGCATGAATTTATTGAGCGCTTCACGCCAATTTTTCAGGATCATTACAAATACATTTCTGAAGCGAAGGAGAATGTAGAAGTCATTTACGAATCGCATCTGCAGGATGGAAAGTTTTCCGACACGCTTAAATCAGCATTGGAGAGGGATCGGATGATGCAGTTCAGCACGGTTGGAATTCATAAAGATGATTTGGTTTTCTCTATCGGAAATTTTCCAGTGAAACGGTTTGCTTCACAAGGTCAGCAGAAATCTTTTCTGATTGCCTTGAAGCTGGCGCAGTTTGATTTCATCAAAGAAATTAAAAATATAAAACCCATTCTTCTTCTTGATGACATTTTCGACAAGCTCGATGATTCAAGAGTGAAACGCTTGATGGAATTGGTAAGCAGGGAAAACTTCGGGCAGATTTTTATTTCAGATACACATCCAGAGCGCGTGAAGAAAATTTTTGAAGACATTGAGGTGGATATTCAGATTTTTGAAGTGGAGAACGGAGTTGTTCATTCCATAGTAAGCAATAGTGTTGAATAAAATAGTATCAATGCAACGCAAATACAACGACCAATCTCTGAAAGATGCTTTGCAGGAAATGCTGCAAACGTTTCGGCTTGATCATAAATTCCGGCAGAAGAAAATAGTTACTTCGTGGGAGACTATTATGGGGCTTGCCGTGGCACATCGCACCACCGAGCTTATTTTCCGCGACAAAAAACTTTTTGTTTATCTCAGCTCTGCTTCGCTGCGCGAAGAACTTTTTAATGAACGCGAAAAAATAAAACAACTTTTAAACGAAGAAGCAGGAATGGAGATTGTGAACGAGATTGTGTTTTCTTAAACGGAGGAAGAATTACTGCTTCACAAATTTAGTTCTGAAAATTTTATTGTTAGACTTTACTTCCAGGTAGTACATGGCGGAAGTCAACACGGAAACATCGGCCTCTCCCCCTTGCCCCTCTCCAAAGGAGAGAGGAGAAATAGCCAATACCTTTTCGCCAAGCATATTGTAAATTGTAATCTCAATGGGTGCTCCAACTAACAACGAACCAGTGACTACTAACATATCGCCAACAGGGTTAGGATGGATTTCAACTCCTCCCCTTTGGGGAGGTTGGGTGGGGCTTGCTGCTATTACATTAAACACTGCCGCCTCCACCTCGCAGCCGTTCGCATCTGTACATACTACATTGTAATCTCCCATCGCTGGTGCTAAATAAAAAGATTCTGTTGCTCCGTTAATAATAGTAGTGTTGAAGTACCATTGATAAGTTGCTGCTCCTGCATTTGCAAAGAGAGTATCTCCGCTTTGCGAAATTCCTTGTGGTGCTGGCGAAGGATAAACAGTAATGTAATTGCTAAGTAAAAGTGTATCGCTGCCAGTTGCATTGGCAGCTATGAGTTGCACATAGTAGCTACCGGGGTTTGCATAGCAAATGTTTGTTGGGTTGGTGGCTGTGCTTGTATCGGGTGTGGCTCCGGGGAAATTCCATTGATAGCTTGTGGCACTAAAAGAGAGATTAAAAAAATCTACGCAGGCACCGGGGCAAATTTGATTGGCTGCTGTAAAGAGAGCTTGAACCGGTGAGTAACAAAGTGTACAGGAAGTATCAATAGTATATTTCCATAAATCGTTGTAACGTCCCGGGTTCCCTATTCCTCCGAATAAATAAAGATGATTGTTACCGTCTGTCCATCCCGCTGACCCGGCTCTTCCGTCAGGTTTATTAGAAGGACTTGAAACACCTAAATTGCCCCAGCTTCCGGTTCCGCTCCAGGAATTGTCACCGTTTATCCATGCCCATTGATTTGTAGAAACACAGTACATCCATAAGTCATTCAGGTAAACAGCCATTCCTCCGAACATCCAGAGGTTACCATTGGGGTCTGTCCAGCAAGCGCGGTTTTCAAAGCGGCTTCTCGGAACATTTGCAGAAGCAAAAGTACAAAGCGTTCCATACGTACCGGGCGAATTAGGTATTGTATCTCCGCCCATCCATGTCCATTCATTTGTAAAGGGAGAATACCTCCACATGTCATTGCGATAATCCGTTACAAGCCAATCCCTGTTGCCACCGAACAGCCAGAAGTTTCCGGCATTGTCTTTCCAATGTGAATATGACCAGCGCGAACCGGGATTATTGGTACTGTTAGCCACTCCACGCACGCCATATACAGGAAGCTGATATGTGGAATCACCATTCATCCATGTCCATGTATTGGATGCAATATTGAAACGCCATAAGTCATTCATGAAATCGGTACTCATCGAAATTCCCTGTCCGCCAAAAAGCCAAAGGTCATCGGCACCGTCAGTCCATGAGGCAGATGTTTCTGCACGGCATGAAGGACGGTTTGAAATATCAGGCACACCCTTGGTTCCGTAAACAGACGGCTGACCGGGAAGAGCCGGACCTTGCATCCAAGTCCATTCATTGGTGGCGATGTCATATTTCCAAAGATTGTTGTAATCTCCCAAACTGAATTGAACACCGCCAAACATCCAGAGATTATTTTGGTTGTCAACCCACGAAATAATTCCATGCGAACGGCAATCAGGATTATTCACAGCAGATGGAACACCCATAATTCCAAAGTTGCCCGGATAGCCCGTTGTCCCAGGACCTTTCATCCACGTCCATTCATTGGCTGCAGGATTATATTTCCAAAGATCAGCGTACTGATTGCTGACTCCATCTGCTCCGCCATACAACCAGAAGTTTCCGTTCAGGTCAGTCCATTCGCAAGGTTCATACAAGCAGGGTGGTATATTCGAAGGGCTTGGTAGTCCCTGTATTCCAAAATTGCCGGGTTGATTAGTGACGCTGTCTCCATGCATCCATGTCCACTCTCCCGCTTGCGCAAAAGAATTTTGCAACCAAAAAGAAAAAATAAAAACTCCGAGTAAAACTTTTTTCATCACATCAAAAAAAATAATTCGTTCACCAAATGTAACCCATTTCTGCTCACAAAAAAAAACCGCTTCTCACGAAACGGTTTTTCATTGGGGGGTTATCTTTCAAATTTCCTGCGCACACCCCATCCCCTAAAGGGGGCTGCGCGCAGATTTCCCCTTCACCGGCAGGGGTGCGGGCGAGGTATTCCGTTACACATTTCCATATACTGTTATAGAAATTTCCACGCTCCACGCTCCTACAATTTCATCTTTGTAGATGTAGATCATTTTATATTTCCAAACTTTGCTGGTGCCTACCAGGGGCAAATCGGTTTTGTCAATGTAGTCGGGGTTGAAATCGCGGTCTAATTTTTTCCATCCTGCTCCGTCATCTTTCCATATTTCAACGCCCTGAAATTTTCCTTTTGTCCAGATCAGGTTCGGATGCCCGCCACTGCTGAATTCAATTTTAAATTTCGGTTTACCATCATTAGGTACAAAAGGACTTTCGGGTTTTTGAATGCCTAAGTCCTCGCCAATGCTGGTGGTGTAGTTGTTGCTGCGCACGCAGTCCTGAATGAGATCGGCAAAACGCTTTTGCACATTGGCAGGCACCAGCGTAGGTGCTGCTGCAAGCACAGGCGTTGCCGGAAATGCAGGAAGCACTTCATCAAGATGACCTCTGCGAAGCAAATCCTTATAGCCGATCATGTTCTGCGAAAATGTTTTGAACGCATCAGCGCCTGCAAAGGTGTACTTGTAAAAAAGATTGTCTTTTTTAATCTGCGTTACCTTGGCTGCATCAAGGGCAAGCACTGCCGCATAGGTGTCAATTTTTAAACAGAAGGTGTCGAGTTGCGATGCAAAAGACTCGTCAGGGTTTTCAATAAATGTTGCCATTTTTGGTTGGGTTTAATTGTTTAATTTATTAACTGTTTAATTTACATTTTAAGTGATGATTTGCCCGCGCTCCCCATTTCTCCCTAAAGGGAACTGCGCGCAGGTTTTCCCCTTTAGGGGCAGGGGTTCGGGGAGATATTATTGATTTTTGATGTAATAACAGTGTTTTGGTGCTTATGGAAACTTTCCACAAGCTTGTGGAACCCTTCCATAAGGTTATTGGAACTCTCCATAAGCTTATGGAACCATTCTATACGCTTGTGGAACCCTTCCACAAACCTGTGGAAACCTTCCATAAGCTTGTGGAACGCTTCAACAAACCTCCCGGGTGCTTGAATATTTTTCAGTAAAGTTCTGCTGCGTTTCATTTTTCAGTTGTCACAATTAAAATATGCCGCCAAAAGTATATGCACGCTTTGCGCATGCATACCGAAAGTATGCAGCATGTCGAAACGGATGTACGGTTGGTAGTATATTTAATGCAGTTGTCCGCCTATTGAAAACGTACACTCGCCAAAATATTTTTATTGATTGATGCAGTTTTATTTTTTTTGAAAAAAATAATCCAATCAATTAAATCCATCTCAGTAATGAAACCAAAAAAAACCAACAAACATTTTCCTGATGCCATTGCCGTTCCGGTGGCTGACGGGTTTGAATTTCTGAACGTAAGCCAGATTATGTATTGCAAAGCGGACGGTAATTATGCGAGTGTGTACATCACCGGAGGAAAAAATATTTTTGTGACACGCAAGCTTATACAATTTGAAGAGTTCCTGGTAGCTCATCATTTTATACGCACCCATCATTCTTACCTCGTAAATCCGGACTTTATAAAAAAATATACGCGCGGAAATGGCGGTTACCTTGTCCTGAAAGACGGCAGCACACTGCCGGTAGCCCGCCAGCAAAAAACAAAAATTATGAAACTGATTCCGAAGATTTAGAAAAGCAGTGAGTGGTTAAAACCTCTCAAACCGGGAGAAGAAAAAATTTGCTTCAATGTCTGCATTCGCATCGCTGTCGCTTCCATGTACAGCGTTTGCATCAATGCTTTTTGCAAAAAGATTGCGAATGGTTCCGGGCGCTGCCTTAGCCGGATCGGTAGCTCCGATAAGCGTGCGGAAATCTTCCACAGCATTTGCTTTTTCAAGAACAGCGGCAATGATGGCGCCTGAACTCATGTACTTCGCCAGGTCGTTGTAAAACGGGCGCTCTTTATGAACGGCATAAAACTGCCCTGCACGTTCCGGAGTAAGCTGAAGGTATTTCATCGCAGCAATCCGGAAACCTGCTTTAATTATTTTATCAAGTATGGCACCTGCATGTCCGTTGGCAATGCCATCGGGCTTTATCATTGTAAATGTTTTGTTCGACATAATTTTATTTCGGGTGGCGAAAGTAGTAATTTAGTTGATTAAGTTAATTGGTTGTGACTCGGTTTGGTTTTAGCTGTTTCATCAACGAATCTTTATTAATTTATGAATCTGCATTCATTCGTATATTCGATCCTGTTCGTATTCGTAGATGACCAATTATTTTTGTTCAAACTGATTCATTTCCTAATCACCCAAATCTCTTTTCCAGAATAAGAATTCAGTTACTTTTACGCCCCAATGGATCCACGTTTTCAAGTCAAGCTCATTGCTCCCATAAAAATTCTTTTGCGTGAAAAGAAAAAGATTGTGATTACCACACATCACCGTCCTGATGGCGATGCCATTGGTTCTTCGCTAGGGCTTTACAATTATTTAATTCAGAAAAATCATGATGTGAATGTAATTGTGCCGAGTGATTATCCTGCGTTTCTGAAATGGATGCAGGGCAATGATGTTGTCATCAATTACGAAGCGGCAGTTGCAAAATCGGATCAGCTCATCAGCGAAGCAGAACTAATTTTTTGTCTTGACTTTAATGACATGAGGCGCGTTGAGAAAATGGAGAAGAGCGTTCGTGAATCAAAAGCTGTAAAAGTTTTGATAGATCATCATCTCAATCCGGAAAATTCTTTTGATCATTCGTATTCATTTCCTGATTCATGCGCAACATCAGAATTGATTTACGAATTTATGATTGCCATGGACGATCGTCCGCTGCTGAATAAAAATGTTGCCGAGTGTTTGTACACCGGCATCATGACGGACACCGCATCGTTCCGCTTTGCAAGCATGAAAGCCGACACGCACCGCACTGTTGCCAAACTAATGGAAGCCGGAGCAGTGAATTACAAAATTCATGAGTTGGTGTATGATACAAACACAGAAGACCGCTTGCGTTTGCTTGGGCATTGCCTGAATGATAAGTTGGTTGTGCTCCGCGAATTTAACACTGCCTACATTTCTCTCAGCGAGGAAGAATTAAACAAGTATCATTTTGAAACGGGAGATACAGAAGGCATCGTGAATTATGCACTCAGCATTAACAACGTGAAACTCGCTGCATTTTTCTCTGATCGCGATGGGTTGATAAAAATTTCTTTCCGCTCTAAGGACGATTTCCCTGCCAACCAACTTTCTCAAAAACATTTTGAAGGTGGAGGGCACAAGAATGCAGCAGGTGGAAAATCAAATCTTACGTTGGAAGAAACCATTCAGAAGTTTATTCAACTATTGCCGGAGTATAAAGCGCAACTGGTGTAGCAAGAGATGAAAAATTTTTTTATTTTCTCCTGCCTTCTTCTTTTTGTTGAATACGGTTGCCAGCGCCATTACCCTGAAGAAAAAAAATCGGATGCCGAGCTGCAAGAGCATTTGGTGAATGCAAATAAAATTCTTGTTCATGACGAAGCGAAAGAAATTCAGGAATTCATTGCAAGGCACGAATGGAAAATGCAGATGACAGGCACCGGCTTGCGCTATGAAGTTTACGGGCAGGGAAACGGGAAGCAGCCGGTTTCAAAATGCATCCTCACTATTTCCTACAAAGTTTTTCTTCTCGATGCGAAATTAATTTACGATGCAGACGAACAGCGTCCTGAAAAATTTGTTCCCGGCACCGGAGCACAAACGTTAGGGCTTGAAGAGGGTTTGATGCTTATGACTGAGGGCGCGCACGCACGGTTTGTAATTCCCTCTCACCTCACGCATGGCATCACCAGTGACGAAACAAAAATTCCTGCAGGCGTTCCGTTGTACTACGATGTGCATCTCCTGAAAACAGAAATACCAACAAAATAAAAAATGAAATACTTCAGTATCATTTTTCTCTCTGCATTTGTTTTCGTTTTCTTTTCTTGCCAAAAAGGAAAAGAGTTGAAAACAAAATCGGGAATGAAATACCGTGTCTATCGTGAAGCTAACGGCAAAAAACCGAACACAGGCGATTGGGTAACGGTAAATATGGTTTACAGTGACAATAAAAACTCTGTGCTTTTCGATTCTCGCAAGTTCGGTAAGCCATTGCGCTTTGCATTGCCGGCTCCAAAATTTATCGGCAGCTTCGAAGAAGGAATTGCCTGTATTGGCGAAGGCGACAGCGCCACATTTTTTATTTCCGCGGACTCCATGTTCGAAAAAGTAATCAGCAAGGAAGCGAACGACCCTCTTAAAAACCGTCCTGAGAAAGGTAGCGTGTTAAAGTTTGATGTTTCGCTCGAACGCGTGCAATCCTCCCGGGAAGCTGAAATGGAAATTGCCATGAATGAAAGTAAACAGGAACAGGCAGAAAAAAAGGCGCTCGAAGAATACATGAAAGAAAAAAATATCCCTGCTGAAAAACAGCCGGAAGGATATTACCTCAACATAACCACTGCCGGAAAAGGAAAACTCATAACAGCCGGCACAAGGGTTTCGGTAATTTATTCCGGGTATTTTTTAAACGGTGCCGTGTTCGACAGCAATGTAAAATCTCCGAAGCCCTACTCATTTACTGCCGGTCGCAAGGAAGTGATGAAGACATGGGATTGGGCTATTCAAAAACTTCACGAGGGAGATAAAGCAACACTCATTATTCCATCTTCGCTTGCTTACGGAAGTGAAGGGATAAAAAAACCAAATACATTCACGTATTTCATCCCGCCTTTTTCCACGTTGATATATGAGATTGAAGTGGTGAAGAGCGAAGCAATGGCGAAGAAGTAGCACTAAAATTCTCTGGCTAGTTCTATCAGGTTTTAGCAAGGCAATTCAACTTTTCAGTTTAGCAAAAAATCCGACTTTTCATTCTGCATTAAAAACCCCCAACAACTTGCCGGGGGTTTTATTGAATAGTTTTTCTTCTGATTTTTATTTCCCGAAGTTGAAATTGAGACCTCCTCTCAAATTAGAAAAATCATATGCCACTTCTACAAATGCTCCGAAGTAAGGTGTAAAATTATACTTCGCTCCAACAAAAGGGCCAATAATCGGATCAGCACCATGGTGAGAATTTGAATAAGGATAAGAGTGATGGGCACCATAATAGTTATCATAGTAAGGGTCAGAATAATGATTTATTCTTAAACCCAAGCAAATTCCAGCGTAAGGATCAAACTTATTATTTTTATCTTTTAGAATCGTAAGATGATAAGCGCCTCTTGCACAAATAATAATGCTTGTCAAACTGCGATCAAATTCCCCTAATCTATCATAGCTCATTTTCAAACCAACAATTCCCCCAATACCAATTGTACCAGGACCAACATGGCCAAAAAAACCATGGTCGAAACTAACTGCGAAAGCAGGTGCAAGAAAATCATAATCGTAAGGTCTGCCTAAGCCAATGGAAATACCAATCGTATTAGAGCCCTTGTCAAACGCAGGATCGTTTCCTTTGCTCGTTGTTGAAATACCAAGCGCTGCAAGTAACACTAGGAAAGAGAGATTTTTTAGAATTGCCTTTTTCATTTTTAATTGTTTTTGATAATGTGATTGCTCATTTTAACGATGATCAGCGGATATTGTTAAGCAAAATTAAAAAGATTTTTTTTAACCTTTTTTGAAATAATGTCCTTTAATATTCATGCCTATCCAACTCTTCCCCATTGAAATTCTCCTTTCATGATGCCAGAAAGTTTTTTGTTCACCATAAGGTTTTCCTGCTTTTGAAGATGCGGATCGCTTTCTAAAATTTTGAGAGCCGCATCGCGCGCGGTTTGCAGAATGGTTCCATCGGTGGCAAGGTTTCCGATTTTCAGTTCAACACTTCCGCTTTGTTGCGTACCTTCAATGTTACCCGCCCCACGAAGCTGCAAATCCACTTCGGCAATTTTGAAACCGTCATTTGTTTCGCACATTGTTTTAATCCGTTGGTAAGAATCCGTACCGAGGTTATCTTTCGTCATCAAAATGCAAAACGATTGCGAAGCGCCTCTGCCAACTCTTCCTCTTAGCTGATGCAGTTGCGACAAGCCGAACCGTTCTGCACTTTCAATCACCATCACACTTGCATTCGGAACGTTTACACCTACTTCAATCACCGTTGTTGCAACCATCATGTTTGTTTGTCCTTTCACGAAGCGCTGCATTTCGTATTCTTTGTCTTTCGCTTTCATTCTTCCATGCAGAATACTTACCTGATATTGAGGCATCGGAAAATCATGGCAGATGGCTTGGAATCCGTCCTCCAGATTTTTCAAATCAAGCTTTGCTGATTCTTCTATGAGCGGATACACAATGTAAATCTGTCTGCCTTCAGCAATTTGTTTTTTCAGAAATCCCCACACGGCAAGGCGGTGCGTGTCCTTACGATGAACTGTCTGAATCAGTTTTCTGCCCGGTGGCATTTCATCAATTGCAGAAACATCAAGATCGCCATACAATGTCATGGCAAGTGTGCGAGGAATGGGAGTGGCAGTCATTACCAGAACGTGGGGGAAAGAAGCATCTTTTGTCCATAGTCTAGCACGCTGCTCGACTCCAAAGCGGTGTTGTTCATCAATAACAACCAATCCCTGCTTTTTGAATTGCACTTTTTCTTCTATGAGAGCATGAGTGCCAATCAGGATATTGATGTTTCCGTTTTCAAGTTCTTCTAATAAATGCTTGCGCGGTTTTGCTTTTGTTGATCCTGTGAGTAGCGCAACAGTCACATTTATTCCCTTAACCAGCTCAGAAATTGTTTCTGTGTGTTGCGCGGCAAGAATTTCTGTAGGTGCCATCAGGCATGCCTGGTAGCCATTGTCAATAGCGATCAACATGCTAAGCAAAGCAACAATTGTTTTTCCGCTGCCTACATCGCCTTGGAGCAAGCGGTTCATCTGCCTGCCCGAACCGCAGTCCGTTCGTATCTCCCTTATCACCCGCTTCTGAGCTTCGGTCAGTGGGAACGGAAGTTTCTCTTTGTAAAACTGATTGAAAAATTCTCCCACCTTTTCAAATTTCATTCCTGAAATTTTTTCTGTTCGGATTACTTTGTTGATTAAAAGTTTCAACTGAAGAAAAAAGAACTCTTCGAACTTCAGCCGGAAGGTTGCCTTTTTTAATTTCTCTTCACTCTCCGGAAAATGAATGTTGATATATGCTTCCTGGCGGCTTAGCAGACGCAAACTTTCCGTAATAGTTTGAGGAAGCAATTCGGGAATTTGCGGAAGTTGCTGCTGCAAAGTTTTCTGAAGTCGGAGAATGCCGCGGCTGTCAAGACCTCTCGATTTTAATTTATCCGATGTATTGTAAACCGGCTGTAAGGCAGATACAGGTTGGTTGTCTGCTTCTGCAGCAGGTTCCATCTCGGGGTGCGGAATATTGAAGTGACCCTTGTATTCGTTGATGCGCCCGAACACGATGTATTCTTTGTTGAGTTGAAGAGATTCTGCAACCCATCGCAATCCAACAAACCATACAAGTTCGATCGCACCTGTTTCATCCTGAAGTTTTCCTACCAAACGCTTCTTCCGCTTTTCTCCCATTGTTGCAATGCTTACGAGTTTTCCTTTTATCTGCACATAAGGCAAATCGCTCTGCACTTCTTTTATCTTGTAAAATTTTGTGCGGTCCACATACCGGAACGGAAAGTAAGAGAGCAGATCTCCGAAAGTAAAAATGCTGCTTTCCTTCTTCAGCAAATCTGCGCGTTGCGGACCTACGCCTTTTAGGTATTCAATAGGAGAAGAAAAAAAATCGGAATGTAACATGGAAGAAGTGCGAACAAAAGTAAGAAAGTAAAAGGCGTGCAATGCCTCCCATTAGGGGAAGTGATAAAGCGGAAGGCAGAATCTGAACTGCAAATAATTTTACAAACTACATTCCCCTGCTGCTAATTATCCTTCCAGCGTTACCAATTGCTCATTTGTCATTTACAACACTTCGCATTTGCTGTTTATTTGCATCATAAATCAAACAAATAATTTAATCTTTAAAAAACCAAAAAAAAAATGGCATTCAAATCAACCCTTAGCATTGATGGCGGAGACGAAATTAACCTCCTCCATTGCGACTACGCTCTTCGCAGAGATACTGATGCATCAGGTCGCCCTTCTTCTGTTCTTTATGGTGGTACTATTCAATGTGAAGTTGAAGCTACCGAAGACAACAGCGTTCTTGAATGGATGGCTGATCCGCACAAGGTGAAAAACGGAAAAATTACTTTCTACAAACGTAGTGATGCAGCCGCTCTGAAAACTCTTGAGTTTGAAGAAGCTTACATCATCCAGTTCAGCGAGAGCATTGACACCGTTGGCAGCAACCCGATGACTACTCACTTCGTGATCTCTGCAAAGAAGATCAAGATGGGTACTGCAGAGCACGAGAATCCTTGGCCTGCTAACACGTAATCTGCAAAACACCTCTTCAAGGAAGTTGATCCCGTAAGGTCTCTTTCAATTGTAGGGGAGAACAATAAAAAGCAATCCCGTAAGATTGTTTCTTCAAAATCAGGATCCCGTAAGATCCCAATCTAAAAAAGTCATCGCTTTGCTGATGGCTTTTTTTATTTTCCAAGGTAAAATGCTCAACTAATTCACGCTTGTGCTGTTGGTCCGCCAAAGTTCATTGGTATTCCAAAACCTTCTGTTTGCTTGATGGGCCCATGCACCTGTTCGTACTTCGAAATATTATCTTGGAGCGCAGCAAACAGCCGCTTAGCGTGCTGAGGTGTGAGAAGAATTCTTGCTTTTACTTTTGCTTTCGGCACGCCCGGCATCACTTTTACAAAATCCAGTACAAATTCGGAATTGCTGTGCGTAATGATTGCAAGGTTTGAATAAATTCCTTCAGCTACTTCTTCTGAAAGTTCGATATTCAGTTGGTTGTTTGGGTTTTGATTCTGTTCCATTGTTTTATTTTAAGAAGTGGTGAAGATCGGAAAAAATTATTTATTCGACTGAAAAAGAAAAGCCCGTTCGCTGGGAATTTACATTAACCGGAGATGACCTGCGAAATCATCCGAGAAAAAAAATTGGTTATTGAAAAGAGCGAACAGACTTAACGGGGAATAGAATTTAAAGAACGATCGATGCAAATCTCTGACGATAAAACTTCCTACCCTAAGGGTTTTCCCTGAATTTTTGGAAAAAAGTGAAAATAATTTTTAAGAGATTTCGAGAGGAGAAACGCAGTTTTTTAATGTGTTGTATTGATTTTTTTTATTTACAAATTCTTTCTTCGCTTTTTCAACGATCAAAATTATCTTTGACGCAAAATATTTTTTATGGCTAACAATTTCCGAATCCTCTGCTGGAATGTAAACGGCATCCGTGCCATCTGGAAAAAGGGTTTTCCTGAGTGGTTTGCAAAAGAATTACCTGACTTATTGTGTGTACAGGAAACCAAAGCACAACCCGATCAACTCGATGATGAGGTAAAAAACTTTAAGGATTATAAAAGTTATTTTTTCTCAGCCGAGAAGAAAGGTTACTCGGGTGTAGGTATCTGGACTAAGCATAAACCACTTCGGATCAATGCGGGGTTTAATAATCCGCAGTTCGACAATGAAGGGCGAGTGCTTGAAATGGAGTTTGAAAAATTCATTCTCTTCAATGTGTATTTTCCAAATGGAGGCAGAGGGCCTGAACGAGTGAAATACAAATTAGATTTTTATGGAGAACTTTTTAAACGCACTGAAGGGTTACGCAAGCGACAAAAAAACATTGTGATCTGTGGCGATTACAATACGGCTCATAAAGAAATTGATCTTGCACGGCCGAAAGAAAATGTTCGTACATCAGGGTTTCTTCCTGAAGAACGCGCATGGTTAGACAAAATTATTGAGATGGATTATATTGACGCCTTCCGCGAATACAACAAGGAACCGAGTCAATATACTTACTGGGATCAAATAACCAGGGCGCGCGAACGTAATGTTGGCTGGAGAATTGACTACTACATGGCATCAAAAGAAATGAGGGAATTAATTTCCAACGCAACCATTCATCCTGATGTAATGGGAAGCGATCATTGTCCGATAGGATTGGAATTGGAAATTTGATTCGGAATCAACCCTTATTCCTTCTCTTTAAAAATATAATTGATTGTGGGTTCTTCAGGTGTTGATTGCTGAGGGAATTTTTTCTTCTGCTCTTCCGTCATCCAGTATTCCGGTTCGATGGGGTCTTTTTCTTCTTCCCATACTTTTACAATTCGCTGCGGACCTTCTTTTCGGAAATAAATGGCTGCAAAAATTCCTGCTAAGCTTCCGAACAGATGCGATTCCCACGAGATTGTTTGATTAACCGGAAGCAAGCCCCATACCATGCTCCCATAAAGAAAAGTTACAAGCATGGAGATAGCAAGTAGGTTTTTATTTCTTCGGATGATGCCGCTGAAAAATAAAAAGCACACGAAACCATAAATCAATCCGCTGGCTCCAATGTGCGAATCTGGTCGTGCAGCAAGCCACACCCAAAAATTAGTGAACAGCCAGATCATTGCAATTACATAAAAGGAAATTTCTTTGTAGAAATAAATCAATCCGGTGCCCACTACGAGTAGAGGCAGCGTGTTTGAAAGAAGGTGATCATAATTAGCGTGAATGAATGGCGCTGTGAAAATTCCTATCAATCCTTCTGTAGTGAGAGGTCTTATTCCAAGAAAAACCAAATTGAAATGAAAGTACTCTTCACAAAATTTAATAAACCAGAGGATCCCGACAAAAATAAGCGGAGGAATAACGCTATTACGAAAATGTTTTTTCTCGTCCACGATGATTTCTTGTACGGATGATGAAGTACATGGGTTGTCACTTATCATGCCCAGTTGAAAATAACTGACAGTATTTCATCTTTCATACTTTCAATTAACTTCCATACCTCTAAAAGTAAAGTATGTCTTTCAGTAAAAATCTCAGCCCTTATATTTATGAGTCGTAACCGGAACTTTTTTATTATGTCAACAAATAATTTTACTTCTTTTTATCGCACTACATTTATCGTCAAGAGTGCTTTTGATAATACAGAACGTGCTATCAGCAATTGCTATCGTACTCTGCGTAACCTCCATCGCACAATTTAGAATCTTCTGAGTACTATTTGATATTAACAAAAGCATTCTGCATAATAGAAATAGTAGTATCAATCTCTCTGTAGTACTTTAGAGATTAGAGAAAGCACCCTTGATAAAACAAATAGTACACTGTCTTTCAGAAATAGTGTTCTGGATAGTATAAATAGTGCTTTGGGTAGTATAAATAGCACTATTTCAGATCAAAAAAATTGTTTTTGATGTAAATATCAATTAAGCCGACTAAATCAAGAAGTTGCAGCAAAGCTTATCTAAGATAAAAAACAAACGATTAAATGTTGAAAATCGAAGATGATAACAATTTCAATTTTCGCCTTTCTTTTCTGCTGTTTTACCAATTAAATACCGCTGTTCGCCAAAATCTGATAAGTATTTAAATAGTATGTTTTCAATCTATGATTATTATTTATAGTTTTGTAACGTTATTTAATGTGCTTAAAACTTCATAGTATGAAATCATTTTTCATTTCGCGCTTAGCGCTGGTGTTTTGTATTGTCAGTATTACATCTTCTGTATTTTCACAAAATGTTGGAATAGGAACCGGAGTTCCTCTCGACAAACTTCATGTGGTAGGCAATATTCGCTCTACTACACTTGCCGGTATTGGTAATCGAATAGTGATGGCAGATCCGAATGGAACGCTTATTATTTCCGTTGCTCCCGGCACTACAAATCCGGCATGGACTATTTTGGGAAATGCAGGAACTACGGCAGCAACAAATTTCATCGGAACAGTTGATGGAAATGATTTTGTTGTAAAAACAAATAACACTGAACAGATGCGAGTTTTAGCTACCGGAAATGTTGGAATTGGATTGGTTGCTCCATTGGCAAAATTTCACGTACAAGTTGCAGCAGGAGTTGCAATAAGAGGAACTCAAACTGGTTTTGGTTCTGGCTATCTTGGTTTTGGGGGTGCAATCTCATTGGGAACTTTTGGAGTCACAAATGGTGCAGTAGTTTATTCTGAAGAAGGAACCGCAACAAACAATCCATCTTTAATAGCAGTTACGCGCAATCCGGCATCTTATGCAGCTAACATTGCTTATTCAGATGTTTGGATTGGCGGATATTTCGGTACTGATAATTCAAGCACAACACTTAATCCTCCTGCGTTATACGGGCAGTTGAATGAAATTGTGAACTTCGGATCTGCTTCATTTGAGTCTGCGGTAACCGGATATTTGAACAGAGGAGCAATTGCAGGAAATACGGCCTATAGCGTGGGAGAAACAGGCATTGCAAGCAGTCAGTTTCAGGATGCATTAGGAGTTATCGGTCGCACGTATTGTGATATTGGCGGTAACCTGAATACGGGCGGTTATTTTGAATCGAATACTTATGGAGGTGCAAATCTTGCATTTGCGTATGTTGCAAATGCAGGACTAAACAGAAAGATTGCAGGTAGCGGAACCGTGAGCGAAATTGTTCCAACTCCTGATCATGGAAGAATTATTTTAACTTGTCCTGAGTCACCGGAATACTGGTACCAGGATTATGGCTCTGCTGTGTTGACAAATGGCAGAACGCACGTTGATCTGGATCCCATTCTTGCAGATATTATTTTTGTGAATGAAGAAAACCCGCTTCGCGTATTCTGCACACCCGTTGATATGCCGACCTTTAACGGAGTAACAATTACAAACCGCACAGAAAGAGGATTCGACATATTAGAACTTAACGGAGGAACTCATTCCGGAACTCTCGAATATCAGTTAGTTGTTAAACCCAAAACAAATTATGGAGAAGGACGCTTTATGCAGGCACCAGGCCCTGCCGGTTTAAAAGCAGATAAAGAACCGATGAAAGCTAAAGCGAAAAATCAACCCGAATACTCAAAGATCTGGCACTGGCCTTCTGATAATGTAGTTTATGGATATGACCTTCCTAAACAGGAACCACTGCCGGTGAAAAAAGAGGAAGTGAAAAAATAATTTTCATTGATGAAAAAATTATTCATTCTCTTTTTTCTGTTTGCTTATTCATTGAGAATTTATTCTCAATGCCTCACCTTTCCTGTTCCTTTCACGCAAAGAATAAGTGACGCAACAGCCATTGTAGAAGGCAAAGTAATTTCACAGCAGAGTTTCTGGAATGCGAATCACGATTTTATTTACACAAGTTTTCAGATTGATGTTTACAAAGTTTTCAAGGGAGGAATAAATTCTACGCACATTGAACTCATCAATGAAGGAGGTGAAATCGGCAATACAAAAATTGTTGCTGAGCCGAATCTTGAATTGAACGACAACGAAACCGGAATTTTCTTTTTGACTTCGCCCGATGTTTTCAACACGACATCAACGCTCTCAACCAATCTTCAGTTCAAAGGAACATCATCACAACAATCATTTGTAAAGTACGATCTCAGTAATCATTCAGCGTTTGATCTTTATTCTTCCTACGCAGATATTCAAAACGATTTGATTGATGTAATTGAGCAACAAACAGGAAGCAGCTATTTACAGATTGCTTCACTCGTGTTTCCTTCACAGAGCAATGGTGGCGGAGGAAACCAAATACAGGCGTTTCCTACTATTACAGGAATCGCTCCTGCTGCAACAACAGCGGGAACATTTTCCACCATTACCATTTCCGGATCAAACTTTGGTCCTGCTTATGCGGGGACTACCAATCTTGAATTTCCAGATGCGAACAATGGAGGAGCAGGATATATTTCTACTCCCGCAAATCACATCATCAGTTGGAACGCAACAACCATTCAGGCATGGGTGCCAACAGGTGCAGGAAGTGGATTTATTCGCATCACCAATGATCTGAATCAAACCACAGTTTCAGGAATTAATCTCACCATCAATTACAATGAATCAAACGTAGTAAGTGGCGGAGTTTACTATCAACCTCATTTGATCAATCAGAATGGGGCGGGTGGCTATACTTTTAAATACAACACAACATTTAATGCTGTTCCTGCTGCGGTGCAGGCATGGGAACGTGCATTGCAGACATGGCGTTGCGCCACTTATGTAAACTTTACGCGAAGCGGAACCACTCCTATTACCTGTCAGGCGTTGGATGGCAGCAACATTGTAACGTTTGACGGTTCGTGTGCAGTACCCGCAGGCGTGCTCGGAATTTCATACAGCTATTATGCAGGTTGTGGAGCAGGCGTTTGGTATCTCAATGAAAATGATTTGAAGTTCCGCACAAATGGTACCGGAGGAATTACATGGCAGTATGGTCCTGCCCTTCCTGCTTTTGCAGAATATGATTTTGAATCGGTTTGTGTTCATGAATTGGGCCATAGTCATCAATTAGGTCATACGATTCTTCCCGTAACAGTAATGAACTATGCTATTTCGAATGGAATTACAAGACGCGTACTCACCGCAGGAAGTGAGGTCGCAGGCGGCAATGACATCATGAGCAGAAGTGTAATTGCAAATGCATGTGGTCCTGCTCCAATGATTGCATTGACTCCAGCTAACTGCACACTTAATGCGCCTACCGCAGATTTTATTGGTAATCCGTTATCAGGTTGTGCTCCCCTCACCGTCAATTTTACAGATGCAAGTTTGAATACTCCTACATCATGGAGTTGGACATTCCCCGGAGGAGCACCTGCCGCTTCTGGTGCACAAAATCCGACAGTTACTTACGGTGCACCCGGTGTTTATACGGTAACACTTACTGCAACCAATGCTTCCGGCTCTGATACGAGAACAAAGACAAGTTATATCACAGTAAATAATTGTGCGCCTACATCTAACTTTACGGGATCGCCAACTACATTATGTGCAGGGCAATCAGTTTCTTTTTTTGATGCGAGTACGAACACACCAACCACGTGGGCATGGACATTTCCTGGTGGAGTTCCCGCGGCTTCTGGATTGCAAAATCCTGTTGTAAGTTATGCAGCAGCCGGAGTTTACAACGTTACGCTTCAGGTTACAAACGCTTACGGTACTGATACGAAAACAATAGTAAATTACATCACGGTTAATAATTGTCCGCCTCCACCGGTTTGTAATTTTACCGGAACACCAACTACGGTTTGTGTTGGCAGTAGTGTAACATACAGCGATCTTTCTACCGGCTTTCCGAATTCTTGGCAGTGGACATTTGCCGGAGGAACTCCCACTACATCACTTGCACAAAATCCGGTGATCACATACAATGCAACAGGAGTTTACACGGTTACACTAATATGTTCCAATGGAAGTGGTACAAGCTTTTTAACCCGTACCAATTATATTACTGTCAATGCATGTTCGGCACCAACTGCAAATTTTGCAGGTGCACCAACGACTATATGTGCGGGACAGGATGTAAACTTTTTTGATCTTTCTACCGGAGGACCTGCTTCGTGGAGTTGGACGTTTGCAGGTGGAGCACCCGGTGCATCTGCTTTACAAAATCCTGTAGTGAATTATGCAGCGGCAGGGACCTATACGGTTTCGCTTACAGCTACGAATGCATTTGGAAATAATACAAAGACGACCGTCAATTATATCACTGTTCAGAATTGCCCAAGCGCTGGAAGCGGATTGATTGTGAATGATGGATCTCTCATTTTCCTTCAACCCGGTGCATTGATTTACGATGAAGGCGGGTTCATTAATCAGGACAATGGAGTAAACATCGGCAACATTGATAATAGCGGAACATTCCAATTGCAAGGTGACTGGACAAATAATTCTGCGAGCAATTGTTTCATCAATTCAAGTCCTGGTACTACAATATTTGGCGGAAGCGCGCAGGGAATTCTCGGATCAACGCCTACTTATTATTATAACCTCACGTTGCTAGGAACGGGGGTAAAATCTCAGGCAGTGGATGCACACACTGAAGGTACACTTGCTTTGAATGATCTCGAACTTGCTACAAATGATTATGTGATGTATGTAACCAACACCGCAGTTGGTGCGATCACTCGAACAGGAGGGTTTAATTCTATACCCGTTCAAGGTTTTGTAAGCAGCACAAATAACGGGAAGCTTTGGAGAAATACAAACAGCACAGGTGCGTATGTTTATCCCGTTGGCTCTGCCCTTGGCGTGGCACGCTATCGTCCTGTAGAAATAAAACCGACAAGTACCGTTACTTCTACATTTGGTGTTCGGTTTGTAAACAACGATCCGAATACTCAGGGATACAACCGCGCAGTAAAAGATCCGAGTTTAGGGGTTATTAATCCGCTATGGTATCAGCGAATCAATAAAATAAGCGGTACAACAGTAACTGACATCAAACTTTATTATGATAACGTGGCTGATGGCGTAGTAAGTTTTGCCACCAACCTGATGACAGAGTGGGGGCCAATGGCTCCTCCGGTGAGATGGAATGATCTGGGACTTGTTGCGAACACAGGCGCAGGTTCTCCTGCATTATCAAGTGTGACAAAATCAGCATGGAATATTTTCAACACTGAAAACTTCAACATTTCTCCCCAATCCATTCCGCTTCCGATAGAACTAATAAGCTTTACTTCTGATTGCAATAATGAAAATGTCATTCTCAACTGGACAACAGCGAGCGAAATAAACAACGATCACTTTGAATTGGAGAAAAGTTTTGACGGAGAAAATTTTGAAAAAATTGCAATTGTGAAAGGTAACGGTACTTCAACAGAACAGCATTATTACGAAGCAAATGATAAAGCAGTAGCTCAGAACGTTTACTATCGTTTGAAGCAAGTGGATTATGACGGAAAGATTTCTTACTCAGTTAATATTCTTGCCAATTGCGATCCTTCCAATCATCATGAAATCATCGGAATCTATCCGAATCCTACTTACTCGGCAGTTTCCATTGATCTGAATTTAACTGAAGGTGGAAGCGTGAAGTTTGTTTTATCAAATGCTATCGGACAAATCGTGATTGAAAAAGAAATTTCTCTTAAGGACGGGTTGCAAAAACTTCTTCTTGATCTTTCTTCACTTCCGCCTGATGTGTATCAACTTAATCTTATTACAGGTTTTTCTGTTACAACGAAGAAGATTGTGAAGATGTAATCAGAAATAATTCTGAAATTTTTCAAATTTTTTTTCCCGTTTAGCGTTTAAGAAAGTAACCAGTCATTATGTGCCTAAATTTCTTTCTAAAACGATTCGATACTCAATATTCTAAATTTATTTTTAACTCCATTTTGCAGGTTGCAAAATCTTCTTACATTTGCATCCCATTTTTAAGAAAATCAAATAAATCAAATCAAATCCAGCATGTTACATCATTATGAAACAGTGTTCATCATGACTCCGGTTCTTTCCGAAGATCAAATGATGGATACCGTTACCAAATTCAAGAAAATCCTCACCGACAACGGAACCGAGATTGTTCATGAGAACAATTGGGGATTGCGCAAGCTGGCATACCCTATTCAGAAAAAGAATACAGGGTTCTATTATCTTATCGAGTATAAATGCGAAGGCGAGCTGATCAACAAGCTTGAAGTCGAATTTACCCGCGATGAACGGATCATGCGCTTTCTAACCGTTGCCCTCGACAAACACGCAATTGCATACAATGAAAAGAAGCGTAAAAATGCTTCTGTGAAAAAAGAAGAAGAACAACAAACAGCAGCTTAACAGAAATCCGAAAGAAACAAATGGCAAACCCGAATGAAGTAAGATACCTTGCCCCACCGCAGGTAGATACACAAAGGAAAAAATACTGCCGCTTTAAAAAGTCAGGCATTAAGTATATTGACTACAAAGACCCGAACTTTCTTGCAAAGTTTGTAAATGAGCAAGGCAAGGTTCTTCCTCGCAGATTAACCGGCACATCACTCAAATATCAACGCAAAGTAGGTCAGGCAATCAAACGTGCCCGCCACATTGCTTTGATGCCGTATGTAGCTGATCTGTATAAGTAGAAAGTATCAAGTACTGGGACAAATCCTGTCTTGGTTTCCAACATAAAACGTTAGACCTTAAACATTAAACTTTCCCATGGAAGTTATTCTTAAACAAGATCTCGACAACCTCGGTTATGCCGATGAAATCGTAAAAGTAAAAGCCGGTTACGCCCGTAACTTTCTTATCCCGCGCGGACTTGCATCCATTGCAAGTGAAGCCAACCGCAAGATGCTTACTGAAACACAGAAGCAGCGCAGCCATAAAGCACAAAAAATAAAAGGTGATGCAGAAGCGGTTGCAAAACAACTCGAAGCAACAACACTACGCATCGGGGCGAAAGCGAGTGAGACCGGAAAAATCTATGGTTCAATAACTGCGTTGCAGATTGCTGATGCTCTCAGCAAACTCGGAGTGAATGTTGATCGCAAACGCATTCGTATTGATGGTGAACATATCAAAGCTATCGGCACTTACACAGCAACGGTAAATCTTCATAAGGAGATCAAAGCAAAAATTACTTTTGAAGTAGTCGCGGAGTAAAATTTGCAAACTAAGATTTCTCATGCACTGTTATCACGAGCAGGGTTTTCTTTTAGCCAAAATTTTGCGGGAGAAAAATATCTTATAGATACGAATGAGATTCTGTTGGTGATTGTCGTACTTGTATATTCGCTTCTTCTTTTGCGGTAAGAAATAATTCCGTTAGGTTTGCTTCCTAAACAAAATACACTATGAGATGGCGCATCTACCTGTTACTCGTTAAAATTTTCGGTAAAAAAAAAGTGGGTGCATATATCAAGCAACGAAGTTACAACATGCGCGAAAAAGCAGCGCGCGCGCACCGCGAGCAGTTTAACTTTGACTGGGGCGTTGCCCCCCCCCCCGAATGGCATGATCACTATTGCGACCTTGCCTTTCAATGGCACGAAACACGTATACCGTTTTGGGTGGAGCGTGGCATCTTCAACTTGCTTGTTATGGAAGCCGGATGCAAGGTGCTTGAACTTTGCTGTGGAGACGGATTCAATGCCTGTCATTTTTATTCCATTCGTGCTTCAAAAGTAGTCAGTGTAGATTTTGACAGCGCAGCAATACACCACGCACTTCGCTATAATCATGCACCCAACGTGCAGTTCACCGAAGCCGATATACGAACGCAAATGCCCGAAGGACTTTTCTCAAATATTATCTGGGATGGATCCATCGAACATTTTACTCCCGAAGAAATTGATGCAGTAGTAGCAACCACCAAAAGCAGAATAGCCCCGGGCGGAGTCCTTAGTGGATATACGTTGAAGGAGCTAGAGACTGGCACCAAACAATTAGTGCATCATGAATATGAATTCAAATCGAAAGAAGATCTGAAACGATTTTTCGTCCCTCATTTCAAAAATGTACTTGTGTTTGAAACCAAGTATCCATCACGGCATAACTTTTATTTCTTTGCATCTGATGATGCGTTGCCCTTCGATCAAAACTGGAAATACGGAACAAGGAAATAAAACTGGTGAATAGAAATTCTGAACAGCATTCCTTCATAAAAATATTTTCAATTTTTTTTTAGATTGGCTCACTCCATAAAATCACAACTTCGCAACCGAAAAAGATTCGTCCGCCAAATTCTTCATTTGCATTCAAAAATAATTCCGTTAGGTTTGCTTCCGTTAGATTTCTGGTTTAAGTTTTGAAGTTTCGAATTAAACTTCAAAACTCAAACGATAAATCTCTAAATTAAAACTGTTTCAATGGAATACGAAATAAAACCTACAGGAAAATTTTCGCTCAATCTTCGAGAATTGTGGGAATACCGTGAACTCATTTTCTTTTTTACCTGGCGCGACATCAAAATAAAGTACAAGCAAACCGTACTTGGCGCTGCATGGGCCATCCTGCAGCCGTTTCTTTTAATGGTTGTCTTCACCCTGTTCTTTTCTACAGCCCTCCATGTGGAGAGCGGAGATATTCCATACCCCGTTTTTGTTTATTCCGGTCTCATGCTCTGGACAATATTTTCTACCGGGCTTGCTAATGCGGGTAACAGCATGGTGAACAATTCAAATATCATCAAGAAAATTTATTTCCCTCGACTCATCATTCCCATCTCCTCCATCCTATCCACGCTTGTTGATTTCTGCATGACGCTTGTAGTGTATGCCGGCATCCTGTTTTATTACCATTATCAGCGCACCATTCCCATGTTGCTGCTTGCAATTCCCGCCAGCGTTTTCATTTGCGTAATAACCACTTTCGGATTAGGAAGTTTTTTTGCAGCACTAAATATCAAGTACCGCGACTTCAGGTACATAATTCCATTCATGATTCAGATCATGATGTTTCTAACGCCTGTCATCTACCCAGTGTCTGTTATTAAAATTCCTTGGGTGCTGCAAATCCTTCAACTGAACCCCATGGCGGGAGCCATTGATCTTACTCGGAGTGTACTAACTGGTACGCCTGTTCAATGGTTTCTTTTTTATCAAAGCACCTTGGTTGCCATCCTTCTCTTCATCATCGGCATTTATTATTTCAGGAAAACAGAATACTACTTCGCAGATCTTGCATAATATTATTTGACTATGGATGAGATTAAAAATAATATAGAACTAAGTTACGAGATGCATCGCGAACACTATGCAAATCGTGACGAAGAATCCAGGCGCCTTGAAGCATCCTGGTTTCAGGAAGACACGGTGGACTTCTGGCGGCATCTGCAAGGTGTAAAGCCGCTCCAGCCATTGTTCGATCAGTATAAAAAAACAAAATGGGTCACCCTCGGAGATGGCCGATTCGGGCTGGACTCTATTAGGCTCAAGCAATTGCAACCTGAGCTCGAAATACTTCCTACTGATATAGACATTGCTTTACTCAAGGAAGCAAAAGAAAAAAATCTCATAAAAGAATACAACGAAGAAAATGCCGAAGCGCTTTCATTTCGTGACGATGAATTTGATTTTTGTTTTTGCAAAGAATCGTTTCATCATTTTCCCCGCCCTTACATTGCCTTGTATGAAATGCTCCGCGTAGCAAAAGAAGGAGTCATTCTTGTAGAACCGAATGAACGCAGAAATAAAAAAATTCCGGAAAGAATCACCAAGCTGCTTGTAAATCCTATTAAGAAACTTTTGGGAAAATCAATCGCGCATCTTGAAACATGGAGTTTTGAAGAAAGCGGCAATTACATTTACTGCGTATCAAAAGATGAGATGGAAAAAGTAGCACTTGGAATTCAGCTTCCCGCAATTGCCTACCGCTATTATAATGATTATTATGAAAAAGGAGTGGAGTTTGAAAAAGCAGTTTTAGGAAATAATTTGTTTGAAAAAGTAAAAAATAAAATCAGAAAGGATAATCTTAAGTGCACACTGGGTATGCAGACGTATTCCAGCATTACTGTTATTCTTTTTAAAAGGAAAGCAGATGCTGGGTTAAGAGTAAAACTGGAAGCTGAAGGTTTTTCTTTTATTGACATTCCCGAAAATCCATTTCTAAAAAAAGATAAACTAAACCGCAGTTGATGGTTATCTTGAATTGCTGATCTGATATTTATGAACCCTATCCTACAGATTGAAAATATTTCCAAACGCTTCCGCATCTCGCATGAACTGCAACCTTATCTCAGTTTAAGGGAGCAGGTGGGTCAGTTGTTCAGTGGAAAAAAGTCAAAGAGAACAGAAGAATTCTGGGCGCTTAAAGATATTTCGTTCAATGTAAATGCAGGAGAAAGCGTTGGCATTATCGGCAAGAACGGTGCAGGTAAAAGTACCCTACTTAAGATTCTGTCTAAGATTACGCCACCCACTTCAGGTAAAATTATTTCCCGCGGACGCATCGCCAGTTTACTTGAAGTAGGAACTGGCTTCCATCCCGAATTATCGGGGAGAGAAAATATTTTTCTCAATGGCTCCATTCTTGGAATGAAGCGCATTGAAATTCAAGATAAGTTTGATGAAATTGTCGAGTTCTCAAGTGTTGCAAAATTTCTTGATACTCCCTTAAAGCACTACTCAAGCGGCATGCAGCTTCGGCTTGCATTTGCCGTAGCTGCTTTTCTGGAACCTGAAATCCTCATCATTGATGAAGTTCTTGCTGTAGGTGATACAGAGTTTCAGAAAAAATGTATGGGTAAAATGGATGAGGTAAGCAAAAGCGGGCGAACGATTCTTTTTGTAAGCCATAACATGGCAGCAATTCAAAATCTTTGCCTTAAATGTATTTTCCTGAGATCAGGTTCGCTCGTAAGGGCAGGCACTACCGACCAAATCGTTTCTCAATATTTGCAGCCCTCTACGGCCAACCATTCCATTGAATTAGCAAACAGAAAAGATCGAAGCGGCAACGGTGCTATCCGCTTTGTTTCAGTAACATTAAAAGATGAGGCGGGAAATCAGGTAGATTTGCTGCAAAGTGGAAAGAGCGGTTCGCTAAATTTGAACTTTAATATTACCAGCAGTTCCGAGTTGAATAATTTTCATGTATCTGTTGGTGTGGACGATCAGAACGGGCACCGAATAACTATCTTTAGCAACGAGGTGACAAATCAGCAGTTTAATCAAGTGAAAGGTGAATCCGGCACTGTTGAAATTGCATTGAGCAAAATACCATTTCGTGCAGGTCTTTATACATTCACCATTTATTCAAAAGTAAATAATGAAGTAACCGACTGGATACAAAATGCAGGCAGCTTTCACGTAGAAGCAGGGGATTATTATGCCACTGGAAAGCTACCTCCGGCAGGGCAGGGAAATTTTTTTATCGATCACCATTTTCGTTTAATAAATCAGTAGTGAAATATCCAAAAATTTATATTAAAGAGATTTTAAAATCGAATGCGGGATTGCTTCATTGGCTTGTTTTCGCTAAAGATTATTTTAGATGGAAGCGATTTCTTCCACCATACCAAACACCGGTGGGGAACGCAATGCCATGGGTCACTTTTGAAGCCATCCGGTTTATGGAAAAGCATCTTCACCGCACTATGAAGGTATTTGAATATGGAAGTGGGGGTTCTACCTTGTTTTTATGCAAGCGTGTCGAAGAAGTTATTTCTGTAGAGCATGACAAGCGATGGTTTGATACCTTGCGTGAGAAAATAAAAACCGAGAACATCAAAAAATGGAAAGGGTTTTTAATCGAGCCAAAATTTGTTGGAGAAACAGGAACTTCCAATGCAGACGCAATGCAGTACCGATCATCAGCCCAAGAATTTCTTAAATATGATTTTAAAACTTATTGCAGCTATGTTGATAACTATCCTTATGAATCCTTTGACTGGATTCTTGTTGACGGAAGAGCTCGGCCATCTTGTCTTAAGCATGCAATTCCTAAGTTAAAGCAGGGGGGATACTTACTTCTAGACAATTCGAACCGCGAATATTACCTCGAAAATCTTCCTATTGATTTTGATCAAAGATTTAAAATAGTTTGCGATCAGAGCGGTCCGGCACCTTTTTTATTGGAGTTTTCCAAAACAACAATTTGGAGAAAGATAAAATGACGGCCCCAATTGTTTTATTTTGTTACAACCGCCCATTGCATTTGGAGCAAATCCTTCAATCGCTATCGCAAAACAAAATAATTTCCTCATCATCATTGATTGTCTTTTCTGATGGGGCAAAAAATAATGGTGACGAAGAAAAAATAAAACAAGTAAGAAAAATAATTCACCAAGTTGGGTTTGCCAAAAATGTGCGCATTGTTGAATCATTAGAAAACAAAGGGCTTTCGCATTCGGTTATGTTGGGTGTAACGAGTGTTTTCAAAGAGTTTGAAAAGGTAATCGTTCTTGAAGACGACATGATTTTATCGGAGTATTTTCTTGACTATGCAAACGATGCACTCAATATGTACGAGCATGATCAGGAAGTTGCATGTATCAGCGGGTACATTTATCCGCTTTTAGAAAAGCCACCCGAAACATTTTTTATTCGCGGTGCTGATTGCTGGGGCTGGGCAACGTGGAAAAGAAGTTGGAATACCTTTGAAAAGGATGGAAGAAAATTATTGAAGGAATTGACTGATCAGAATTTGATTTCAGAATTTAATTTTAATAGTAGTTACCCTTACTCCGAAATGTTGCTTCGCCAAATAGAAGGCAGGAATGATTCATGGGCAGTTCGTTGGTATGCATCTGCATTTCTCAAAAATCAACTAACACTTTATCCTTCCCAATCATTTGTCAAAAATACCGGCAATGATAAAAGTGGTACCCATGCGGAACAATCCACTGCTTTTGATGTGAGTCTTTGCTCTTCAAAAATGGAATTGAGAAGAAATGATCTCAAAGAAAATAAACAGGTACGTACTTTTTTTGAAAACTATTTTTTATCTCTGAATAAATTACAGCATTCATCTGTCGTGTCGCAGATAAAACACTTCCTGAAGAACATTATTGCCAAATGAATTGGATTAAAGAAGTTGCAAAGTTGTTTATCCCATCGGTGCTTCTTCCGGCCTGGAGAAAATTTTCTTCACCTGATAATGGTGACAACAAATTTTCCGATCGTTGCAAGTCGTGGTCTGAAGCTGAAAAAAAATCAGGAGGGTACCAATCTTCAGAAATTCTTGAAAAAGTAAAAGAGTCAATGCTAAAAGTAAAAAACGGAGAAGCTGCATTTGAACGAGACTCCATTCTTTTCACAAAACCGGAGTTCGATTTCCCGGTTCTGTCGTTGCTTTTTAAAACCCTTTTCATAAACAAAGGAACACTTCGAGTGTTGGATTTTGGTGGTTCGCTTGGCACTATATACTTTCAGCATCGCAAATTTCTTGGAAATGGAATACAAGTTGAATGGAGCATAGTTGAACAACCGAATTATGTAAAAACAGGAAAAGAAAACTTTGAAAACAAGGAACTTAAATTCTTCACATCGATTGAAGATGCAACAGCTTCGAACAAACCTGATGTTATTATTCTCTCGTCAGTTCTTCAGTACCTACCCGATCTCAAAAAGAATGTTCAACTACTCGTGCAATTGAACTCAACTTATATCATTGTAAACAAAACCCTTTGCACGAATGAAGAAGAAGACCAGGTGCGTATACAGTTCGTTCCTGATCATATTTACAAAGCAAGTTATCCAATAAGAATATTCAGTTATTCAGGATTAAAGAATTTGTTTAGTAATAATTTTTTGCTACTTACTGAGTTTGATTGTTATAACGGAATGCTTGCCAAATTAAGTCAATCCTCAGATGCCTTTTACAAAGGATTTATATTGGAGAAGAAAAAATGAAATACAATTACTGCACCCTTTTTGACTCCAGGTACCTGTCACGTGCAATGGCCATGTATGAGTCTCTTGTTCATTGTGCCTCTGATTTTCATCTCTTCATATTTGCTTTTGATGAGTTGTCGAACAAAATACTTCTTGAACTTGACCTTCCTTCGGCCACAATAATTTCTCTTGGTGAGTTCGAAGATCCGGAACTTTTGGAAGTAAAAAAAACACGTTCTTCAACTGAATATTGTTGGACTTGTACCCCATCCATCGTTTTATACTCACTTAAAAAATTTGATATAGATCATTGCACCTACATTGATGCCGATCTTTATTTTTATTCAGATCCCAAAGTGTTGGTTGAAGAAATGGAATTAAATTCCATTTTACTCACTGAACACAACTACTCTCGTCAATATGATTTGACAGAGAAGAGTGGAAAATATTGTGTGCAGTTCATGACTTTTCGCAATGAGAGTGTTGGTCTAAAAGCTCTTCAATGGTGGCGCAATGCTTGTAATGAATGGTGCTATCAACGCGCTGAGGATGGAAAATTCGGGGATCAGAAATACCTTGACGACTGGACAGAACGATTTGAAAAAGTGTATGTACTTAAAAACAGAGGTGCCGGTGTAGCTCCGTGGAATGCCGAGAAATTCGATCTGAAAAGGAGCCAAAATAAATTTATTGTACAAGAAAAAAAAACTGACCTTCAGTGGGAGATGATTTTTTTTCATTTTCATGGATTAACAATCAGTGAAGAGATTTACTCGCTATTCAATATTGCAATATTTAAAAACCGGATTCTTAATTACAGTTATTACAAAATTTCCAAAGAATTTATTGATCAGGTGTACACGCCTTATCTTACTCATCTATTGAGATCGGGTAATGAGCTAAAATTTTTTGGAGAAGGATTGAATATACACGCTTTAATTACCCGCCATCGAAAACTTGAGAGTAAGGTAAAACGAATTCTTACAGGTGGCAAAGCAGAATTGTAAGGAGAAATAATTTATTTATAAAATCATCCATTGGCAAAACTAATCCAGTTAACTACATTTAGTGAAGCGAAAGGAAATCTTACCGTGATAGAAAAAGTATTGCCCTTTGATGTTAAGAGGGTATTTTATATCTACGGAGTTGATGATTCGGTACGAGGCAAACATCGCCATCATTCAACGATTCAGGCCATCATTTGCATACAGGGAAGTTGTAGAATCTACCTTGATGACGGAGAAAAAGAAGAAACAATTTTTCTTTCTAAACCCGACCAATGCCTTATTGTACTTCCAAAAGACTGGCACAGTATGCGGGAATTCACCCCTGATGCGATCTTACTTGTGATTGCGTCAGAAAATTTTGACCGGACAGATTATATTTTTGAACCATATAAATAATGATAGAGTACGAGAACTTATATTTATTTAATAAAGAATTCATTAACGAATACAAAACTGCATTCGAGGAAGTAATATCAAGCGGATGGTTTATACTTGGCAAACAGGTGGAACTTTTCGAACAATCGTTCGCGGAAACTTGCAGGATGCAGCATTGTATAGGTGTTGCGTCCGGTTTGGACGCCCTCTTTCTTTCTCTCAAAGCAATTGATTATTCAAAAGAGAAAACCGAAGTCATAGTTGCCTCTAACGCTTATGTCGCCAGCATCCTTTCCATTATCAATGCGGGATTAAAACCTGTACTGGTTGAACCGGATATTAATACATACAATCTCGACCCATTAAAAATTGAAGAGCATATATCCAAAAGAACACTTGCCATTATGCCGGTTCATCTCTATGGTAAAGTTTGTGATATGAAAAGCATTGTTGAAATAGCTAAAAAATATAAATTATTCACTATTGAAGATTGCGCTCAGGCGCACGGTGCAACTTATAAGAATAAGATTGCTGGTTCTTTCGGACACTTCGGGGCATACAGTTTTTATCCCACAAAAAATCTAGGGGCGCTTGGTGATGCAGGAGCTGTTGTGACCAACGAGGATGAATATGCGCATGCACTAAAACGACTGAGGAATTACGGATCGGATAAAAAATATTATAATGAAATTATAGGATTCAATTCACGACTGGATGAAATCCAGGCGGCATTCCTTCAAATAAAATTGAAGAAATTAAATAAAATTATAGTGCACAAAAAGAAATTGGCAGCCATTTATAATGGTTTTTTGAAAGAATGCTTTATTAAACCAGCTATTCATCCGGACTATTCTGATGTATATCACATCTATGCAATTCGACATGCAAGGCGCGATTTATTGAAAAAGTATTTATATGAAAACGGAATAAAAACAGAAATTCACTATCCACTTGCGCCTTATCAGCAAAATGCGCTAAAGATTTTTTTCAGCGGACAAAAGTTTCCGGTCAGTGATGAAATTCATAGTTGTATTTTAAGTTTACCCATTTCTTACTTTCATTCAGAAGAGGAAATTTTAAAAGTGTGTGAGGTAATGAATAAATTTTAATCTTGAATTGCCTGTCTGAAATGTTTTCTCCAGCCCCCATAATATTATTTGTTTACAATCGCCCGCTCCATACTTGCAAATTGCTAAGAAGTTTGCTTAATAATCCGTTCCATGAGCAATCGGAATTGTTTATTTATTGTGACGGGCCTAAAACAAATGCCGATGAAGAAATGTTACAATCAATTGCAGAAGTGAGAAGGATAATACGAAAAGAAAAATGGACACTAAAAGTTTCAATAGTTGAGCATAAAACTAACAAAGGGCTTGCCGATTCTATTATTGAGGGAGTTACAGACATTTTAAAGAGATATGATAAAGTCATTGTTCTTGAGGATGATTTGATACTATCACCATTTTTTTTGACCTATATGAATAATGCTTTGAATATGTATAGTGAGGAAGAAAAGGTTATGCACATTTCTGGCTATATGTATCCAGTGAAGGGAAAATTGCCTCCCTCTTTTTTTCTTGGCATCACTACATGCTGGGGATGGGCCACATGGAAACGGGCGTGGGATTTTTACATCCCTTCTGCAGAAGCATTACTTGACGGACTTGAACAATCAGGTAGAATGTCTGAATTTACCTTCAACGGTGCTGCACCTTTTTACAACCACTTAGTGGCTAATACTACCGGACATATAAAAACTTGGGCTATAAAATGGCAGACAAGCGTATTCTTGAAAAACGGCTTGACTCTTCATCCTTTTCCGACCTTAGTGCTAAATACTGGAAATGATGGCTCTGGTGAACATAGCGATCAAACCTTAATTTATGATTTACAAAATCTGGCCGATAAAGTTGAATTGTCAAAAAATATTATATACCAAAGCAATAATGCCCGGATTCTTATTGAGAAATTCTATAGGACCTTAAACGGCAAGAAAAGTATTTTGCAACGAATTGTTGGTAAACTAACTAGAATCGCAAACCGGCTATAACTATGGGAAATTTGAAAGTTCTTCATATTAATACTCTGGACACACAGGGCGGGGCATCACAAGTAGCAATTGATCTTATTTCTCAATTGGATGCAGGCTGTCATTTGGTAACATTAAAAAGGCATTCAGGGAATAGCAAGGTCATCAAACTAAAAAAAAATTATGTTGACTGGCTCTTTTTTCTCATTGATAAAGTGAATTGGCGTTTAGGAATGCGTACTCCAATAAGAACCCTACTTACTTTGGACAATGAGTTTAATTATACCTATGAAAAACTGATCAAACTTAAGGAGTATCGCGAAGCTAACGTCATTCATTTGCACAATATTCATGGCGGTTTTTTCGATTTTATAACGCTTGAAAAAATCGCGAATGAAAAAAAAATTATCTGGACACTTCATGATATGTGGGCAATCACTGGAGGTGAGGCACACACGTTTGAAAACGAAAATTACAAAAAAGGGATTGCAACTACTCCATACATCAATATCTATCCATTACTCAACCCAATTTTAGACCGACGACAGTATTTTTTGGAAAAGAAGAAATATATTTACGAAAAAATATATCAGTCAATTATTTTTGTTCCTGTCAGCCATTGGCTCAATAGCAATTTCAAACAAGCATTTGTTTACAATTCTCATTTGCGTCTGCAAGTTATTCACAATGGCATTGATACTAATATTTTTGTTAATAAAAATAAGCGCTTATGGAGTAAACCGAGGTTGCTTTTTTTTAACTTAGTTAATCCTTTTAAAGGGTCACAAGTTTTCGCCGAAATTTTAACTAAGGTTTCTGTCGATTTTGAGCTTTATATTGTGGGAGAGAAATTGAAAGCAAAGTCTTCATCTTATTTTGTAAATTATATTGAAAGCAGAGAAGTGTTAAGTGAACTTTATAATGAAGTAGATTTTCTCATTTTTCCATCGCTTGCTGAAAATTTTCCACTTACTCTTTTAGAAGCTATGTCTTGCGGAGTTTGTGTTATCAGTTCCAATGTCGGTGGAATTTCAGAAATGCTTGACGAAACATGCGGCTATCTTTTTGATCCTAAGAGTAAGGATGAATGTTTGCAAAAGATTAATGAAGCACTATCTAATTTAGATAAGGCCCATGAAAAAGGTTTGTTGGCTAAGATTCGCGTTCAGAAAAAGTTTTCTCTTGCTGTTGCATGTCAAGAATATTTGAACCTATATCATGATACATTCAAATATAAATATTGGAATAACTTTAAAAGTATTAACTTAGTTGAAAACAGTCAAATAGAAAAAGACAAATTTTTCAATAAGCAAATTGATTGAAAAAATTTCAAAATATAATAGAATTAGGTCTTAAACAGAGACAAGTCAAAAGTTCAAAATATTATTTAAGTAATGCTATGGTAAATAAAATTACGCATTGTTTAATTTGCAATAGTGAGTATCTTATGCTCTTGAATAAAGCTAAAAAGTCGTGACTGCTTAAATGAGTAGATTATCACTTTGTTTTCAGCCAATGGATTCCGGAGGAAAACAACTTAAGGATACTAAATGGATTATACAGACTATGATTATGTAAATCAAATCATATTAAGCAGACATGACGAATGGATTGAAGAATTTGAAAAATTTCGAAGGGCAAATCGGTTCCTAGAGGTCAGGTGTGGTAACGGGCATTTACTTTTTCATGCTATGACTAAAAATTGGGATGTGCGTGAATTGAATATGCAGACAAATAGATTAACCAATGTTCGAAGAAAGGATTAAATATGTATAAAGGGAAATTAGATTCAACTAATTACGAGTTGGAATCATTTGATGTGATTACCTATATTAAAGTAATTGAACACATCAATAATTTGATGGACGAGATCAAAAATGTGGTTTCTCTTTGAGGGCCTGGTGGAATTATTTTTATTACTACACCCAATTTCAATGCTTTTTCCAGAAGAATTCTTGGATTAACTTGAATGTGATTTGTTATCCTGAACATCTTGCCTACTATACAACTACAACTATCACTAAGCTGTTTAAGAAAACGGTTTTGAAAAATTATCATTAATGAGAGAAGAGTTAGCCCTTGGCGTCTTATTTCAAACTTTACATCAAAGGGGAATGAGGAAATAAATTCTACAGGCGAGATTAGGAATACAGACCAGATGTTAGGACAACAAAGAGAGTCGTCTTGCGCATTAAAAATTCTAAAAAGCAGTGCAAATGGACTCTTTAGTATTACCAAACTTGGAGATTCAATTCAAGCCTGGGATCAAAATAAATAGGTTTAAGTTTTTATGATTTACCCTAAATTTCAATAATAACTCCGTCCTTTAATCAATGGCAGTTTAGTGACGAAACGATTAATTCAGTATTAGGTCAAGATTATCTTAACTTGGAATATATTATTATTGATGGTGGGAGTTCTGATAACTCGATTGATATTATGCGCAAGTATCAAAGCAAGATTAAATATTGGGTTAGTGAGCCAGATAGCGGACAAAGTTATGCAATTAATGAAGGGATAAAGCTGTCCTCGGGAGATGTTATCGGGTGGCTTTGTAGTGATGATCTTTATACATCCGATGCTCATAAAAAGTTGCTGCACTTTTTCGGAATGATTTTAATGTTACAATGATTTATGGTAAATAAATTCTATTTAATGAAAAAAAAAGAAAAGATTAGTGGTGCTAGTTCTAAGGATTTATGGATTAGGTGTTTTTCAAAAATTACATTTCTACAACCTTCTTCTTTTTTCAGAAGACATCTTTTAAAAGAGCAAGGATTTTTAAATGAGAATCTCAACTTTGTAATGGATTATGATCTTCTTGTAAAGACAATACTGAATTACGAAATTGTTGCTACAAATGAAATTATTTCGAAATATAGATTGCGAAGGTTCAGCAATACGTCTCCCAGCAGACTTCATTTAGAATGGAGTGGATTAATGTATTCTCGAATTTTCTGCGCTTTGTGAATGGAGGAGAGGCATATTATGATGTCTTCAAGGAATATGATTTATTGGGAGGAAGCGATTATTTGTATAAACATAGCTTGATTTTTGATCACGAGACTTTTTAAAAAATTGTGTTAAATTATCTCGATTTAATGATTCAAATGCATTATGCCTTTGATAGAAAATTGCATACTAGGAGAATATTAAATTTTTAGGATTATGTAGTTGTTTCGCAAAGCTATCAAAATGTTAGTTTAGCCGTCAAAAATAAGAATGATAAAAGGACTCACGTCAAAGGAATTTCAAGAGCGATTTGGAAGAGAACTCTCTTGTTTGGAGTATTTAGTTGAACTCAAGTGGGGCGCTGGTTACCGATGTATCCGGTGCGGACACGATCAGTTTCATAAGGGCAGAAAATGGCATTACTGCAGATGCCGTAAATGCACCTACGATGAATCTGCGACAGCGGGTACTCTTTTTCATCAGTGTAAACTGGGATTGGAAATCGCATTCGAAATGGTATTCAGGATCGTGGTAAAAAAGAAAGGCTTGTCCAGTTGCGAACTGGCACGTGAGTTTGGTTGCCAACAAAAAAGTGCATGGCTATTCAAAGCCAAAGTACAGGAAGCCATGAAGAGCAGCGGTCGTCATCCTTTAGAGTCACAAATGGAAGTAGATGAATTTGTAATAGCCGGACCTGAGCAAGACGAGCCCGGACGCAGTCTCGGAAAGAAAAAACTGGTCGTGCTAGGAATTGAGTGGGTCACAAATAAAAAAGGAAAAGAAACCATCGGCAGGGCATACGCGCAAACCATTGATGCTTCGAGCGCACCGGAACTTGCAGATTTTTTTCATGCACACCTGGATGAGAATGCGGACATCACCACCGATGGATGTCACGGGTATGAATCCATGAAAGGAGTTTGGAAGGTGAGTCAAAAAAAAAGTGAAGGCGGAACTAATTTTCAGCTCTTGCATATTCACATTATGAACATCAAGTATTGGTTTCGGGGAATTCATCATAAATGTTCTTCGCATCGATTGGAGAAATACTTAGATGAATTTCATTTTCACATCAATCGCAGAGAAAATATTTTTCAAAAACTGATCAAAAAAGCGGTGCTAACGTCTCCAATGCCTTACAATAAAATTAGACTTTGCGAACTAAATGGGTAATCCTATAAATTTTACTAGGGAACCTGACTTAGAATTTTACAATGAGAGACAACTTAAACCTATTTCATTTCGTGTAATAATTATGTTCCAACATTTATAATTAATCCAATGAGAAGAATTACCAGATGATCAAACCTTGTGATATTAATTTACCTTTCTTTAGTATTGTTATCCCGATATATAATCGATATGAATTAGTTATTGAAACTGTAAAAAGTATTTTTGATCAAAAGTATGAAAATTTTGAAATAATTATTGTTAATGATGGAAGCACTGATGGAACGAGAGAAAAATTGGAATTGACCTTTTGTTTAAATATTAAAGTAAGATTAATAAATCAACAAAATTTGGAACGTGCAGCAGCGCGGAACCGCGGATTTAAAGAATCTAACGGACTGTATGTTGTATTTCTGGACTCTGACGATCGATTGACTTCTAACCATTTGAGTGTTTTAAAAAGTAAGATAGAAGAATGTGATTTCCCTGATTTCATTGCAGCGAAGTTTCAATTTCTTAGAAATAATAAAAGAAAAGACTCTTCAATTGTTAAATATCCAGAAGGCTATTATGATTACCGACTTTTTCTAGAGGGAAATCCATTGGCTTGTAATGTCTGTGTAAAAAAATCAAATTCAAAACTTTATTTGTTTTTTGAAGACAGACGATATTCTATTAAGGAGGACTGGGTTTTTTTTCTTCAAAATTTAAGACATCAAAAACTGTATTTGGTAGATCAGGTAACGATACTTATGTTGGATCATGAGAGGCGTTCCATGCGCGGGAATAACGAATTATTAATTGAGAAAACCTTCCTAGCAATGGCCTGGATCGTGTCGAATATTAATTTAAATGTTATTGAACGAAAGGCATTAAGCGCACATGTAAATTATTTTTGTGCAATTCATAGTTATTTGGACTTTCAACAAATTACAGGGCTGAGATTTATAATTGGAGCAATTTATTTAGGAGGATTAAGACTTAAATATATTGTTTTGCTTATTAAAATTTTAATAGGGAGAAAATCATTAGAACTTATGTTTTATATGTTTAAAAAATAGTATTTAAATAAACATAATGTTTCAATGCTGTAAAATTCAGCTCTTACAAAAATTTAATTAATAACCCACTAAATAAGATCAGATATTTAAATTTTTTCCATGGGAAAAAGAAAGAATATATTAATAATTACATTTTGGAGTTATAAAGAAGCTTTAATTCAAGCGTACACACTTCCTTACTTATATATAATATATGATCAATTGCCGTTAGGAAGTAGGATATTTTTAATCACTTTGGAGCAAACTGGCCAGAAAATGAGCATTGATGAGAAAAGTCAGGTAAAAAAAATGCTATTACTTAAAGGAATCAGATTAATTACCATTCCTTATAGAAAATTAAATATTTTTAGTGTACTGTACTGGATTCTAATTAGTATTTACTTGTTGTTGATTATTTTTTTTCGAAGTATTAAATTTATTCATTCATGGTGCACGCCTGCTGGATCTATTGGATATTTTTTATCTGTTTTTTCTGGAAGATCTCTTATTATTGATAGTTATGAGCCGCATGCTGAAGCAATGGTAGAAAATCAAACATGGAAGGAGAATGGTTTTCAGTTTAAATTGCTTTTCTTTTTTGAAAAACTTTTGTCAAGAAGGGCTTCCATAATTATTAGTGCTACAAAAAAAATGAGAGATTATGCCTTGGAAAAATATGGTGTGTTATTTAAAAGATTTTACGTAAAACCCGCTTGTGTAGATACAGAGAAATTTTGTATGGTTAACCGAAAGAATAATGAACTTTTGAGGCAATTTTGTTTTGACAAAAAAATTGTATGTGTATATGCTGGCAAGTTTGGGGGCATTTATTATACGACAGAGGTATTTGATTTTTTTAAGGCGGCAGAAGACTTTTGGGGAGATAAGTTCAGAGTGCTACTTCTGACTTCTCATGAAAAGCATGAAATTCAGCATTGGTGTACTGAAAGTGGATTTGATTTGAATAAGTTAGTTATTCGTTTTGTTCCTCATGCGGATGTACCGATTTACATGGGTTTGGGTGATTTTGCAATTTCACCGGTAAAGCCAATTCCGGCAAAGAGATATTGTACCCCAATCAAGGACGGAGAATATTGGGCTCTTGGTTTGCCGGTGGTAATACCTGAAAATATTTCGGATGATTCAGATATTATTCGAGAAAATGGAATAGGTTCTGTGATGCTTAACTTTGACTATTCAAACTGTTTAACAGTTGTTAAAGAAATTGATTTGCTTTTAAAAGAAAAGGAATTGACTTTACTTTCGGAAAAAATAAGATCTTTTGCAATCAGGTATAGAAATTTCAGTATAGCTGAAAATATATATAAAGAAATTTATAATAACTAACAAGAGCCCTAACATAACGGATATTCACTAATTGATTTAATTCGTTTTCAAATCATTATTCGTAGATATTGAAAATTCAAGTATCTCTTTCTTCGCGCCCTTTCCTTCTGAAGAAATAAATAGATGACCGTCATTTGAAAAAGTCATTCCTTCTGGGTGTTCGGCTATTGCGGGATCAAGAGTAGCAACGTCTTTTATTTCTCCGTTTCGATTTAGAACAACGATCATTTTTCCGACACTGCTCAACACATAAATATCATGACTCTGTGGGTGTACGGCAATTTCTGATGGTTCGAAAAACGAATTCAACTTGTCGCTTTGTGCTTCATGCTCTTGCTCATCCTCCGGCTTTGCAACGTGATGATCATGCATAAATTTTTCGAGGTCGTTTAAATGGATTTTGTATTGCGGTTTCTTATCTAATTTATCAGTAAGCAAACTGAACATATAAATTTCTTTTATATCCTCTTTCGCTTTTTTATGCGAAACACCTTTGCATGCAACAAGCAAACTGTGTGTGGTGCTATCGTAACACAATCCTTCCGTGTTATTTTCTTTTTTCAGAAAGGTGTCGTACTTTTTTGTTTGCTGGCTTTCAGAATCGAAATGAGTAATTTCAAATAAAGTTCCTGTGCTGTGAAGTACATAGAATGTATCATTCACAAGTGCCACGGCTTCGTAATCATGATCGGGACCGAAGGGAACGCTTTCTTTTACTTCTTCTTTTTTCAGGTTGTAGATATAAATCTTTCCTTTCTCATCCTGGACACAGGCGAGTTTGTGATCGCTGTAAAAAGTAATTCCTGAAATCTCGCGAAGCGAATGAGGCAATTCATAGTGGGCAACGGGATGCTGCAGATCATATTGAAAGCCGGGCGTGTGATTTGCCTGAGGTGTGCATGAAAGAAACGAGACAAGCAATAACTGGAGAAGTAGAATTCTGAAAATATTCATGGTGCAAGGTGAACAGAATATTATTAACTGATCATGAACTGAGAAACAGTGCTCAAATAAAATGCCTGATTATTACTGTGAACTACGAACTAATATCTACGGACTATATTTGCCGCCCTTATGACATCCGACAAAATAATTCTGATCAACAAGCCATACAACTGGACTTCTTTCGATGTGGTGAAATACATACGCAATGGGTTGCGCGGAGAAAAAATCGGTCATGCCGGTACGCTCGATCCGCTTGCAACTGGGTTGCTGATTCTTTGCACTGGCGCGATGACAAAAAAAATTTCTGAAATTCAGGATGCGGAGAAGGAATACACCGGGACTTTTTCTCTTGGCGCTACAACTGCTTCTTACGATCTTGAAACGGAAGTAACGGAGCAAAGAGACATTTCTCACATTACTGAAGAACTCGTTCATCAAACTTCAAAAAAGTTTATCGGGGAGATTTTGCAAACGCCTCCTCAACATTCAGCGGTTAAAATTGGTGGGAGAAGGGCGTATGCAATGGCACGCAACGAGGAAGTGTTTGAGTTGAAGCCGAAGAAACTGACGATTACCGAATTTGAGATTGTTAAAATCGAGCTTCCGTTGGTTCATTTCCGGGTAGTTTGCAGTAAGGGAACTTACATACGTTCGCTGGCAAATGACTTCGGAAGGGAACTGGGCTGCGGGGCGTTTCTCGCCTCTTTATGCCGTACCCGAATCGGAACTTTTTTACTGAAAGATGCACTCGATCCTTCACAATTCAGCCGTAAGTAGTCTGAGGACGAAACCATTAAGGGCTGAATTATCTCCTCAAAATATTTCTTTACAAACCCTTTACAAAGGGGGGGTGGCTAATGTATATTTGCCGCCCGATTTTCAGGAAAAGTGATCCTCTGAATAACCCCCTTTAGTCTCCAAACCAAAATTATAAAATGAAATTATCTCAGTTTAAAACCCACGTGCCTGATGTGTTAATTGCTACGCATCCGCCAAAGTTCCGTGGAGATTCCCGTTTAATGGTGCTCGATAAAAAGACCGGAAAGATTGAACACAAGAAGTTCAAAGATGCGCTCGGTTATTTTGGTGAGGGCGATTGTTTAATCCTCAACAACACGCGCGTATTTCCTGCGCGTCTTTATGGCAACAAGGAAAAGACCGGTGCAAAGATTGAAGTGTTTCTTCTGCGCGAACTGAATCGTGAGAGCCGATTGTGGGATGTGTTGGTTGATCCTGCACGAAAGATCCGCATCGGCAACAAACTTTATTTTGGCGATGATGATTTGCTGGTTGCTGAAGTGATTGACAATACCACTTCGCGCGGACGCACACTGCGATTCCTGTTCGATGGTCCTTATGAGGAATTTAAAAAGGCGATTACTGTGCTTGGCAACACTCCGCTTCCGAAATATATAAAGCGCAAAGCAGAACCGGAGGATGAAGAGCGTTATCAAACTGTGTTTGCAAAGCATGAAGGTGCTGTGGCTGCACCTACTGCGGGCTTGCACATCAGCATGGAGATGATGAAGCGCATGGAGCTGAAGGGTGTAACCTTTGCTGAACTTACGCTGCATATTGGGCTTGGAACTTTCCGCCCGGTGGAAGTGGAAGACCTTACCAAACATAAAATGGATAGCGAGCAGGTTATTATTCCTGCGGAGTGTTGTGAGATTGTAAACAAAGCGCGCGCGCTCAAGAAAAGAGTTTGCGCGGTGGGCACTACGGTAATGCGCTCTATCGAAACATCAGTTTCTACGCAGGGCGATGTGAAACCATTTGACGGCTGGACAAACAAATTTATTTTTCCTCCTTATGATTTCAGCGTGGCAAATGCAATGATCACAAATTTTCACATGCCGGAAAGTACGTTGCTGATGATGGTGGCTGCCTTTGGTGGATACGACAACGTGATGAATGCGTATAAAGTAGCGGTGAAAGAAAAGTATAAGTTTTACAGCTATGGCGATGCCATGCTGATTATCTAAACCCAATGCCCTGAAGGGGGAGAGAAGAAGAAACAGGTTAATTATTTTATTGATTTATTTGAAAGAAGGATTGCTGGCAAGGCAGTCCTTTTTTTTTAATGCAGCCCTGCAAATCCATCTCCTAAAGTCTTTCTGCCGCTACAGTGGGGTAGAAGTTGGGATTTCGCATTGCTGAGCCGTCAGATGTTGTGAGTTGGGATGTGAGTCATAATCCCGAAGGGGGCATTAGTTTTTATAGAAATTTCACAAAATGGCATTTTTAGTTCAAAAAGATGCTTTACAAAGCTTGTATGGTCATACATTCCCTTTGTATGTACCTTCAGGGCGAATGTATGATCAAACATTTCCTTTGTATGTACCTTCAGGGCGAATGTATGATCAAACATTTCCTTTGTATGTACCTTCAGGACGAATGTATGACCGTACATTCCTTTTGTATGATCATACATTTTACTTGCATGACTATACATTCCTTTTGTATGATTATACTTTCCTTTTGCATGTGCCTTCTAAAGAAATGTATGAAACGTAAAAGAGAAAAGGTGTTGTTTATTTCCGTTAGGGGGCTGACACGTTGGGAAGTTGCGTTTATTCAACATACGGGTGTTGAATAAACGAAAGTTTGTAGATTTGTTGCGGGGAGTTTAAGTGAAAAATAATCCGAAAAGGTTTTAAACCCTTTCATGGTTACAAAAAATAATACCCCGATTTGAAACACTACATCATCATAGTAGCAGGCGGCAGCGGCAGCCGAATGAAAGCAGAAACCCCCAAACAGTTTCTGCTGCTAGACGGCAAGCCCATCCTCATGCACACCATTGCGCGGTTTCACGAAGCCGATGCACAGATGCAACTCATCGTTGTGCTGCCGCAAAAAGAAATGGAAGAATGGAAAACACTTTGTGCAAAACATAATTTCAACATTCCCCATCAGCTTGCAGCCGGAGGCGAAACACGGTTTCATTCAGTAAAGAACGGGCTTGAGTTTGTAAAAGAAGAAAGCATTGTAGCCATACATGACGGAGTGCGCCCGTTTGCAAGCGTTGCGCTGATAAAAAAATGTTTTGTTGAGGCAGAACAAAAAGGAAATGCAGTGCCATGCATTCGCATCAATGAGTCAATTAGAAAAGTAGAGGAGGAGGGAAGCAAAATTGCAGACCGAAATTCATTCGTCATCATTCAAACCCCGCAATATTTTAATTCAGAAATTCTGAAGAAAGCATATCAATCAGAATTTAAAAACATTTTTACTGATGATGCGTCAGTAACAGAATCATCAGGAGAAAAAATAAATCTGATAGAAGGTGAGCGCGAAAACATCAAGATCACTTTTCCTGTTGATCTGATGCTTGCAGAAACAATTCTCAAAAACCGGCAGGCATAAAAATATTACGCCCCAACTTGTGAGCGGATAATATTCAATGCACCTCCGGCTTTAAACCACTCAATCTGATTTTCGTTGTAGGTGTGGTTCACTTTTATTTCGTCTGTTGTTCCGTCAGCATGATGAAAAGCAACAGTGAGATGAGAATCGGGAGCGAATGATTGCAGTCCGAGAATGTCAATGGTATCGTCTTCTTTAATTTTATCGTAGTCCGCTTTGTTTGCAAACGTGATTGCCAACATTCCTTGCTTCTTGAGATTGGTTTCGTGAATGCGCGCAAAAGATTTTACAAGAATGGCGCGCACACCGAGATGGCGCGGCTCCATCGCTGCATGTTCGCGCGAAGAACCTTCGCCATAATTTTCATCGCCCACTACAATGCTACCGACATGCGCTGCTTTGTATGCACGCTGAACTTTCGGCACAGTATCATACGCACCGGTCAATTGATTTTTTACTGAATCCGTTTTATCATTGAAAGCATTGAGCGCACCGATGAGCATGTTGTTTGAAATATTGTCGAGATGTCCGCGATACTTCAGCCACGGACCCGCCATGGAGATGTGATCGGTTGTGCATTTTCCTTTTGCTTTTATCAAAAGTTTTAATCCCTTCAGATCGGTTCCTTCCCATGGAGCAAACGGATCGAGAATTTGCAAACGATCGGAAGTTGGTGACACGATCACCTGAATATTGTTTCCATCCTTCGCAGGTTGCTGATAGCCGGCATCATCAACTGCAAAACCTTTTGGAGGAAGTTCCATTCCCATCGGTTCAGGAAGTTTTATTTTTTCGCCCGCACCGTTAGTGAGCGTGTCCGTCATCGGGTTGAAACAAAGATCGCCAGAGAGAACCATGGCAGTTACAATTTCAGGCGATGCAACAAAAGCATGTGTGTTCGGATCACCGTCATTTCGTTTTGCAAAATTGCGGTTGTAAGAAGTGATGATGGAATTTTTCGGCTCACCACTCTTGCGATGCCGCGCCCACTGCCCGATGCACGGACCGCAGGCATTGGCAAGAACTACTCCGCCAATTTCTTCAAACTCCTGAAGCAGCCCGTCACGTTCGGCAGTGTAACGCACCTGCTCCGAACCGGGAGTAATTGTAAATTCTGATTTTGATTTTAATTTATTTTTGATGGCAAGCCGCGCAATGGAAGCAGAGCGTGTAAGATCTTCGTAAGATGAATTGGTGCACGAGCCGATCAAGCCCACTTCGAAATAACGGGGCCAACCATTTTCTTTTACTGCTGCTGCAAACTTTGAAATAGGCCACGCAAGATCGGGAGTGAATGGTCCGTTGATATGCGGCTCAAGTTCTGACAAATTTATTTCAATCACTTCATCAAAATATTTTTCGGGAGATTCATACACTTCTTTATCCCCGCGAAGATGCTCAGATACTTTATCTGCTTCGGCTGCCACATCAGCGCGATCGGTTCCTTTCAGATAATCAGCCATCTTTTTATCGTAGCAGAAAATAGAAGTAGTCGCTCCGATCTCCGCTCCCATGTTGCAGATGGTTCCTTTGCCCGTGCATGAAAGCGACTCCGCGCCTTCGCCAAAGTATTCAAGAATTTTATCTGTACCGCCTTTCACGGTTAGGATGCCTGCAACTTTCAGAATAACATCTTTCGCAGAAGCCCATCCGCTCAATTTACCCGTGAGTTTTACTCCGATGAGTTTCGGAAACTTTAATTCCCACGGAAGTCCTGCCATTACATCACATGCATCAGCACCACCAACTCCGATGGCAATCATTCCGAGTCCTCCTGCATTTACGGTGTGAGAATCCGTTCCGATCATCAACGCACCGGGGAAAGCATACTGCTCAAGAATTACCTGGTGAATAATTCCTGCTCCGGGTTTCCAGAAACCGAGTCCGTATTTATTACAGACCGATGCAAGAAAATCGTACACCTCTTTGTTTTTATCAAGTGCTGTTGTGAGATCTGCTTTCGCACCAACCTGTGCCTGTATTAAATGGTCGCAATGAACGGTAGAAGGCACAGCAACTTTCGGTCTTCCCGCCTGCATGAACTGAAGCAACGCCATTTGCGCAGTAGCATCCTGCATTCCCACACGATCAGGATTGAAATCAACATAAGAAGTTCCGCGCTGAAAAGGTTTTTGAGGAAGTTCTTCGCTCAAATGGGTGTAAAGAATTTTTTCAGTAAGCGTGAGCGGACGGTTTACAAGTTTGCGAGCCGCACTGATGCGCGAAGGCAGGTTCTGATAGACCTGCTTTATCATGTTTATGTCGAATGCCATATTGGGGAATTAGAATTTGAAATTAACAATTGAGTGCAGCGCGAAATTACAAAAATGGAAGGAATTGGAATGTGTTGTGTAAGAGAAAGGTGGTTTTTTCTTACCAAGGGTTTATTGAAGGCGTATTTTTATTGCATGGAAAAAATGTACACACACGAAAATGAATTTCATCAGGTCTTATTTGATAAATATATGCTTTACAGAAAACCGATGGTGAACCTGATGGCTGTAGTTTTATTTTATGCTTTCGTTTTTGTGGCAGTCAGCTTCTTTGCGAGTCAGCAATAATCGCTAAGCCGAAAAAATAATTTCAAAAATACTTCCCTGAGGATGGTTGTCTCTGACAGAAATTTTCCCGTTATGATTTTCGGAAATATACTTTACAAGAAATAATCCCAAGCCGGTTCCTTTCGTCTTTCGCGTTTCTTCGTTTCCGCTGCGGTAAAATTTGCGGAATACTTTTTCTTTTTCAGCAGATGAGATTCCCTGTCCGTGGTCGGATACTTTTAGCAAAATCTTTTCTCCTTCTTTTTTCAACTCCACATTTACTTCTGTTTTCTGCGGAGAATATTTTAAAGCGTTCTCAAAAAGATTATTGAGCAATAGTGTGAGCGCAAGTTTGTCTCCGTAAATTGAAATGTCATCGGCAATCCTCTGCTGAATGCGCTGTTCAAAATCGGGTAGCGAATTAAATTTTTGCGTGATGAGCCGCACAAGAGCACTGAAGTTGATCTGATCTTTGTTGAATGAATATCCTTTGTGATCAATCATATTTGCGAGTAGCGTGTTCTCTACCAGCGTGTCGAGGCGTTCGGTATCTGCAATGGCTTTCGCAATAAACGATTGCTCCTTATCTTTATCGAGCGAATGTTTCTGTATAGTTTGCAAATAAAGTTTGATGGATGCCAGTGGCGATTTGAATTCGTGCGTGATACTGAGAAGAAAATTTTTCTGCATCCGTGCGAGTTCCATTTCTTTTCTGATTGATCGAACCGTTTGAAAAGTTACCCATGAGAGCAGCGAGAGGAATACTATTCCTTCGCCCAAAATCATCCAATAGCGTGAGTGAAGTTTTACGATGAGCTTTCGTTCCTCCGCTCTTGCTTGTGCTTCGTCCGCATTCTTCAAATATACATTTTCGATTCTGTGCTCATAGACTTCGTCATTTAATTTTACGAGAAGGTAACTCCACCACACAAATTGTAGAAGAATATAGATGACGAGGATTGCAAAGATGCGGACTGATTTCATTACGGGCGTGTGAAATTTAAAATTAAAAGTTCCGAATAGCATAAGGTTAAAAATCCAAGAGATGAACAGCCGTTTCTTAATGATAATATTGGGTTATCTGTATGGATCAGCCGAGTCTATTTTCATCTTGCGTATTTACAGGGTTTGAAGGGTATGTTTGTGAGATATGTAAGATGCCGTGTGGAAAAAAACCTTTGAAGGAACTCCTTTTTCTTAATAAAGTAATTAAATTTGATTATTCACTATGGCAAGAATGACTCTCGCGAAAAAGCCAACCTGATATTTTCCCCAACACTTCATTCGCCTTATCCACTGTTTCCACCTTTTGAATACTGAGCGAAAGTTTATTTCCCTCCTGCTTCATTTTACATCGCGCAGCATTTTCTTTTACAAACTGCATGATGCGTGCGAAAATTTCTGAATTGTAAAAGTGACTGGCAGGATTGCTCACAAAGTATCCGGTCATACGTTTATTACGAAGCGATATTTTTTCAAATCCAAGTTTCCCTGCCAGCCATCGCAGGCGAATAGTTGCCATCAATTCATTTGCCTGTTTTGGCATTGGGCCGAATCGGTCACGAAGATTATTTTCAAATGTCTTTAATGCTTCTTCATTAGCAAGCGCATCCACTTCTTTGTAAAGAAGCAATCGCTCACTTACGCTGTTCACGTAATCTGTCGGCAGCATTATCTCGAGATCGGTTTCAATCGTACAATCACGCACAAATGGTTTCGATTCAATTTCTTCTTTGAAGAGATCGGCAAACTCTGTTTCCTTAAGTTCTGCAATTGCCTCATCAAGAATTTTGTGGTACATCTCATAACCAATTTCGCTGATGAATCCGCTCTGCTCCCCTCCCAATAAATTTCCTGCTCCGCGGATGTCAAGATCACGCATTGCAATGTTGAAGCCGCTTCCGAGATCTGAAAATTCTTCAATCGCTTTGAGTCGCTGCCGCGCTTCGCTGGTGAGCACTGTTGTTGGCGGTGTGAGCAAATAACAGAACGCATGTTTATTTGAACGCCCCACACGCCCCCGCATCTGGTGCATGTCACTCAAACCGAAATTCTGCGCCTGGTTAATGATGATTGTATTTGCATTTGCAATGTCAAGTCCGCTTTCAATGATTGTGGTTGAGATCAGTACATCGCTTTCACCGCTGATGAAATGCAGCATGACTTCTTCGAGCTTGTCTCCGTCCATCTGCCCATGTCCGACAGAAATACTTACCTGCGGACAAAGTTTCTGAATCATTGTAGCCATGTCATGAATATCGCTCACGCGATTGTGAATGAAAAAAACCTGGCCGCCTCTTTCCACTTCATAATTGATTGCTTCGCGAATCAGCTGATCGTTGAAGACATGCAGTTCAGTGGTGATTGGAAAACGATTCGGTGGCGGAGTGTTGATGATGCTCATGTCACGTGCGCCCATCAAAGAGAAATGCAGCGTACGCGGAATTGGCGTAGCAGTAAGCGTGAGAGTATCTACATCTACCCTCAGGGCGCGAAGCTTTTCCTTTGCAGCCACTCCGAATTTTTGTTCTTCGTCCACAATCATTAATCCAAGGTCTTTGAACTTTACATCCTTGCCGAGCAAGCGATGTGTGCCGATTATGATATCAATTTTTCCCTCAGCTAATTTTTGAAGTGTCTCTTTTTGCTTTGCGGGAGTCTTAAAACGGTTGATGTAATCAATCGTACATGGAAAATCTTTCAGCCGGTCTTTGAAAGTCTGGTAATGCTGCAATGCAAGAATTGTAGTCGGCACAAGCACTGCCACCTGCTTGCTATCGTTCACTGCCTTGAATGCTGCGCGCAGCGCCACTTCTGTCTTTCCGAAACCAACATCACCGCAAATAAGACGATCCATAGGATATTCCTTCTCCATATCCTTCTTCACATCGCGCGTGCTCTTTATCTGGTCGGGAGTGTCTTCGTAAATAAAACTGGCCTCAAGTTCTGTTTGCATGTACGTATCAGGACTGAATGCAAAACCTTTCTTCGCCCTGCGCTGCGCATAAAGTTTAATCAGATCTTTTGCAATATCCTTAACGCGCTTCTTTGTTTTCTGCTTCAGGTTGCTCCATGTATTAGAGCCGAGTTTGTGAAGAGACGGAGCAGTTCCTTCTTTTCCCGTGTACTTTGCAATGCGATGCAGTGAGTGAATGCTTACATAAAGAATGTCGTTGTCTTTATAAATCAATCGCACCGCTTCCTGTGGAGTTCCGCCAGCATCAATAATTTCAAGCCCTCCGTATCTGCCGATACCGTGATCAATATGCGTGACAAAATCTCCGGGCTTGAGCGCGTACAATTCCTTCAGCGTAATTGCTTCGCTCTTGCTGTAGTTTTTCTTTAACCGAAAACGATGGTAGCGATCAAAAATCTGGTGATCGGTATAGCAGGCAAGCTTGAGTTCGTGATCAATAAATCCTTCGTGCAGTGAAAGCGGAATGGAGGTGAACTCTACTTTATTTTCACGAGGATTTTTCTTTTCTAAATCTTCGAAGATGGAATACAGACGCTCACTCTGTTTGGCAGAATCAACAAGAATGAGGTTCTTTATTTTCAGCTCAGCATTCTGTTGAAGATTTTTAGTGAGCAGCGCGAAGTTCTTATTGAAAGAGGGCTGAGGAGAGAATTGAAATTCAAATTTGTTATCGGATGTGAAATGAAATGCTGTTCCAAATTCCAGAGTCGTGAACTTTTCAAAATGCAATAGAGCTTCTTCTGACGTCTCAAAAATCTCCTTCAGCTTTTCAGAGGAATAAGATTTTGTCTCATCGGTTTCAATAAAAACCTTTTCAAGGTTTTCTCTGATGAAGTCAACAACAAACTTTACATCTTTAAACCAGATTGCAGAATTTCCGGGAATGAACTCGAAGAAAGAAGTCCTACTCTCCTTTAGCAATTGCGTTTGCACATTCGGAATGATAGTAACATGATTCATTGCCTGAACGCTCAGTTGCGTTTCAGGATCGAATGTGCGGATACTTTCCACTTCATCACCACTCAACTCAACACGGTACGGAAGTTCGTTTGCAAACGAATAAATATCTACGATCCCTCCGCGAAGACTGTATTCTCCTGCTTGTGCCACGAAATCAGTAAACTCAAATCCATGATGCTGTAAAAACTCATTGATGAAATCAATGGAGACTTTTTCATTCACGCGAAGGTCTATGGAGTTCTGTTCAAGGTTTTTCCTCGTGACGACTTTCTCAGTAATCGCTTCGGGATAAGTTACAATGAGTTGCCTGTTTGAACTTTTATTGACCCTGTTCAATACTTCAGCGCGCTGAAGCACATTGGCATTGTCTAATTCATCAATCTGAAAGGTCTTCTTGTAAGAAGCCGGAAAAAGAAGAGATGAATTCTCTCCGAGCACATTGTCTACGTTATTCTGAAAGTATGCTGCTTCCTCTTTGTCGTTCAAAATGAAAATTTGCGTGGCGGAAACTTTGCTGCCTATGGAAGCGGCAAAAAGAGAGTCGGCAGAACCCGCAAATCCCCGGAGGTGTATGCGATGACCGGCAGGTTCTGATAAAAGCTTTTCTACAAATCGTACCTGGGGTTTATTTCCAAACAACCCCAGCAATTCTTCTCTCGTCACAAATCTTTTAAACTGGAAGCGAAGGTCGGAAGAAATGTTTGAATGAAAATTAAACATCAGAAGTTTTAATCTATTTTTGTAAGCAACTAAAACAAGTTAGCAATATGAAACAAGTCACTCTGCAAATCCCCGACAAAGAATATGAATTTTTCATTCAGCTATTGAAAAAATTCAACGAAGTTAAAATTAAGGAAGCCGATTTTTTGATTCCTGAGAAACACAAGGAACTTGTACGTGATAGAAGAAGGACTGCGAAAAAGAGTGACTTTATTGATTGGAATGTGGCAAAGAAATCTTTGGGCCTTTGAACCATGGTGTTCAAAGTTATTTTGCATCATCGTGCCTTAAAAGATATCAAAAATTCTTTTGAATATTACAACGAACAACAGGCAGGCTTAGGTAAACGTTTTGTAAAAGAAGTTGACAAGCGGATTTCGGAACTTTCTAAAAATCCGTTCTTTCAAATTCGCTATGATGATATTCGTTGCCTTCCTTTATCGAAGTTTCCTTTTATGATTCACTTCGCAGTGGACGAAAAAGAAAAAGCAGTTGAAGTTTATGCAGTTATTCATACTTCACTCGATCCTGAAATCAATTGGCTGAACCGCTAAGGACTTTTCACAATCCATTTTCTACTTTTACTTCCGATGAGGAAATTCATTTCACTTTCCGATGTTGCTTCTGACTTTGATGATAAGCTCTTTGCTTATGCATCAGGGCGGGAGGTTGCCTGTGTTCTTAAAAGCAATCGGGATAAAGTTTCACTTGCAGATTCATATTCAAAGTTTGAATATTGTGTAGCTCTTGATGCTGTTGAAGAAATTAAAAACGTTTCTCCCGCTTTTGAATCGCTCAAAAATTTTCATGAGGAGAAAAAGGATTGGCTGTTTGGCTTTCTTGCGTATGATCTGAAAAATGAAGTAGAGAAATTAGAGTCAACTAATCATGATGGATTAAATCTCCCTTCCGTTCACTTTTTTCAACCGAGAATTGTTTTTCTGAAGAACAAAGAAGGTTGGCAGATTGGATACCTTGAGAATTCCCACTCTGAAAAATCTATTCGTGAACTTGTATCTGAAATAGATTCGTTTCCGGTCAAAGAAAAAGAAGATGATTTTGATCTTAAAATTTCGCAGCGGGTAAGTAAAAGCGAATACGTCAGGAATGTGAACGAAATCAAAAAGCACATTCAGCGCGGGGATATTTACGAGATGAATTATTGTGTAGAGTTTTTTGCAGGAGATTCAGAGATCGAACCCGTAAAAGTTTACAAAAAGTTGAATGAGATTTCTCCGATGCCATTTTCAACGTATTATAAAAATACCGATCAGCATTTAATATGTGCAAGCCCTGAACGATTTATTGCCAGGCGAGGAGCGAAAATTATTTCTCAACCAATAAAAGGAACAGCAAAGAGAGGAAAGTCAAAGGAAGAAGATGAACTGATCAAACAGGCGTTGAGGAATGATCCAAAAGAGCAAAGCGAAAATGTAATGATCGTTGATCTCGTCCGGAATGATTTATCGAGAACAGCAACAAGAGGGAGTGTGAAAGTAGAAGAGTTGTTTGGAATTTATTCTTTCAGACAATTGCATCAAATGATTTCGATTGTTGTTTCAGAAATGCGGGATGACATTCATTGGACCGATGCAATCAAACATGCTTTCCCAATGGGCTCCATGACGGGCGCACCAAAAATCCGCGCGATGCAGTTGATTGAAGAATTTGAAATCACGATGCGTGGATTGTATTCCGGTGCGGTTGGATATGTAACTCCGGAAGGTGATTTTGATTTCAATGTGGTGATCAGGAGTATTCTTTACAATCAAACACTAAAATATCTCTCCTTCATGGTTGGCAGTGCGATTACCATTAACTCCGATGCTGAGAAAGAATATGAAGAATGTTTGCTGAAAGCAAAGGCAATGATGCAGGTGTTACAGCAGAAAAAAGAATTACAAAAAAATTAACTAACGAGACAAAAGCACAAAGTAATCTCTGTGTTTTTTCACCTCTGTGGTTTATGATTCAAATGGAATTGCAAAAAAGATTTGAGAGTTTTATTAAGGAGAAAACCCTTTTCAATAAGAAGGACACGATATTGCTTGCAGTGAGCGGAGGTTTGGATTCAGTGGCAATGGCAGAATTATTTCATCGGAGCAAATACAAGTTCGTTATTGCGCATTGCAATTTTCAGCTACGCGGAAAAGATTCTGATGGAGATGAGCTATTCGTAAAACAGCTTGCAAAAAAATACCAGGTTCCATTTCACACTATTCGTTTTGACACAAAAGCATTTTCTAAAAAAAATAAACTTTCCATTCAGGAAGGCGCGAGGAAACTCCGTTACGATTGGTTCAGGAGAGTATTGAAGGAAGAAAAATACTCTTGCCTCGCCACTGCTCACCATTACAATGATAGTGCTGAAACATTCTTTATCAATCTTCTGCGTGGTACCGGTATCAATGGTTTAACCGGAATCAAACCAATCTCTGACGACCTTCTTTATACGAGGCCGCTTTTATTTGCGACAAGAAATGAACTCGAAGAATTCGCTTCTAAGGAAAAATTAAAATTCCGTCACGATAAATCGAACGACAGTGACTACTACCTCCGCAATCGAGTCCGTCACCATTTGATTCCATTGTTTGAACAACTGAATCCTGATTTTGAAAAGGTGATGAAACGGAATCTGAACAATATGTTGTTTGCACAGGAAGTTTTCGAAAGTTCCCTTCTAAAAAAATTAAATACTCTTTGGTTAGGTAAACCGGGCACCGAACTTGATAGAAAAGAAATGGAGCTTGAAGAATATCCGTCCGATCTGTTTTCGGAATTTACCCGTAAGTTCGGATTCAATTCCACACAAGCGGAAGACATCTGGAATTCAAAGAAGAACGGCTCGCGGGTTTTTTCTGAACAATATGTTCTGACAGCAAATCGTACTAAAATTATCCTGAGTAAAATTGAAGAGAAACCGTTTGATGAAACTTTAATCCTGAAAACGCAAAAACAATTCAACCAGTCACCTGTTGCTTTAAAGTTAAAGTTGGTCAACCAATCGTTATCTAAAAAGTTTCCTCTTCCAAAGAACCAGTACACTCATTGCCTTTCTTCAGACCAATTAAATTTTCCTCTCACACTCCGCAAATGGCAAGCCGGAGATTCATTTCAACCCCTCGGTATGAAGGGAAAGAAAAAGATAAGCGACTTTCTCATAGATAGGAAAGTTTCCCTGCCCGATAAAGAGAAAACATACGTACTTTTGTCAGGCGAAAATATTGTGTGTGTTTTAGGTCATCGCATAGATGAAAGGTATAAGGTGACTGAGAAGACAAAAAAGATTTACCAGATCGAATACATTTCAAAATGAGCAGCGAAGAGCAACCGGTTTTTGAAGAGAAGCAATACCTTGGCTACAATGGCCTGAGTATGATGCGCAGATTGCTGCTCGGATTATTTTGCTTTGCCGTTTACTGGTGGAAAACACAAAATGGAATGAACGGTGACCTCTTCTTCTGGCTTGGTATAGCGGTGATTGTGCTTTCCATTTTATTGTTGTTCGTGCTACACATAAAAATTTCCGTTTTCAAAAATTTTATTGTCCTTGACGGATTATGGACTACCCGCAAAATAAAAATTGATTTAAAAAATATTGTAAAAGTGGAGCGCACTACTTATAGCAAGTATCATCTCAACAATCCTGTTTTCAACCTGCACCTCAAAGGAACTGTTCGCTTTTATACAGGGGGAAATGACTGCATTGAAATTACAGACCGTGACGGATTGCCATACCGCATAGGCACGCAGCGCCCGGGAGAGTTGGAATACATCCTGAAGGGATTGACTGAAAAGAAATCCTGACAAAATGTTCCGGGAAAAATTTCGGAGCAATTATTGACTATCAAAATCAAATTTAAAAACCAACATACACTATGAACTTCAAAAAATTTATCCCATGGATTATCATTGCTGTGGTTATCCTTTGGCTTGTCGGGCTGTACAACGGATTGGTAAGCAGCCGCGAAAGTGTAAACAGCAAGTGGGCGAACGTAGAAGCGCAGTACCAGCGCAGAAGTGATCTCATTCCGAATCTCGTTAGTACCGTGAAAGGCGCTGCTGATTTTGAAAAGTCAACACTTGAAGCAGTGATGAATGCGCGCGCAAGTGCAACACAGATTAAAATAGATCCTGATAACCTTACTCCTGAAAAGCTACAGCAGTTCCAACAGGCACAGGGACAGGTAAGTTCTGCGCTCGGAAGATTGTTGGCTGTGGCAGAAAATTATCCTCAACTGAAAGCAGTGGGAAATTTTTCTGAGTTGCAGTCACAATTGGAAGGAACTGAAAACCGAATCAACGAAGCGCGCAGACAATTCAATGAAGCGGCACAGGGATACAATACTTCACGTCAGAAATTTCCGCGCGTGATTGTGGCAAATCTTTTTGGCTTCAAGGAGAAACCGTATTTCGAAGCAGCTGCCGGTTCTGAAAAGGCACCGGAAGTAAAATTCTGATGGGTTTAGCAGAGCAATATTTTTCTGAAAGCAACCGCAAGGTTGTAACTGATTCTATTGCGGAAGCAGAAAAGCAAACATCAGGAGAAATACGTTTGTTCATTGAAGACACTTGCGATGAAAATGTACTTGATCGTGCTGCCTATATTTTTCTTCAGTTGAAGACGCATGAAACAGAGGGACGCAATGGAGTTCTGTTTTACCTTGCAATGCAGTCGCGGAAGTTTGCCATACTCGGTGATGCTGGAATTAATTCAAAAGTGCCGAAGGACTTCTGGCATGACATCAAACTGGAAATGCAGCATCATTTTACAGAGGGCGATTTTACAAAAGGACTCAGTAAAGGAATTATTATGGCAGGTGAAGCACTGAAAAAATATTTTCCTCACATGGATAACGATGTGAATGAAATAAGCGATGAAATAGTCTTCGGAACCAAGCGCATTATCTGACGGCTTTCCCGAAATAATCTTTTAGCCGCAGATGTGCTTAATCTGCGGCTGTTTTTTTTCAAAAGCTACCTTTGCCGCAATGTCCTCCGAACAAAAATCTTTTTCCGATCTCAAGCTGAACAAGCAATTGCTTAATGCCATTGCTGATGCGGGTTATAATCAGCCAACGCTTATTCAGCAGAAGGCAATTCCACAAATTCTTGCAGGCGTTGATATGCTCGGCATTGCGCAAACAGGAACAGGAAAAACAGCAGCGTATGTGTTGCCTGTGCTGATGAAAATAAAATTTGCGCAGGGAGATTCACCACGCGCACTCATCATTGTACCTACTCATGAGCTTGCAAAGCAGGTACATGAACATGTTAGGATGCTCAGCAAGTACACCGACCTGCGTTCATGTGCCGTGTTTGGTGGTGTGGGAATAAAACCGCAGATACAACAGGTTGAAAACGGAATTGATATTTTGATTGCAACGCCCGGACGGTTGATGGATTTATATTCTGCCGGGCATTTGATTGTAAAGAAAATCCAGATACTGATTCTTGATGAAGCAGAACGTTTGCTTGACATGGGTTTCAAGAAGCAGATTGACCGCATTCTTGAAATTGTTCCGATGAAAAAGCAGAACCTGCTTTTCTCTGCAACGATGAGCGAGAAAATAAAAACGCTCACCGATAATTTTCTTGACAGACCTGTAGTGATACGCATTGAGCCGGAGTTCAGAACAGCAAAGACCGTTTCGCAAAGTTTGTATCACGTTCCGAATATCAAGACGAAAACAAACCTGTTACTGCATTTGTTGAGTAACGTATTGTTTACCAAGACGATCATCTTCTGCAAAACAAAAAACAATGCCACCAACATCTGGAAATATATGACGCGGAAGTTCGGGGAGGAACAGGTGAAAGTTATTCATGGCAACAAGGAACAGAACACGCGGATGAATGCCGTAAAAGCATTTCATGAAGGCACGATAAAATATTTGGTGACTACGGATGTTGCAGCACGTGGATTGGACATCCGTGAAGTAAGTCACGTCATCAACTTTGATGTGCCGCTGGTGTACGAGGATTACATCCACCGCATTGGCAGAACGGGGCGCGCACTTTTGTTCGGAGATTCAATTACGTTTTGTTCTCCCAACGATGAATATCATTTAAAGAAAATTCAGAAGTTGATCGGGCAGAAAATTCCCTTGTTGGAAATCCCTGCTGAAGTTGAAATTGCAGAAACACCAACGGAAGAAAACCAACTCATGCTTCGCGAAATTGACACGCAGCGAAAAAGAGATGATCCTGAATTTATGGGGGCGTTCCAGGAGAAGAAAGGAAGGAAGCCGCAGCCGTACGTTTCGCAAAGAAGAAAGAGAAATTAGTCAATGTGCCAATTAGCTGATTAGCCAATTGAAAGAATGTTAAAAATTATCTGGAGAGGATTCAAGTACTTCATACTTTCGCTATTAGCGTTAGTCGGGTTGTTTATTCTTTACCTTGTTTTGTTTGTAAAGATCAATCCGCCTGAAGTGAAAGACGAAATTGCCATGCAGACAAAGCGGGTGATGGTCGGGAAGGATTTTTACAAAGCAGGAAATAATTACCTCCGCAAAAATGAATACGGCATCTGGGAAATGTATGTGGAAGGAAAACCTTTTGAGCGCGGTGCTGCCATGGGAATTCTTGAACGGGAATTGCTGGAATACCAGGAAGATGTTTTCATTACCGAAATTAAAAAGATTATTCCATCCGATTTTTATCTGCGCTTTCTGAAATACTTAGTCGCATGGTTTAACCGCGACATAGATGAATACGTTCCGAAAGAATACCTCGAAGAAATTTATGGTGAGTCGCTCTCCGCGCCTGACAAATACGATTTCGTAGGGCCGAAGTACCAGCGCATGTTGAACTACCATGCTGCGCACGACATCGGTCATGCGTTGCAGTCACGGAATTTTGTTGTGGGATGCACTTCTTTTTCAGCATGGCAAAATAAAACAGACGACACCAGTTTAATCGTTGCGCGCAATTTTGATTTTTATGTGGGAGATAATTTTGCGAAAAATAAAATCATACTGCTCTGTCATCCGGATAGCGGAATAAATTTTATGTCCGTTACCTGGCCGGGAATGATCGGTGCTGTTTCAGGAATGAATGATGCGGGCGTTGCAGTTACCATCAATGCAGGAACCGCAGAAGCTCCGACAAAATCTGCTACACCGATTTCAATTGTTGTAAGAGAAATTCTTCAATACGCTCACAACATTGATGAAGCAGTAAAGATTGCTGCTTCACGTAAAACGTTTGTCTCGGAAAGTATCATGGTTGCATCTGCAAAAGATAAAAGAACTGTGATCATTGAAAAAAGTCCGTCAAAGCAGGATGTGTTTGAAACGAAAAATGATTTTCTCATCTGCGCTAATCATTTCCAAAGCGCTTCGTTTGCAAGCGATCCTGAGAATATGAAAAACAAAAGTGAGAGCACATCAGAGTTTAGATATGAACGTGTGAAAAATTTGCTCACCGGTTATCCCCACATTTCTGTTGCCGAAGCTGCTGCCATTCTCCGCGACCGCAAAGGATCGTATGAAAAAAGTATCGGTGAAGGAAATGAGCAAGCCATCAACCAGCTCATCGCACATCACTCTGTTATTTTCAAGCCAGAACAAAAGCTTGCTTGGATTTCCACCAACCCATGGCAGCTTGGAGAATTTGTCTGCTATAATATTGACAGCGCGTTTTCAAAAACTTCTTCGCATGGAGAAGAAGCTCTTTATGATCAATCGCTTAATATTCCCGCTGATACCTTTCTTCACTCTAAAGAGTATTATGATTTTCTAGCCTTCCGCATTATTAAGAACTATGTTCAGCTTGCAGTGAAAAACAAAACGTACACTGCCAGCGAAGCGCAAATACTGTCACTCGTGCATACCAATCCAAATTATTACTACTCTTATGCATTAGCTGGTGAGTATTATCTTGCGCATGAAAATAAAAGAGAAGCAAAAAAATATTTTACCGTAGCGCTTTTGAAAGAACCTTCGTGTTTGAATGAAAAGAATAAAATTGAAAGTGAATTAGAGAAGTGTAAGTAGAAAAGCCATTGTCACGCAAAGGCGCTAAGTTCGCTAAGAAAATACACGCAAATAAACTTTGCGGTCTTTGCGCCTTTGCGTGAACACATTTTATGTCAATCCCTAAAATAGAACTCAAGCCGCTCAGCGAGCAACGCGAATTTCAGAACCAAAAACTTTCTGAGTTGCTGCGGTATGTAGAAGTAAAATCTCCGCACTATAAAAACCTTTTCCCCGAGCATAATATTTCTTCTGAGAAAATAAAAACTGTGGATGACCTCGGGCATCTCCCATTCACAGAAAAAGAAGATCTGCAGCTTCATAACGACAATTTCTTTTGCGTTGACAAAAGTGAAATCATTGATTACGTAACAACCTCCGGAACGCTGGGCGAACCGATCATCATCGGCTTAACAGAAAATGATTTGAAGCGGCTTGAGTACAACGAATATCTTTCTCTCGTCTGCGCAAATGGTTCTTCAAATGATATTTACCAGATCATTACCACGCTCGACAGGCGCTTCATGGCGGGGCTTGCATACTACATGGGTGTACGGAGAATGGGAGCTGGTGCAATTCGCGTAGGTTCCGGCATTCCGGAATTACAATGGGACACTATCAGAAAAATAAAACCGACTGCATTAATTACGGTTCCTTCATTCATGTTGCCACTCATTCGTTTTGCAAAAGCAAATGGTATTGATGTGAATTCGTCAGGAATAAAAAAAGCAGTCTGCATCGGTGAGCCAATCCGCAATGCTGATTTTTCTTATTCAACACTTGCAGAAAAAATTCTTAGCGAATGGAACGTAGAATTGTATTCGACATACGCTTCTACAGAAATGCAAACTGCTTTTACGGAATGTCCTTCATTTAACGGAGGGCATCATCATCCTGAACTGATCTTAGTTGAAGTAATTGATGAAAACGGAAAGCAGATAAAAAATGGCGAAGCGGGAGAAGTAGTGATTACTACACTTGGAGTGGAAGGTGTTCCGTTGGTGCGATACAAAACAGGAGATGTGTGCAATTATTTTTCGGAACCATGCACTTGCGGCCGACACACGATTCGTCTTGGTCCTGTGATCGGAAGAAAAAAACAGATGATCAAATACAAAGGCACTACGCTTTATCCGCAGGCGTTCTACGATATACTCGGAAGATTTGATGACATCACTAATTACGTAGTGGTTGCATCCACCAATTCAACAGGCACTGATGAAATAAAAATTCTTGCAGCTTCGAAAAAAACAGATGCGGAGTTTGAGAAGGAAGTAATTGATCACATCAAAGCAAAATTACGTGTGGCGCCCAAAGTTGAGTTTACTGCGAATGAAACTGTGGAGCAGTTTCAAAACAAAAACAGCATGGGAAGAAAAGTGGCGAGGTTTATTGATGAGCGGTGATACTCGGCTCAACAAAAGTGCAGAAAAGAAAAATAGATGTTCACGAAAGTTTTTTTGGATGGAAGTTTATTAAAATAAAACCCTTCCGAAATATTTCGGAAGGGTTTTATAAAATTTATCTTGAGAATCAAGAATTATCTGTTTGCAATAATCAGTTGTTTTGTAAGTACAGATTTTTCCGAGCGCATCACAACCGAATAAACTCCTGCTGTTTGTTTACGGAGATCGAGAACCTGAATACCTGCATTTGCAGTTTGATTCAAAACTATATTGCCGAGCATATCAAGCACTGTAATTTCAGTCAACACTTTTATTCCCGAAATGTTAACCAAGCCGGTTGTCGGGTTTGGATAAAGAACAAATGCAGAATTGGAAATATTTTTTATTCCGTTAGGTTGAGCGAAATGAATATTGACATCATCAATTTTTAAACTTGTTGATGAATCCTGTTGGGTAACATGCCATGCAACGTAATAACTTCCAGAAGATCCCTGCGGAATAGAAATGGTGCTGCTGCTGAGAGTCCAAAGTGCAGTTGCAACCAGCATATTGGGAACAAGTGTTGCAACGGCAGTTGCAGGATCCTGACCAGTACAAAGTAGTACTTCCAAGTTTGCTTGATAAGCAGGAGAGAAATTACGATACCAGAAATCCAATTGATAGTCGTTCGAATCGCTTAAGCCAATGCAGGTCGAGAAAAGATAATCATTTGCCTGATTGGTAGGCAACTCATGAGAAAAATTTTCGCACTCGGTACCTGTGTGAGCAAGAACTCCTGATAGTCCCCATGTAACAGTATCAACGTTAGCATCAATTGCTGTCCAACCGCTTTGATCTTCTGATGTTTCAAAACCCTGAGTGAAATCGGTGCCGCTGTAAACCATGTGTGGACCGCTATACATGGTTGCAGAGAACTGATCATTGGAAGCATCGGCATCACTCGGAACCATAGTGTAAGCAATAATGTTGTGTGCAATATTTGCAGAAAGATCTGCAGTAGCAGTAAACGTATAAGTGTAAGTTGCACCTGCATGAATGGTATCAGTTATTGTTTCCATATTTAGCCCAAGGTTGTCGGCAATAAAAACAACAGTAGTACTGTCCAGGTCAGTAGCACCAAAGTTGGTAACTTCAATTGTTACTGGTTCTGTGGCCGAGAGAAGAGAACATGAAGTAACAGGAGCACTAATGTTAGTAACCCCTCCATCGGCAGCTGCAACTTCATACATGGCTACATCGTCAACCTGCCAGAAATATTCGGCAGTACCAACATATCTGAACTTCACATAAACGGTAGCCATTCCTGCAGCATAAGTTGATATATCGATGTCCTGCAGGTCCGGATTTGCACCGCAACTGTTCGGTGCCAATCCAGCTTCTGCATTGTAAACATCAGTCCATGTGATGCTGTCATTACTTACAGAAACAATTCCCTGACTGGTATTCCACTGCGCGAAGAAACTGGCGAAGGTGAGGTGAACATTGGTTCTTGCAGAGCAATTAATTGCTGCACTAATGAGGTCAGCATCGCCCGCAGCGGGAAATGCAGAATCGCTGTCGAAGATAACGTACCCATTTGCAGCGGAAGTTCCTGCGTTGCTCATTGCACCAGAGCACGGGAAACTGCTTCCGGTAGCGCCAGTTGTAGTAAAACGCCACACAACTCCGCTTGCCGCATTATCAACATTCTGCCATGTAGCCGGAATACCGGAAGCAAAATCTTCCAAATAAAACGGAGTGGTTAGTACATGATTCGTATTGCCGTGGCGAGCCGAATCATTTTTCTTTTTAGCAAACGAATCACCTGCCATTGCAGTTGAGGTTGCGATCATTAAAAGGATAAAAAAGTAAGATGTAAATTTCTTCATAAGATTGTGAGTTTGTTTAAGGGTTTCAAAAGTAGAATTTAAATGTGATTGCGCCAAAATAATTTATTTGGTCTGTGATCTTTGTTATTCGGAAGGTAAAGCGTCTGAATACTGCTCCAGTGGCGGGCAGGCGCATATAAGATTGCGGTCGCCATACGCATTATCAACGCGGGCAACGGATGCCCAGAACTTCTTCTCCCTAATATAAGGAAGTGGAAATGCGGCTTTTGAGCGCGGATAGGAATGATTCCATTCATCCTTTGTTATTTCGCTTAAGGTATGCGGTGAGTTTTTGAGCACGTTGTCTTTTCTGTCGGCAATACCTTTTTCTATTTCAGAGATTTCTTCTCTTATTGAAATAAGTGCATCGCAGAAGCGATCAAGTTCCGGTTTCGATTCGCTTTCTGTCGGTTCGATCATGATAGTGCCCGGAACAGGGAAGGACATGGTGGGCGCGTGGAAGCCGTAATCCATCAAACGTTTTGCAATATCCTCCACTTCGATGCCTGCATTTATTTTGAAGCCGCGGCAATCGAGAATCATTTCGTGGGCGCACCGTCCTTTGCTGCCTTGATACAAAACGGGGAAATGATTTTCCAATCTCGACTTGATATAGTTTGCATTGAGGATGGCGTACTTGGTTGAATCGGTTACTCCATCTGCTCCCAGCATTTTTATGTAAGCATAACTGATGAGAAGAATGCTTGCACTTCCCCAGGGTGCCGCTGAAACAGCATGCGTTCCTTTTTCTCCTCCCATTTTTATTACAGGATGCGAAGGAAGAAACGGTGCAAGATGCTTTGCAACGCAGATTGGTCCCATGCCGGGTCCGCCTCCGCCATGCGGAATGGAAAATGTTTTGTGAAGATTGAGGTGACATACATCGGCACCAATGTTTGCAGGATTAGTAAGCCCGACCTGTGCATTCATGTTTGCGCCATCCATGTAAACCTGCCCGCCACAATCGTGAATGATCTTTGTAATTTCTTTTATGCCTTCTTCAAACACTCCATGTGTTGAAGGATAGGTGACCATCAAACAGGAAAGGTTTTCTTTATGTTGTTCTGCTTTGGCGCGAAGGTCTGCAATGTCAATGTTTCCGAGTTCATCGGTTTTGGTAACTACTACTTTCATTCCTGCCATTACTGCGCTGGCGGGATTGGTGCCGTGTGCGCTTTGCGGAATCAAGACTACATCGCGATGAGAATCTTTGCGGCTGAGATGATATTCTCTTATCACCATCAATCCTGCATATTCGCCTTGCGCGCCTGAGTTGGGTTGAAGTGAAGTGGAATGAAAGCCGGTTATCACCGACAAATAGTTTTCAAGCTCTTTAATTATTGTGGCGTATCCTTCGGTTTGTTCGAGCGGAGTGAAGGGATGTATGTTGCTCCATTCTCTCCAACTGAGAGGAACCATTTCTGAGGTTGCATTCAGCTTCATTGTGCAACTGCCGAGCGGAATCATGGAGAAGTTGAGCGAAAGATCTTTGTTTTCCAGCGCTGTAATGTAGCGTAGCATTTCCGTTTCGCTGTGGTGTGTGCTGAAAACGGGATGCGTTAATATCTCCGAAGTTCTTTTTAAAGTTCCACTGATGATGTTGCTCCACTTGCCGATGTGTTTCTTCAGTTCTTCGTCAGAAATCTTTTTTCCTTTGGCTTGAGCAAACACATTGTATAAGTTATGGAGATCGCGGGCATCGGTTGCTTCATCAATGCTGATGGCGATGTGAGTTGAATCAACTTTGCGAAGATTTATTTCTGCATCTTCAGCATAGGCAATTATCTCATCTGCATCATTTACTTTTACAAGAAGCGTATCGAAATAAATTTTGTTGAGTTGCTTGTAACCGAGATGCGCAAGAATTCTTTCAGTGAGTTGGGCATGTGTGTGAATGTTGTCTGCAATGTGGCGCAAGCCCTTCGGACCGTGATAGACGGCATACATACCTGCCATTACTGCGAGCAAAACCTGGGCAGTGCAAATGTTTGATGTTGCTTTATCTCTGCGGATGTGCTGCTCGCGCGTTTGCAATGCCATGCGAAGCGCACGGTTGCCGTGCGCATCCATGCTTACACCGATAATGCGGCCGGGCATGTCGCGTTTGTAAATTTCTTTTGCGGCAAAGAAGGCAGCATGTGGTCCACCATAGCCGAGGGGCACACCAAAGCGCTGCGAATTTCCGAAGACAACATCGGCTCCCCATTCTCCGGGAGGTGTAAGCATTACGAGCGCCATCAAATCGCTGGCAACGGCTACCTGAATGCCGAGAGTGTGCGCATCCTCAGTAAATTTTTTGTAGTCGTGCACTTCGCCATTCATTGCGGGGTATTGAAGAATGGCTCCGAAGAAACTTTCATCTAACTTTTGGGTTTGAAAATTTCCGATTACCAGTTCAATGCCCAGCGGAGCGGAGCGGGTGATGAGCACATCAATGGTTTGAGGGAAACATTCATCACTAACAAATATTTTTTTCGCACTGCGTTCCTGCTGTTCGCGGGTGCGGGCTGCATAAAACATGTGCATGGCTTCTGCTGCGGCTGTGGCTTCGTCAAGCAATGAAGCGTTTGCGATTTGCATAGCGGTAAGATCAATCACCATGGTTTGATAATTGAGCAGCGCTTCTAATCTGCCCTGAGAAATTTCTGCCTGGTAAGGTGTGTAGGCAGTGTACCATCCCGGGTTTTCTAAAACATTCCGCTGAATGACTCCGGGAATGATCGGCTCGTAATATCCAAGCCCGATATAGTTTTTAAAAACTTTATTCTTTCTGCCAACGGCATGTAGGGTTTTGAGAAATTGATTTTCGCTTTGTGCTGCGGGCAGCGCCAGTTTATTTTTTAATCTGATAGATGCGGGAACGGTTTCATCTATCAACTGATCTATGGACGATGCGCCCACTTGCTTGAGCATTTCAGCAAGATCGTTTTCGTTGATGCCGATGTGGCGGCTGGCAAAGGTATTTCGAAGCATGACGGGTTTTTAAAAAGGAGCGCGAAAGTAGAAAAAAGTTAGACGCTAACCACCACATCAGCGAATACGAATGTACGAATGGAATGCCGGGCTATTCTTTCACAATTCTTCCTCTCCAAACGTTTTCTTTTTCATCGGTGATGTCATAAAAATAAATGCCGGAGGCAAAATTATCTTCAGGTTTTCTGATTTATGGTTTTTCTTTTTTCTCTCCGATAAAGAAGTCCGAAAGTAAGTACTAACACTAAAGAAATGTTCTTTATCCATTCTGAATATTCACCTACAAGACTATCGGTAGTTGCGTACATCTTTTTGATAATAAGTGCCACAATAAACAAAAGTGCACTTAATTACTTCAAGTATTAGGTAAAGTCTGATACGGTTATTCATTTAGATTTTTTTTTTCGATTTCTTATTTGCAAATCAAAAACTTTTTGGCTGGTTGACAAAATTATTTTTCTGCAATCATTGTTCTCTCTCCAACATCCTTCTTAAATTTTCTGGAGATTCGCTAGAATTTTCTGGAAAACTCCCGATATTTTCTGGAGATCATTCAAAATTTTCTTGAAACTAACCACCAATTTCTGGAAAACACCCACCAATTTCTGGAGGTCAGGCATAATTTTCTGGAAAACACCCACCAATTTCTGGAAAACATCAAAAAAAATCTGGAAAACAACCAACTTTAGCGCTAAAATTGGTTACTTTCCAGAAAAATATTCTACTTTACCAGAAAATTTAACTGTGAAAAGGCACTTCTATCTTCAAAATAGCGGTTCCGCTCAGGTTTTTCACCTTCATGGTGCCGTAATTGCGAATTACTTTAAACTTTTGCCCACTCGGCAGTGGAATAGGAGTGCCGGGCGTTGATGATCCTGAAGTAATTTCAGCATCTGCCGGCCCCATGCTGGTACATTCTCCACCTACATCTACATTTTTAAGCATCTCCGAAGCGCCAGGGGCTATTTCGATGATGCGGAATTTTACGGCTTGCGGAGAACTATCAACCCTGAAACCCCAATCGCCTGCCTTGTTTGGGTTACTCATGTAATGCTTCACTAAAAACTGCCCGATGGCGGAGGTGTGTGCAAAAACCGGATCGCATAAAACATCGCGGTCGCCACGTTTGGTTTCCTTGTTCGTGTTTGCAGTTGAAGCCGCGGTGTTTTTGTCGTTAGCGGTAGATGCATCCGTATAATTTACGGCAAGGTCAATTTTGTTTTCAATTAAAAACTGGTGCAGCGGACTGGTAATGCCGGGATAGGTATTGTGTTTCTCAATAAACTTGCGCACGCAGAGGTAGCGCTCGGCAAACGCAGGCGGATATACCACGCGGTTGCCACCATCCACAGTAACAAACCAATCGCCCAGCTTGTTCGGGTTGCTGATGTAAAGCTGTTTTAGAAACTGCACGCTGTCCGTATGATTTTTAAAGATGGGATCGAAGATGCGGTCGCGCTCTTTGTAATCGCGCTCGGCATCTTTTGCAAGCTTCTCCATCTCCGTGTTCAACGCATCGGCAGCATCGCAATCGGTATCATCATCAGCCAGCACAATACCTTCTTCAGAAAGAAAAATTCTGATCACGCTGGCAACGCCATCCGCAGTATCTTTAGCAAGCACAGATTTAAAAAGTTTTTTCTTTTCAGAAAATTCGGGTGGATTAATTAGTCTGCTCATAACTGAAATATTTTTTTGGTTAAACAATAAATGAATTTGGTGAGACGAAGATAAACAGAAAATAAAATACAAAAAGCAGGTGTTGAAAAAAAATTTTTGGGGATGATAGATAGTAGATAGCAGTTAGTGGATAGTTGTTAATAGCACACCGAAGCGTTGGCATCTGCAACTAACAACCAACCGCTGCCAACTAACACCAGATTCCGAATAACTTTTCCTACTTTTGCCTTCCTTTAAATGAAGCGCTACCTCTTTTTTCTTTTCTCACTCTTCAGTTTCGCAGCCACCGCCCAGGATTCTGCCGCAGTGGCAAATGATGTAACCATTCTTTACAGAAAAGAAAGCAGCTTCGGTGCCATTGCCCACAGCTCAGGTTTCGGAGTTATCTATCGAAACGCCCGCCATGCATCCGTCTGGAAAAAGCGCGTATGGGAAATTGAATTTGTATCCATCCGCCATCCCAAACAGATAAAAGTAACCAACGATCAAACCACTGCCGAGGCAAAACCATTCTTCTTCGGAAAACTAAACTACGTGTACATAACCCGCGCTGGATATGGATTTCAAAAAGTAATTTTCGGCAAAGCCGAGAAGAGTGGGGTAGAGGTGCGTTACAATCTCTTTGCCGGATTTGATCTTGGCATCACCAAACCGGTTTATAACGATGTGCTGGTGCCAACTGAAGATCCAAATATTAAAAACGTATCCACCAAAAAATACGATCCCAACGATCCGCAGCAAAAGGACTACACCGACTTCTATGGACCCGGCAGCTACCTCGAAGGATTCGATCAGATCACACTCTATCCCGGAGCGTACGGAAAGTTCTCTTTTAGTTTTGAATACTCCACCATCCATCAAAAAGTAGCCGTCATCGAAACCGGAGTGGTTGCCGATGGCTTTCTCAAAACAATTCCCATTATGGCTTATGTGGAAAACAAGCCCTACTATGTTAATTTGTATGTCGCGCTCATGTGGGGAGCGAAGAAAAATTGAAATTAGTTAATTGCTTGATTAAGTAAACTAAGTTAATTTAGTCGTGGGCTGTTTCACTAATTAACTCAATCAACCAATTAACTTAATTAACTACTGCAACCTTGGAACAACTCGAGCAAGTAAAGAAACCATCCTGGCTAAAAGTAAAACTCCCCACCGGAGAAAACTACACCCGCGTACGCGGATTGGTTGACGAGCATAAACTCCACACCATTTGCCAAAGTGGCAACTGTCCGAATATGGGCGAATGCTGGGGAGAGGGAACCGCAACGTTTATGATTCTCGGAAACATCTGCACACGCTCATGCGGATTTTGTTCTGTCGCCACCGGAAGACCCGAAGCAGTTGATCCCTTCGAACCGCTTCGCGTAGCAAAAAGCATAAAGCTGATGGGAATAAAACATGGAGTAATTACGTGCGTTGATAGAGATGACCTTGAAGATGGCGGAGCAGAAATATGGGTGAACACGATAAGAAAGATTCGCGAACAAAGTCCCGGCACAACAATGGAAACACTCATTGGCGACTTCGCAGGCAACTGGGAAAACTTGCAAAGAGTACTCGATGAAAAGCCCGATGTGCTTAGTCACAATCTTGAAACCGTTAGAAGATTAACAAAGCAAGTGCGGGTACAGGCAAAGTACGACCGCAGCTTGGAAGTGCTCAAGCGCGCATCAGAAAATAATCTTCGCGTAAAATCAGGAATGATGCTCGGACTTGGAGAAACGAAAGAAGAAGTGTTAGAATCAATGAGCGATCTTCGAAACGTTGGCGTACACATTCTCACACTCGGACAATACCTTCAACCCACAAAAGAACATTTGACCGTGGAAGAGTTCATTCATCCCGATGTTTTTGCAGAATACAAATCCATTGGTATGAACATGGGCTTCCGCTACATCGAAAGCGGACCACTTGTGCGCTCAAGCTACCATGCAGAGAAGCATATTTTCTGAAAGAGACTAATAACCTTTTCATCGCTGGACTGTTTGGCTTAACGCATAACTGATAACGTATAACTTTTTCAAAATTACCTTCGCGCCATGAAAAAAATAAGAGTTGCCATCAACGGCTTTGGAAGAATAGGAAGAATGACAACACGTGTCCTTCTCGAACGTGATAATATCGAACTCGTTGCCATCAACGACCTCACCGATACAAAAACACTTGCGCATCTTTTCAAATACGATTCTATTCATCGCGCATTCAATGGAACCGTTAAAGCTGAAACAGATCACCTCCACATCAATGGCAAACAAATAAAAGTTATTGCCGAAAAAAATCCCGCTGATCTTCCCTGGCATACATTCAACATTGATATTGTAATTGAATGTACCGGCCGATTCACCGATGCAGCAAGTGCGCAGGCACATCTTAATGCTGGAGCAAAAAAGGTTTTGTTGTCGGCACCCTCCAAAGGAAAGGATGATATGCGCACTATTGTAATCGGAGTAAATGACAACATTATTACAGGAGACGAAAAAATAATTTCAAATGCAAGCTGCACTACTAACAACGCAGCGCCCATGCTCAAAGTTCTTGACGACAACTGGGGAATTGAATCTGCATTTGTAACCACCGTACATTCTTACACAGGCGATCAGAATATTCATGATGCACCTCACAAAGATTTACGCAGAGCGCGGGCTGCAGCAGTGAGTATTATTCCTACAACAACAGGAGCGGCAAAAGCATTAACAGAAGTGTTACCTCACCTGAAAGGAAAAATAGGCGGAGCAGGAGTGCGCGTTCCTGTCCCGAACGGTTCTCTTACTGACATTACCTGCATCTTGAAAAAACATCCATCAGTAGAAGAAATAAATTCTGCCTTCAAAAATGTTTCAGATTCATTAATGAAAGGTATTATTCAATATGTTGATGACCCAATTGTTTCCATTGATATTGTTGACAACACTCACTCTTGTATTTTCGATTCCATGCTTACCTCAGTTTTAGGCCCAATGGTAAAAGTAGTCGGCTGGTACGATAACGAAATGGGCTATAGCAACCGATTGGTTGATCTTGTTGAGAAGCTCTTTGGAGATTGAGAGTTACTTTTCAGCGCAGTTAATTTAAGTAATATTGACCTCCAATTTTTAATGTACTATGATTTCAATTGGCGACAGGTATTTAACACTCGTAGATGTAATAGCAATTGTAGAACAGAACGAGCAGGTGCAACTGAACGAAACAGCTACGCGAAAGGTTTACCAGAGCTATTATTTCTTAAAAGAGTTTATCAAAGAGAAGCTGATCTACGGTATCAACACCGGCTTTGGTCCGATGGCGAGGTATCGGATTAATGCGGAAGATCAGGTTGACTTGCAGTATAATCTTATTCGAAGCCATTGCAGCGGCAGCGGTGCTATGATTGATCCTTCGTATGTAAAAGCAACGTTGATTGCGCGGCTCAACACGCTCCTGCTTGGTTATTCAGGAATTCATCCTGATGCAGTAGTGCTGCTTAAGGAAATGATCAACCACGATGTGCTTCCTGTTATTTTCGAGCATGGCGGACTGGGTGCAAGCGGTGATCTTGTACAATTAGCTCACGTTGCATTGAGTTTGATTGGTGAAGGAAATGTTTCCCACAACGGGAAAATCATTTCCACGAAGGAAGTTTTTGCAAAAGAAAAAATAACTCCGCTACAGGTTCATATACGTGAAGGACTTGCGCTGATGAATGGTACAAGCGCCATGTGTGGCATTGGTGCGCTCAACATTGGCGATGCAAAAAACCTGATGAACTGGTCGGTTACGATTTCTTCCATGATCGTTGAACTTGTGGAATCGTATGACGATCATTATTCTTCGGAACTTAATAATGTAAAGCAGCATGAAGGTCAGCGGAAGATTGCAGAGATGATGCGTACCTTTCTTGCAGACAGCAAAATGGTGAAGAGCCGCGAAGAGCATCTCTACAGCCGAAAAGTGGATGAAAACATATTGAAAGAAAAAGTCCAGGAATATTATTCCATACGATGTGTGCCGCAAATACTCGGTCCGGTGTACGATACAATTGCGCACGCAGAGAAGATTGTGATGGATGAAATCAATTCAGTGAATGATAACCCGGTGATTGATTACGAAAACAAAAATATTTTTCACGGAGGAAATTTTCATGGCGATTATGTCGCGCTTGAAATGGACAAGTTGAAAATTGCTGTCACAAAACTTTCGATGTTGTGCGAGCGGCAGTTAAATTTCTTGATGAATGATCATCTCAACGGAAAACTTCCTCCGTTTGTCAACCTCGGAAAACTCGGACTGAATATCGGAATGCAGGGAACACAATTTACTGCAACCTCAACGGTGGCGGAGAATCAAACACTGAGCAGCCCGATGTACATACATAGTATTCCGAGCAACAACGACAATCAGGATATAGTAAGCATGGGTTCCAATGCCGCCCTGATGGCGGCAAAGGTGATCAGCAATTCTTATGAAGTAATGGCAATTGAATTAATCTCGCTCGTGCAGGCAATTGACTATTTGAAAATTGCTGACAAGCTTTCATCAGCATCAAAAGTTGTTTATAATGATGCGCGGAAACTCGTTCCTGTGTTTGATAAAGATTCAATAATGTACGAACGAACAAAAGCAGTAAGCGATTTTCTGAAGAAGAAAAAACGGAACGCTGATTGATTATGATTGTTATGATTTACGCTGATCAAATCATAAACAATCTTAAAAACCATAAATGATCAACGTTCTATCAAAAATGAAAATCGCACTGGTAACAGGAGGGTCTCGCGGAATAGGCAAAGCAATCTGTCTGAAGTTTGCTGAGTTGGGATATTTTGTGCTTATCAATTATCAATCGAACAAACAAGCCGCAGAAGAAACACTTGCTGAGATAAAAGCAAAAGGAAGCGATGGAGAACTGATGATGTTTGATGTGGCTGATGAAACACAGGTGCAATCCGTATTAGGCACATGGTTAGAAAATCATAAGGAGCAACCTATTGAAGTGCTCGTAAACAATGCAGGAATTAAAAACGATACGCTGCTTATGTGGATGAGCACGAAGCAATGGAAGGATGTATTGAACACCAGCATGGATGGATTCTTTAACGTAACCAAGCTCGTGATGCAGGGTATGCTGGTAAAGAAGTACGGAAGAATTGTTAACGTAGTATCTTTGTCAGGATTAAAAGGAATGCCGGGACAGGCGAATTACTCAGCAGCAAAAGCCGGAGTAATTGGAGCAACAAAAGCGCTGGCACAGGAAGTTGGAAGAAGAAACATTACGGTAAATGCCGTTGCACCGGGTTTTATTAAAACCGACATGACAAAAGATATTGATGAGAAAAGTTTTAAGCAACTGATTCCCGTTGCACGTTTCGGAAATCCTGAAGAAGTAGCAGAAGCAGTTTGCTTTCTCGCATCAGAAAAAGCATCATACATAACAGGTGTCGTGCTGAATGTAAACGGAGGACTTTATACATGAGAAAAGTAAATAGGTAATTAAGGTAATTGGGTGAATAGTATAAAAGGCTTTGACACAATTACCTTAATTACCAAATTGACTAATAACTAAAAAATGAACAGAGTAGTAATTACCGGCATGGGTGCATATTCCTGTCTCGGTAAAAATGTAGAAGAAGTTCGTAATTCATTGTATGCCGGAAAATCGGGAATCGGTTTTGATCAGGAGAGGAAAGCATTTGGCTTCCGTTCAGGACTAACGGGCATTGTAGAGAAACCGCAACTGAAAGGGAAACTGGATCGCAGGTTGCGCATTGGATTAGCAGAGCAGGGTGAGTATGCGTATCTCTCTACACTGGAAGCGCTGGAAAATGCAAAGCTTGATGTTGGCTATCTTGATGCTCACGAAGCAGGAATTATTTTCGGGAACGACAGTTCTGCGCTTGCAGTAATCGAAGCGACTGATACTATTCGCTTAAAGAAAGATACAACGCTCCTTGGGTCAGGTTCTATTTTTCAGAGCATGAACTCAACGGTGAATATGAACCTCGCCACTATCTTCAAACTGAAAGGAATTAATTTTACTGTAAGCGCTGCCTGTGCCAGTGGTTCGCACGCTGCGGGGCTTGGCTATATGTTTATCAAAGAAGGTTACCAGGATATGGTAGTGTGCGGAGGTGCGCAGGAAATAAATAAATATTCGATGGGCAGTTTTGACGGGCTTGGCGCTTTTTCCATTCGTGAAAGCGAACCCACAAAAGCATCAAGACCTTTTGATAAATCGCGTGACGGATTAATTCCAAGCGGTGGCGCAGCTACACTTGTTCTCGAAAGTTTAGAGAGCGCACAAAGACGAGGAGCAACTATTCTCGGAGAAATAATCGGCTACGGATTTTCTTCCAACGGTGATCATATTTCGAATCCGAATGTGGACGGGCCTTATCGTTCGCTGATGCGCGCAATGAAGCAGTCAGGAATAGAGGTTGCAGATATTGATTACATCAACGCACATGCTACCTCTACTCCAAACGGTGATATGTTTGAGGCGCGCGCCATTCATAAGCTTTGCGGTGATGTGAATACGCTGGTTAGTTCAACCAAGAGCATGACAGGGCATGAGTGCTGGATGGCAGGTGCAAGTGAAATTGTTTACTCGCTGCTGATGATGCGCGATTCTTTTGTTGCGCCTAACATCAACTTTGAAACACCTGATGAAGATTCAGCTAAGCTGAACATTGCTGCAAAAACGGTTGACAAGAACATTGACATTTTTCTTTCCAACTCGTTTGGTTTTGGCGGAACAAACTCTACTATTATTGTAAAGAAGTTTAAGAACTAATTTGCGTTTCCTGATAACACCAACAGTAAGCTTCGCTAACCTGTAGGGTGGTGGGTTTAAGAATTGAGTTGCTGCGACTTTCTTAAAATTCTTACATTTTTTTTGAAAATGCGTTTTTTGAAAAAAATAAAGGGGTGATGCTATGACGCATTTCAATTTGGCGATGACGCATGGCCATTTTGTCAAGACGCAAGTCGATTTTGTTATAACGCACGGCAATTTTGTCAAGACGCAGGTGAATTTGGCGATGACGCAAGTCCATTTGGCTAAGACGTAGGTCAATTTGGTGATGACGCAGGTCCATTTGGCTAAGACGCAGGTCAATTTGGAAAGGACGCGGGGAGTGTTTTTGTCCGCAGGTTGCTCGCGCAAGTTGAACTTTAGCCATGCTGCGAAAGATATAACGCAGGGGTCGCTTACTCACATGCAGAGGGAATATCCTGGGGGTACATAATTCCACCATTATTGTAAAGAAGTTTAAAAACTAATTTGCTCTTCCTGTTAACACCCAACAGGAAGCTTCGCTAACCTGTTGGGCGGTGGGTTTAATATTTTAAAGAAGGCTAAAAGGGAAAGAAGGAATGAGTAAATTTGTTGAACTACCACTTCAGTTTCAATGCAGTTGTGGAGAAAGAAATTATGAAAGCTGGTGCTGTATTTGAGTTGTTAGTCGAAAAAATATATAAAGAGTTATCTCCTCAGGCGAAAATTATTAGAAACGATAAAATTCTTGGAGCGGATTCTAAGATACTTCGAGAAATCGATTTATCTATTCGTAGCGATGTTTCAGGGCATGAAGTCTTGATCCTAGTTCAAGCAAAAGATTACAAAAGGAAAGCAGATGTAAATGTAGTGGGTGAATTTATAACTGTTATAAAGGATGTTAGAGCATCAAAAGGAATATTAATCTGCAACCGTGGTTTTACGAAGGGAGCAATTTCGCTGGCGAAAAATCAAGGAGTTGACCTGTGTTCTGCTCATGATGCTTCAATAAAGAAATGGAATCTTGAACTTAAACTACCGATTCTGCTAAGAAATTTTAATAAGACTATTTCCGTGAAATTCTCTATTAAAGCAAATGATGCATTAGTGCAGAAAAATAAAAACAAAAGTGTTCAGGTGAGTTATTCATTATCCTTGAAAAACTTTACCACTGATGATGGAATTAATATGCATAGTATATTTGACCTAATAAAAAGAAAATCTGGACAAAACTTTGCATTTGCAAGTGAGGGAGGACATACTGTTGATCTCATGGAAATGAACTTAAAAGTATTGATTGAGGGCATATTTGTCCCAGTAAACAAACTTTTAGCAATCGTAATTCAAAAGTGTTCTTATTTTATTAAGTATGTTGATGCAGAAGAATATAGAGGAATTAAAAATTACGATACCGATAAATTTAATCCATCGTTCATATCCTTTACAACTGAAATAAAAAATATTCTACCTGATGAAACATGGCAGAAAATCGAAACAAATAAATTAGCAATTACGCCTGTCGTTCTTACAATTGAATCTGATTCTGCTTTGGATCAGCAGACCTATAAGACCGGGCAAGTTGGATTTAAGGTAATTCCAGCATTGAGTGTGCGTAAGCCGCCCCGCGTTTGAAAAACTTTGCGATGAAACTATGCCCTGAGTGCAATAGCCGCGATTGCAGTGGAAAGCCCGCGCAAACAAAGGGGGTGCTTCGTAGCTGAGGGATGCCGAAACAGTTCGGCATGACAACCGTGGTGAGGCGCGGCTTGTAACGGAAAGCGGGATGGGTGGTAACTATGAAATGAGAGGGCATCGCTTCTATAAATTAAGAATGGATTTCTGAAAAAAATCATGTAGGTTTGCGTCCCAATCAACACAATTATTATTGAAATGACAGCTACAGACGAAATTGTAACTAAAATAAACGCTTTTCTGGTGGAGGAGTTTGAAGTAGAGCCCGAGTCAATAACTCCTGATGCAAATCTTAAAGAGACTTTGAACTTAGACAGTTTGGATTACGTTGACCTTGTGGTTGTAATTGAAAGCAATTTCGGTTTCAAAGTAAAGGGCGAAGATTTCGTGAACATAAAAACCTTCCGGGATTTTTACGACTACATCGCTTCGAAGGTGAGCGCAAACTAACGCATTATGCCTTCCTGGAAAGGTAAGTCACAAGGCAATCTTCTGGGCTACAAAATTTTTGTTTTTATTCTCAAACTGCATGGGCTTCGACTTGCGTATTTCATTTTGCGTTTTGTTGCTTCGTACTACCTGATCTTTTCCTTCAAAACATTTAAATCATCGTGGCACTTTTACAAAAAGAAGTTGAATTTTTCTTTTTTCAAAAGCATTGCTTCTATTTACACCAACTATTACAATCTGGGTGTTTCAATTCTCGACAAGTTTGCAGCCATGGCAGGAGTGAAAACCAATTTCACATTTGATTTTGACGGAGAAGAATATTTGCATGAGATGGCAATAGGCGGTCGGGGAGGAGTGTTGATAAGCGGTCACCTCGGCAACTGGGACATGGCGGGCAACATGCTGAAGCGTATTGAGACGAAAATCAACATTGTTCTTTTTGAAGGAGAGGTGGAGCAAATTAAAAAGTACATGGATAAATTTTCAGGCGCGCCCAATTACAACATCATTGCCATCAAACAGGACATGTCACACATCTTCCAAATTTCAGGAGCCATTCAACGAAACGAATTTATCTGCATACATGGTGATCGTTTCACAGAAGGAACAAAAACTTTTGAAGCAGAATTTTTCGGAGAGAAAGCATTGTTTCCGGCAGGTGCATTTCAGATTGCGCACAAGTTGAAAACACCTTATACCTTTGTGTATGCTGTGAAAGAATCGTCATCTCATTATCACTACTCAGCCACTAAACCTAAAGTAAGCGACAAAAGCCCGGAGGAAATTTTGAAAGAATATGTTTCTACGCTCGAAGAAAAAGTAAGACAATACCCTACACAGTGGTTCAACTTTTATAATTTTTGGGAAGAAGGAAGAGAAAAGAAGTACTAAGTATGAAGTATTGCGAACGAAGTAAAATACAAAAAGCACAATCAAAAAATGACTCGTGAAATTTTAGCACAAGGGGATGAACTGATAAACTGCATTCCGCAGCGCGCACCTTTCGTAATGGTGGATTGCCTTTATGATTGTGAGGAAAAATATGTCCGCACGGGATTTCAACCCAAAGCCGAAAATATTTTTTCGCAAAACGGGTTCTTTACCGAGCCGGGATTAATAGAAAACATGGCGCAAACTGCTGCCGCTGGCACCGGCTATTTTTTTAAGCAACAAAACAAACCCATTCCTGTAGGGTTCATAGGCGCAATAAAAGATTTTCAATTAGTAAAACTCCCGCAAGTGAACGAACTTCTCATCACCGAAATTTCTGTGGTTGCTGAAGTAATGAATGCTTCTGTGATCAAAGCAATAATTTCATGCAACGGAAATGAAGTTGCTTTCTGCGAGATGAAAATATTTTTGCTTGATGTTAGTATTGCGAATTGATTTTTCTTCTTATGCTCCTCTTTTCTTTTTGCTACTTTCACATCCGTTTTAACAGCAACCTAAAAATTCAGCGTGAAAGAAAAACTAAACATCACAGAGCTCACCGAAACGGTAGAAGTAAACATACGCTTCTCCGAAACCGATCCCATGGGCATTGTTTGGCACGGTAACTACCTGAAATATCTGGAAGATGGTCGCGAAGCTTTTGGTGCCAAGTACGGCATCGGTTACATGGATATTTACAAGCAGGGATTCGCTGCGCCACTTGTAGAAATAGACATCAAATACAAGAAGGCACTGCGTTACGGAGAAAGCATTTTGATTGAAACAAAATACGTGCATGACGATGCGGCAAAAATTATTTTCGCGTACAAAGTCATGAATGCAAAAAGGCAGAACGAAATTATTGCGACCGCCAATTCCATCCAGGTTTTTCTTGATCTCAAGGGCGAGCTCTTGCTTACCAATCCTGAGTTTTACCTGGAGTGGAAAAAGAAACATGCTGTATAGGTGAACTTTTTCTAACTGGATGAGTGCTGCATACATTATCAGTGAGAACATCGTAAGCCCGCTGGGATTTACGGCTGAGGAGAATTTCAAAAACGTTTCTGAAAATAAAACGGGAGTGAAAACAATTCACGACCTGAAATACATTCCGGTTCCCTTCAGCGGAGCGCAGGTGGATGACGGGTTTCTTGAAAAAGAATTTCAAAAGCTGAACGTTTCTGCTGCTTACACGCGGCTTGAAAAAATGATGCTGCTCTCCATCGCTGATGCGGTAAAGCGCGCAGGCATTGATCCCTCAGGCGCGGATACCGTTTTCGTTTTCTCCACCACCAAAGGAAACATTGAGCTGTTGAACCCTAAATTTACAAATGAATTTGACAGTTCACGCATTCAGCTTTGGAAAACTGCACAGGTAGTTGCAGAGTATTTCGGAAACAAAAACAAACCTGTTGTCATTTCAAATGCATGCATCTCTGGAGTGGTGGCAATCATTTATACTTCTGCACTTTTGAAAAGAGGAAAATTTAAGAACGCGATCGTTTGCGGAATGGATGCGCTCACTGAGTTTGTGGTGAGTGGCTTTCAATCGTTCCTCGCCATCAGCGGTGAGCCATGCAAGCCGTTCGATCAGTCACGAAACGGAATCTCACTTGGGGAAGCATGCGCAACTGTAGTATTGTCAAGCCATCTCGAACCATCTCAAGCCATTCAAACAAATGAAGTGATAGAGGTAATCGGAGGCGCCACCAGCAACGATGCAAATCACATCTCGGGTCCGTCACGCACTGGCGAGGGACTGGTGAATGCAATTCAACATGTCTTCTCACAAAATAAAATTTCTGCAAACGAAATAGATTTTATTTCTGCCCATGGGACCGCAACACCTTACAATGATGAGATGGAAGCCATCGCTTTTTCAAGAACCAATCTTGGTCATGTTCCCCTCAACAGTTTCAAAGGATATTACGGTCACACGCTGGGAGCTGCCGGAGTATTGGAAACCGTGCTCACCTCGCTTGCAATGAAAAACAATTTGCTGATAAAATCATTGGGCTATTCAACGCTCGGTGTTTCCAAAGCCGTCAATGTGATTGCTGAGAATTCCGAAAAAAAAATCCGCACATCTTTAAAAGTAGCATCGGGTTTTGGCGGCTGCAATGCTGCAATGATTCTAAGAAAACATGAGCACTAAAAATCTTCATATTACATCGTGGGTTGTGATGCGCGGTAATACTGCTGTTCACGATGGCACTGTTTTCTTCGAGCAGAAAGATGCTGATGTACTACCTTTCATCAAAGAGCTTTACAAACAACTGAAGTGCAATTACCCTAAATTTTACAAGATGGATAATCTTTGCAAGCTTGCATTCGCAACCACAGAGTTAGTATTGAAGGGCCACTCACTTAATTATAAGTCCGATGAAATTGCATTGGTGTTTTCAAATGCAAGTTCATCTCTTGACACAGATAAAACTTACTACAACTCTGTCGAAGACAAGTCAAATTATTTTCCAAGCCCTGCTGTGTTCGTGTACACGCTGCCGAATATTATGATAGGGGAGATTTGCATCCGTCACAAATTTCTTGGAGAGAATGCTTTTTTTATTTCAGAAGAATTTGATGCTGATCTCTTGGCAGAGTACGCTGAGAATATTCTCTCATCAGGAAAAGCCAAATGTTTAATAACCGGCTGGGTGGAAATAAATGAAACGGAATGGGAGGCAGTATTGTTTTTAGTTGAGAAAACTGAAAGTGAAACAAAGCGTTTGTTGAAAGAAAAATTAAACGAAATTTACGCGCTCTAAAGAATTCATAACTATGGAAGAACTTATTTCGAAACTGAAGACAGAAATAATCAGTCAATTGAATCTCGAAGATAAAACGCCTGACGACATTAAAGCCGATGCCCCGCTTTTTGCTGATGGGCTTGGGCTTGATTCCATTGATGCGCTCGAACTGATAGTACTGCTTGAAAAAAATTACGGACTCAAACTTGATACTCCTGAAGACGGCAAAACGGTTTTTCACTCAGTAAAGTCAATGGCTGAATTTATTCAATCGAAGAAAAAGTAAATCCGACCGAAGGTTTTTGTTCCTTGTTCTCCTATGGCTGACAAAGTTTTCATTTCAGGAATTGGAATTATTTCGGCCATCGGGAATACCGTTGATGAAACCCTGCAATCTCTTTTACTATCGAAGACGGGCGTTGAAAAAATTTCCATTCTTAAAACCGCATTAAGCGAGACACACCCTGCTGCTGAAGTTAAAAAAACAAACGAGCAGTTGCGTTCGCTCGCTCAACTTCCCAAAGACAAATTTTACTCTCGCACTACCTTGCTTGGAATGATAGCCGCGCGGCAGGCGCTTGTATCAGCAAAGATTGAGAACATAAAAGAATTGAGAACGGGATTTATTTCTGCCACAAGCGTGGGAGGAATGGATCGCACAGAAATTTTTTACGAAGAGTTTTCAAAGGACAATTCGCTCGGTCGGTTGCATGATGCAATAACTCACGATTGCGGAGAAAGCACAGATGCAATTGCATTGCAAATTGGTATTAAAGATTATGTGGACACAATTAGTACTGCGTGTTCTTCCTCTGCAAATGCAATTATGCTCGGAGCAAAAATGATCAAGCATGGGTTGCTTGATCGTGTTGTTGCAGGTGGAACAGATGCATTGTCGCGCTTTACATTGAACGGATTTAATTCCCTAATGATACTTGACAAACAATTTTGTCAACCGTTTGACGAAAACCGCAGAGGGCTGAACATGGGTGAGGGCGCAGGATATATTGTGCTTGAATCAGAAAGAAATCCGGGACTTGACAGCAAAGAAATTTTCGGAGAACTTACAGGATATGCAAATACCAATGATGCCTATCACCAAACCGCTTCTTCTCCAGACGCAAAAGGTGCCATCATGGCGATGACACAAACAATTGAGATGGCGAATCTTTCTCCTGATCAGATTGATTACATCAACGCTCACGGAACAGGAACTCCGAACAATGATCTAACAGAAGAAACAGCAATCAATAAAATTTTCGGAGCAAAGATTCCTCCATTCAGTTCTACCAAGGCTTTCACAGGTCATACGCTCGCGGCAGCGGGAGGAATTGAAGCAGTACTTTCATTGCTTGCTATCAAACACGGATTGATCTTTCCGAACTTACGATACGATACGAATATGAAAGAATTTGATTTCAGTCCGGTAACAGAATTGAAGAGGCAAATTAAACTGAAGTACGTTCTTTCCAACTCATTTGGTTTTGGAGGAAATAATTCTTCGTTACTCTTTTCAAAAATCTGATATGGAAATTTTTATTAGAGCGGCCTCCTGTATTTCGCCACAGCAAACTTTTGGCTCTTCTGAGTTGCCTGCCGAGATAAAATCTTATTCGGATAATAGACTCACTGCCATTGAACCTGATTACAAAGTACATCTGAATATTCCTTCGGCTCGAAGGATGAGTCGCTTGATTAAGATGGGAGTTTGTTCCGCACTTCAATGTCTAAAGGATTCCGAAATAAAAAATCCCGATGCTATCATTGCAGGAACAGGATTGGGTTGCATGGAGGACTCGGAAAAATTTCTTGCGTCATTGCTGGTGAACAATGAACAGACGCTTTCTCCTACATCATTTATTTTCTCGACACACAATACTGTGGCCGCACAAATCGCGCTGCTTCTTCAATGCAATAATTATAATTTCACTCATACTCATCGCGGACTGTCATTTGAAAATTCATTGCTCGATTCGATTTTGTTTTTGAATGATCATTCTCAGGCAAATATTTTAGTGGGGGCAACTGATGAGGTTACTGAAACAAGTTTCAAAATTCTGAAACGCCTTGGTGGAATTAAAAAGGAGGACATTGCCAATACTTCTGTTCTCAATTCTTCATCAGCCGGAACAATTGCCGGAGAAGGTTCTGCATTTTTTCTTTTGAATAATTCCACACACAAAAACAATCTTGCAAAGATTACAGCACTCCACACTTTCTCGAACCCCGATGATGAAAATGAAATCTCGGGGCGAGTTCGAAAATTTCTTACTGAGAATGAAATTTCAGCAAATGATTTTATCCTGGTAGGACTAAACGGAGACTCGCACGGAGACAAAATCTATACGAAGTTCATTGAGGAGGAATTCAAGGAGAATTCCGTTGGCTATTACAAACATCTTTGTGGTGACTATCATACATCAACCGCTTTCGCTTGCTGGTCAAGCGCAATGATGTTAAAGCAACAACAAGTGCCTGAATATTTTTTTCTGAATGATTCAATGAAACCGAATTCACTAACCAGAATTTTAATTTTCAATCAGTATAAAGGCAGGGAGTTTTCTCTAATTCTTCTTGAGAAATGCTGAACTTCAGGAACACACGGATTATTTTCGTGATTGCAATTCTTAGCTTGATCGGTTATGATTTTAATCATGATGTTTCGGTTTGGGGATATATCGCAATTGTAGTTGTTTACAGTTTCGTTTTGTTTTTGGGTTCGTACTTTATTCAGTCAGGTTTTTTTCTAAAAGCATTTTGTTCAGGGAGCAACAGTAAAAATCAAATCGCAATCACGTTTGATGATGGTCCGCATGAAAACACGAATTCCATTCTTGATGCGCTTAAAGAATATAAGGCCACAGGAAATTTCTTTTGCATTGGAAAAAATTTTCAAGGCAAGGAAGCGATAGTAAAAAGAATAGCAGATGAAGATCACGTTGTGAGCAACCACTCATTTTCTCACAATAATTTTTTTGATTTCTTTTCTGTGAAGAAGCTTGATGAAGATGTTTCTAAAACTGACGAATTGATTTTTCAGATCACAGGGAAGAAAAACAAATTATTTCGCCCGCCATTTGGTGTTGCTACTCCAAACATTGCAAGAATGATGAAGGCAAAAAAGTATTCTGTTATTGGCTGGAGTGTTCGATCGTACGACACCACGATTAAAGATCACGATAAGTTAATGAACCGTATTTTCAGCCGTATCAAAAACGGATCAGTAATTTTGTTGCACGACACTACTCCGGGCATTGAAATTGTAGTAAGGAAGATCCTGGAATATGCGAGAGACAGAAATTTTAAGGTGGTTAGTATTGAAGAGATGTTTAAAATAAAAGCGTATGAATCTGTATAGAAAATATATTTTGTCTTTGCTGATAACGTGGCTTCCTGCCTTTGCTTTTTCGCAAACCGCTTTGAAGCCGATGACTGATACAGTTGCATTCAAAAAGGGACTTGAGCAATTTTCGAAAACCACCTCCTCTATTCAAAACGATTTTGTACAGGAGAAAAAACTGAAGATGCTCAATGATAAGGTGGTTAGCAAGGGCCTGCTGTATTTCAAGAAAGAAGATAAGCTGCGTTGGGAATATTCCGAACCGTTCAGTTACATCATTGCCCTTAACAACGGAAAGGTGATGCTGAAAGACGAAGGCAAGGTGAGTAGCTACGATGCAAATGCAAACAAACTTTTCCTTGAACTAAACGACATCCTCATTACCTGCATCAACGGAAATATTTTTCAGAGCAAGAAGTTCTCGTTTCATTTTCTTGAAACAGAAAAAAATAATGTAGCAGAGATGACTCCGCTTAACTCTGCAATGAAAAATTTTCTCAGCAAGATCATCCTGTATTTTGACAAGTCCGATTTCACCGTAACGAAAGTTGAAATGATGGAGCCATCACAAAACAGCACCGTTATAGTTTTCAAGAATAAAAAACTGAATGCAGACATTCCCGAAAAACTTTTTATTCTTAATTAGTAGCTGGCTACTACTTGATTCCTGTACGCCAAAGATGTTCAAGGACTTGGGGCAAGCAGGCGCAACTTTCACGAGTGACAAGACGAAATTATTTCGTTCTGGAGTTAAGGAGAGTTTGGTTTACAAAACCAACATCAAATACAAAGACAAGGAATTCAGTTCGCTCGCTTATGTGAATGAGATCAATGATTCTGTTTTCAAAATTGTTTTGTTGACGAGTTTCGGTAACACGCTGCTTGAAGCAAAAATATCAAAAGAAAAATTCATCGTGAACAATGTTATCTCATACCTCAACAGAAAACCGATTCTGAATCTCTTCGAAAAAGACTGGCGACTTGTTCTTTCGGGAAACCTCAATCATGAAATTCCACTATCGTATTCTTCAGCTAAAGCGGAAGAGCAGGTTTTTGACTATCAGCACGGGCGAGTCAACAATCTTTATTATTACAACCTTAAGCAAGAATCGTTGACTCAAATTGAATCCTACAAAGGCAAAACAAAAAAAGTGATCGTAACCATTTCTTCTTTTAAAGATTCATTGCCGGAAAAATTTTCTATTGAACATCCTTCTTTGAAGTTGAAATTGGATATGACACTTCTCAAAAAAGTCAATAATGATTCTGCTGAATGATTTTTTTAAAATACTTTCTGTTGAGAAAACAGAAGCCAAATACACAGTTGCGATTGAACTGAATGCTTCGCATGAAATTTTCAAAGGGCATTTCCCGGGTAACCCGGTTGTGCCGGGTGTGTGTATGGTTCAGATGATAAAGGAAATTCTGAATCATATTTTCAAAAAGGAGTTTACAATGACGCAGGCATCGCAATTAAAATTTCTTGCCATTCTTAAGCCGATTCTGGTTCCTTCTCTGAATGTAGAACTTTTACCTATAAAGGAAGAAGAGAATTCGATCATCATCTCAGGAAATTTTCAAAAGAAAACGACTGTTTTTCTGAAATACAAGGCAACGTTCGTTGCCGCTTCTCTTGAAATTCTTTGATTACTTTGCAGCAGTTTATGCCTGACACAGCATCCTACAGCAGCTTTGAAAAACTTAACTGCTGTGTAATCGTTCCAACGTATAACAATGGGAAAACTCTTGACGGAGTTATTGAAAGTGTATTGGAATATACGAACCGCATCATCATTGTGAATGACGGTTCAACTGATGAAACAAAAAATATTCTTGAAAAGTATTCGCATCTGCATGTTGTAAATTTTCATGCGAACAAAGGAAAAGGAGTAGCGCTTCGTACCGGTTTTAAGGAGGCAGTTACAAAAGATTTTGAGTATGCAATTACGATTGATTCTGATGGACAACATTATGCTGATGATATTCCTGTCTTTCTCGAAAAAATTCAGGAGCAACCGGGAACTCTCATTGTTGGAGCACGGAACATGAGTGGAGAAACCATTCCCGGAAAGAGCAGCTTCGGTCACAAAATTTCAAACTTCTGGTTCCGATTCGAAACAGGAATTTCTCTGCCTGATACGCAATCAGGTTTTCGTTTGTATCCTGTGAAGGAACTTAACAAGCGAAATTTTTTCACCACGAAATATGAATTTGAAATTGAGGTACTCGTAAAAGCTGCATGGAACGGCATTCCGGTAATCTCTGTTCCGATCAAAGTTTTCTATGCAAAAGGAAAGGAGCGCATCACACACTTTCGTCCGTTCACTGATTTCACGCGGGTGGGAATACTCCATACGTGGCTCGTCATACTCACAGTGCTGTGGTTTTTTCCTCAACGGTTTTTTAACCGCATTAAAAAAAAAAATTCAAAAAATTTTTACACGAGTCGCTTTTCAATCGTGACGAATCACCCGTTGTAAAAGCAAACAGCGTTGGCTTTGGGCTCTTCATGGGCATTGTGCCGTTGTGGGGTTACCAAATGATCATTGCTTTTGGGTTGGCCCATTTTTACAAACTGAATAAAGGATTGGTGATCATTGCATCCAACATCAGCATTCCGCCAATGATTCCGTTCATCCTCTATTGCAGCATGAAAACAGGATCACTGATACTCAACCAACCACTAGCTCTCACGTTTCACGACATCACGCTTGATGCCGCAAAAAAAATGCTCGTGCAATATATTCCCGGCAGTATTGTATTTGCTTTCATGATGGGAATTTTAGGATGGCTTATTACATTTGCGATTCTGAAATTCTCAAGGAAAAATTCTTAGGATACTGACTTTTGGCAACCCTCTTTCTCGCTCTCTATTCTTTTTTTAATAAGCACCTGAAAATTTTCTGGATGGGCGTGGCACTGCTTTGCCTGGTCATCACATGGCTTGCAATTAAAATTCAGTTTGAGGAAGATATCACCCGTTTTCTTCCACTTGGAGAAAAAAATTCTCTTGCTGTAAAGGAAGCATTCGCGAATAACAAACTGAAAGATAAACTGGTGGTGATGGTTTCCTCTTCTCTTGAGTATGAAGAGGCAAAGACCGCCATGATTTCTTTTGCTGATTCCTTTGCAGGTGAAATCAACAAAAAACTTTCTTCAGAATACATTGATCATATTTTATATCACATAGAAGAAAATTCTTTTCTCGATTTGTATGATGAACTGTACTGCAATCTTCCTCTTTACCTGGATGATGCTGATTATTTGCATCTCGATTCGCTGACTACCGATAGTTCCATTGCGCATGCGATGAAAAAAAATTACAAATCGCTTCTTGCTCCCTCAGGAGTTGTGATGGGAAGGTTTATTGAGAAGGATCCCCTTGGTTTCGCTCCGATTATTCTGAATAAGCTGAAGCAACTTCAGCTGGACAATAATTATGAGATTGAGAATGGATACATTTTTTCCAAGGACAAAAAGACCTTGTTGCTTTTTATTGCTCCATCCTTCGATGCAGGGGATACTAAGAAGAACGAGAAATTTATTTCAACGATTGATGAAACGATTAGTGAGTTTACAAAAGAATCAAACGGAGTTGAGGCAACGCTTTTCGGGGGTGCAGTTGTTTCACTTGCGAATGCTCATCAAATAAAGAATGATTCCATTTTTGCTTCAGCGCTTTCTACAGTTCTCATCATCCTTTTACTTTATTTCTTCTTCAGAAAAAAAAGAGTATTGGTTTTTATTTTCTTTCCTGTGTTGTTCGGTGCGGGGTTTGCGCTGGCATTGTTATTTCTTATCAAAACGAAGGTCTCCATTATTGCTGTTGGCGCGGGCTCTGTAGTGTTGGGTTTAGCAATCAATTATTCGCTCCACTTTTTTGTTCACCTCAAGCACGTGCGCGATGTTAAAAAAGTTCTCCGCGATCTCGCTGGTCCCATGACGGTGGGAAGCATTACAACCATCGGGGCGTTTCTCGGATTGTTATTTATAAAATCCGAATTGCTGCACGACTTCGGAATGTTTGCGGCATTCAGTTTGATTGGTGCTGCTCTTTTTACGTTGATTGTATTGCCTCACACTTTTTCTTTTTTCAGAGCTGAAGAGTTTGCATCTACGAGCCGATTGGAAAAAATTGTTGACAAGATGGTTTCATTCCGTTTCAAAAGGAAGATGCCGTTGGTTGCAACAATCATTATTGTTACGTGCATCCTTACCTGGTGTGCTTTTGATGTTGGGTTTGAAAGCAACATGATGAACATGAATTTCATGCCCGATCACTTGAAGGTAGCGGAGAAAAAATTAGACAGCATTAACAACGCTCATCTCAAGTCGGTTTTTTGTATAGCTTATGGAAGCACATTGCGCGAAGCAACTGATGCGAATATTATTCTGAATGAACGATTGAAAGGATTAAAAGAAAGCAGAGTGGTGGCAAGTAGTTCGTCAGTCGCTGATTTTTTAATTTCTGATTCGGTGCAACAACTGCGAATTGAACGCTGGAAAAATTACTGGAGTGAAACCAAGAGAGAGAAAGTAAAGAAAAATATTCATAACTATTCTTCTTCTGCAGGTTTTGTAACCAATGCCTTTGATCCGTTCTATGCGATTCTTGATAGGGATTTCAAAACGGTTGACATGATCAATTCCGGAGTTTTTAAAAACTCTATGCTTTCCGAATTCGTGTCTGTAAAGAATAATGTGGTAACTATCCTTACGGGAATAAAAGTTGCAGAAGAAAACCGAGATAAGTTCTTTGCCGCATTTTCAAATCTCTCTAACGTAATTGTGTTTGACAAATTATTTGTTGCAACTCAACTTATGCAGTTTCTGCAAAGTGATTTCAACAGTGTGCTTTATATTTCTTCATTGCTCGTTTTCTTTTTCCTCCTGCTTTCATTCGGAAGAATTGAGCCGGCAGTATTTAGTTTTCTTCCAATGCTGATAAGCTGGATTTGGATTCTCGGCATTATGACATTGATCGGAATTAAGTTCAACATTGTAAACATCATCATCTCAACTTTCATTTTCGGATTGGGTGATGACTACAGCATCTTCAACTCCGAAGGAATTCTTCAAAATTATTCAAGCGGACTGAAAATGCTTTCATCTTTCAAAACATCTATTCTTCTTTCGGCATTGACCTGCCTTATCGGTGTGGGTGTTTTAATTTTTGCGAAGCATCCTGCATTACAATCTATTTCACTCATCACGATCATCGGCATGTTGTGCGTAGTGTTCATTTCCTTTTATGTTCAGCCGATACTGTATGAATTTTTAATCATCAATAGAAAACGTGATGGAAAAGTACCGCTCACTTTTCTCACGATCTTTCAATCAACATTTGCTTTCTCTTATTTTTTACTTGGGTGCATAATTCTCACTGCGGGTGCTTTGGTAGTTTACCCTATTATTCCTCTTAAGAAAAAAATTAAGCAACGCGGCTTTCATAACCTGCTGAGTTTATTTTGTCGATCGCTGATTTACATAATGGTAAATGTGAAAAAGAAGATCATCAATGAACACAACGAAGATTTTTCAAAGCCATCTGTTCTTATTGCCAATCATCAATCGTTTTTGGATATACTTCTTACGGTAATGATCAGCAATAAAAACATTTTGCTTGTAAATGACTGGGTTTGGAACTCTCCGTTCTTCGGAAGAGTAGTTAAGTTAGCAGGATTTTACCCTGTAAGCAGAGGTTTTGAAGAAAGCATTGCGGCTTTAACTGAAGCTGTGGAACTCGGCTACAGCATTGTTATTTTTCCAGAAGGTACACGATCGAGTACATCGGACGTACATCGTTTTCACAAAGGCGCGTTCTTCATTGCAGAGAAAATGAATCTTGATATCCTTCCGCTGCTTATTCACGGCACCAGCGACACAATGAATAAGCACGATACATTTCTTTTGAAAAGTGGACAACTCACTGTAAAATTTCTTCCGAGAATAAAACCTGATGATGCATCATTTGGTTTCGGCTATTACGAACGCACAAAGAGTATTTCAAAATATTTTAAATCAGAGTATAACAAACTGCGAGAAGAAATTGAAACGCCCGAATACTTTAAGGACAAACTCATCAAGAATTATATTTACAAAGGAGCAGTGTTGGAATGGTACATTCGAATTAAACTCCGGCTTGAAAATAATTATCGCTTGTTTCTTGACCGCGTACCTCGCACCGGAAGTGTAGTTGATCTTGGCTGTGGGTATGGAAATGTTTCTCTCATGCTTGGCTTCATTTCAAAACACAGGCAGGTGACAGGGATTGATTATGATGAGGATAAAATTTCACTTGCCTCTAACTCTCCTACAAAACCATCGAACGTAAATTTTATTTGCAGCGATGTGTTACACTACAATTTCGCACCTACTGATACATTTCTTTTGAGTGATGTGCTGCATTACATGAGTGAAGAAAAGCAAATTTCTCTTTTAAGAATGTGTATTCAAAATCTGAATGAAGGCGGTTCAGTATTAATTCGCGATGCGAATGCTGATTTGAGCGGCCGACATCGCGGCACTAAGCTGACGGAATTTTTCTCTACTACTTTTGGTTACAACAAGGCAAAAAATGGAAGTTTGCAATTTATCTCCGCAAAAACAATTGAGAGAGTGGCGAAAGAGAATAATTTAAAGTTCGAAGTGATTGATAACACGAAGCTCACTTCAAATCTTTTTTATCATCTGAAAAAATTCTAACGCACCGGATGGAACAATTCGATGTAGCAATTATCGGAAGCGGGCTTGGCGGCTTGGAGTGCGGATACATTCTTGCGAAGGAAGGAAAGAACGTTTGCATTCTTGAAAAGAACAGGCAATTTGGCGGCAACCTTCAGATTTTTGTCAGGGATCGCGCTGTATTCGATACAGGCATTCATTACATCGGTGGATTGGCAGAAGGACAAAACCTTTACCGATACTTCAAGTATTTCGGTTTGATGGATAAGCTCAAGTTGAAGCGGATGGACATGGATGGTTTTGATGTAATCAGTTTTGATAATCATGAAAAAGAATACCGGCATGCTCAGGGATATGAAAATTTTATTGAAGTCCTTTCGAAAGACTTTCCGAAGGAGAGAAACAACATCATCACCTACTGCAATAAAATAAAAGAGATCACTCAGCAGTTTCCGTTGTACAATGTGCAGGTGGGGCAAAAGGATATTCTCAACACGAGAATTTTTGAGATCAATGCTCGTGATTACATTAACTCAGTAACGAGTGATGTGATGTTACAGAATGTGTTGGCAGGATCGAATCCATTGTATGCAGGTAATGGTGACCGAACTCCTCTGTATGTGCAGGCGCTTGTGGTGAATACTTACATTGAAAGTTCGTGGAAGTGCGTGGATGGCGGTTCGCAGATTGCAACGCTGCTTGTAAAATCAATTAAAGGTTTTGGAGGAACTGTTCGCAACTACTCGCGTGTTTCAAAAATAAGATGCGAAGGGAATGAAGCCACATACATTGAACTTGAAAATGGAGAACGCATCAGCGCAAAAACATTCATCTCAAACATTCCACCTGCTGATACACTTGACCTTTTAGAGAACAGCAAAATAAGACCTGCCTACAGGCATCGCATCAGTGAATTGAATAATACGATTTCTGTTTTTACGCTCAATATTGTGATGAAGGAAAATTCATTCCCCTATCTGAATCACAATCATTATCACTACGTAAAAACCGATGTGTGGAATGAAATTCAATACAAAGAAAATGAATGGCCAACGAGCTACGCGCTGTTTACTCCATATACTACGAAATCAGAAACGTACACGGACAGCATTGCTCTTTTGACTTACATGAAATTTGATGATGTGAAAAAATGGGCGCATACACGAAATACAATTCCCAAAAATCAACAGCATAGGGGAGATGATTACAATGAATTCAAATTGCGGAAGAGCGAACAGTTGATTGACTTTATCGAGAAAAAATTTCCTGGCATCCGAAGTAAAATAAAATCACATTACGCTTCCACTCCGCTCACCTTTCGTGATTATATTGGTGTTCGCGATGGTTCATTGTATGGAATTGAAAAGGATGCAAGTGATCCATTGAAGTCATTCATTTCTCCGAAAACAAAAGTGGAAAATCTTTTACTAACGGGGCAGAATTTAAATATGCACGGAGTACTCGGAGTAACGGTAGGTGCTGTACTCACATGCTCTCAATTATTGGGCGCGGAATACCTGATCAACAAAATAACCTCTGCTTAAATGCTGAATAAAAATAATTCCACCACTGCATGGATTCTGATGATCGTGCTTGCCATTATTTGGGGCAGTTCATTCATATTGATGAAACGCGGGCTGGAAGCATACACTCCGTTTCAGATAGGTGCATTGAGAATGGGTGTATCATTTCTTTGCCTTCTGCCTTTTCTCGTTAAGTCTCTCAAAAAAGTGCCGCGTAAAAAATGGAAGTATTTAGTAGCAGCAGGATGGCTCGGCAACGGAATTCCTTCCATTCTTTTTCCGCTCGCAGAAACACATCTCAACAGCGCACTCACGGGAATGTTGAATTCGCTCACCCCGCTTTTTACATTCATCATTGGCATCAGCATTTTCAAAATGAAACTTTCTCAGAATAAAATTTACGGCTTGATCATTGGATTGATCGGTGCTTGCCTGTTGATTGCAGGAAGAAATTCTGATAATTCTCAAAACGATCTTCGCTTTGCAGGTGCTGTTATCATCGCTACTTTTTGCTACGGTTTCAGTGTAAATATTATCCGCAGCAAGCTGGCTGATGTTGACAGCGTGAGCAACACGGCCATGGCGTTAATGTTCACCGGTATCCCAATGGGGGCTTCAATATTCTTCACCGATTTTATTTCCCGCACTCAAACTATTCCGGGTGCGGGCATGAGCATGATGTATGTTTTGATTCTTGGAATAATGGGTACTGCATTATCCACTGTACTTTTTAATAAACTGATTAAAATTTCAGGAGCGCTGTTTGCAACTTCAGTTACTTATCTCATTCCTATTGTAGCTGTGCTGTGGGGATTGGCTGATAAAGAAACATTAAGCCCACTGCATTTTTTAGGATTGGCGGGAGCATTGATCGGGGTTTACCTGATAAACAAAAGCGCTGCTGCAATTTCAAAAAAATAATTTATGCATTGAACAGGTACTAGAATGATCAACACAAAAAGTTCGCCATTCGCAAGATTGAGAGCGTTTAAACCTTCACTAACTTCCTTTGAAAAACCTTCTCACCCGTTTCTACTTTTAGAAAGTAAATTCCTCTTTCCAAAAACGTAACATCAAGTTGAATTTCTCCATCCTTTTCGGCAAGCCCATGGCGACCGAAGGATTTTTGATTCTTGATCTCTGATTCATAAACCTTTTCTCCAACCACATTCCAAATTGAAATCTCCACGGCTGTTCCCATCGTAAACTGTAAATCGTGAATCGTGCATTTATCAATTACCGGATTCGGATAAATTGCAAACTGCCCGTTGCCAATTGCTGACTGAATTCCAGCTATTACATTAAATATTGCCGCCTCCACCTCGCATCCATTTCCATCTGTAGCAACCACATTATAATCTCCACTTGCTTGCGCCACATAAAAATAATTTGTTGCTCCGGTAATTAAAGTTGAGTTGTAATACCATTGATAACTTACTGCACCTGCATTTGCGTAAAGTGTATCTCCATTTTGCGAAATGCCCTGCGGTGGCGGATACGGATAAACAATAATGTAATTACTTAGAAGAAGTGTATCACTGCCGTTTGCATTTGTTGCAATAAGCTGCACATCATAACCGCCCGGTGTGTTGTAGCAAATGTTTGTTGGGTTTGTATCTGTACTTGTACTTGGTGTTGCTCCTGCAAAATTCCATTGATAAGTAGTTGCATTGGTAGAAAGATTTGAGAAAGTAGCACAAGTGCCGGGGCAGATGGGAGTGAGCGAAATAAAAGAGGCCTGTGGAGGAATTGCACATGATTGTACACAACTGGTATCAGGAGTAAATACCCAAAGTGCGCCATATTTAAGAGTAACCAGATTCTGTATTCCTCCAAACATATAAAACCTGTTATCGTTTCCCCACCATGCAACTGCGCCTGAACGAGATGGTGGCATGTTTGAAACGGAAGGAACTCCAATAGAACCATAATTGCCTGCTTGATTAAGAACATTCGAACCACTTAGCCAATTCCATTTTAGTTGCATAGGATCGAACAGCCACAAATCATTATAGTATCCGCCAATATTTGGAATGTTAGTTCCACCAAATAACCAAAACCTACCACAGTTATCAGTTACTGAAGAGCGATGTTCCATTCTTACCGAAGGCAGATTTATACTGTCATACAAACAAGTGCTTTGATATACTCCTATACTTGGCGAACTTGGACCCGCCATCCACGTCCATTCATTTATGGTTACATCATATTTCCAAACATCATTGTAAGTTGAAGTATTATCGCTGCCTCCCATCAGCCAAAAATTACCCTGCTGATCTTTCCACTTCGTATAAGTTTGTCTGCCTCCAGGAACATTTGTTGGACTGGGTATTCCTTTAACTCCATAATTATTTACTGCATTTCTAAGAATTGAACCACTCATCCAAGTCCATTCATTTGTGCTGATGTTGTATTTCATCAAATCATTTAAACAACCGAAAGCACCTGCCTCATCAACTCCATATCCGCCAAACAGCCATAAGTTATTTAATGAGTCAGTCCATGCAGAACATGTTTCCTGTCTTGCACCGGGAACATTTGATGCGCTGGAAATTCCTTTCGTACCATGAACGGAAAAGTTATTTGTAGTGGAGTCGCCACTCATCCAAGTCCATTCATTGCTTCCAATATCATACTTCCATAAATCACTGGTTGATTTACCACTGAATAGCCAAAAATTTCCTGTGGTATCAACCCATGTCGCAACTCCGTAGGTTCTTTGACCTGGTGTATTAGCAATATTGCCAACTCCTTTTGTTCCGAACACGGCTGCATTGCCGGCAGAGCCCGGTCCTTTTACCCATGTCCATTCGTTTGTAACTGGATTGTATTTCCATAAATCAATGAATGCAGGTACCATTCCTCCGTACAGCCAAAAGTTGCCTTGCTTATCTTTCCATTCAGCGTATTCATAAAGTGCTGCAGGATGATTGTTTACCGAAGGTATTCCTTGTGTACCATACACGGGTCCTGCATTTGCTGTGCTGTCTCCGCTTATCCATGTCCACACTCCGCTTTGCGAAAATGAAGAATGGAAATTGAGAAATAAAAAAAAGTAAAGTAAAATTCTTTTCATGAAGATGTGAAATTACTCTTTCATGAATTTAGCAACCACTGAGTTTTTAGTATTTGCTATCCTGACAAAATAAATTCCTGCATCAAGATTTTTAACATCAAGAAATAAATTTTTTTTCCAATTGCACTTTTGCGTTCGTAGTATTTTTCCAGAAAGATCAATGATTGAAATTTCTACTGATTCACTTTGTTTGAAAGAAGAAGCATCAATAATTATTTTTTCTGAAGCAGGATTTGGGTATACAGTAATTGGAGATAAAAAAATGTTTTCATCAACAATGTTGATACTATCTGGCGTGTATTCCCAAAAGTCCTTTGTCATATTATTTCCGCCAACACCATCGTCTCCTGTTCCAAGATAACCTTTGCCTTCAATAGAGAACCCTACAGCACCCATTCTTGCTGTTCCACCAAAATCTGCTTTTTGTGTCCAAGTGTTTGTTGATTGTTCCCATTCCCAAAAATCATTAATACCTATCCAAGTTGTTCCGTTAAAAAATGCTCCAGTTCCAATGTATCCTTTAGTTCCAATTGAGAAGCCAGAAGTGAATTCTCTTGGCACACCACCAAGATTAGCTTTTTGAGTCCAAGCATCTGAATCGGGATCGTACTCCCAAAAATCTTGCTTATCAGAAGTAAAATCACTCCCTGTTCCTATGTATCCTTTTGTGTCTATAGAAAAACCAACTGCAGCACTTCTTATCCCACCTCCAAAATTTGATTTTTGTGTCCATATATTTCCGGAAGGATCGTACTCCCAAAAATCGCTTCGTAAACTATCGCTGTCCAAACCTGTTCCAAGGTATCCCTTTGTTCCAATGGAAAAACCAACTGCATCATGTCTTCCGGTTCCTCCAAAGTTGGCTTTTTGCGACCATGAATTTGATGCTTGATCCCATTCCCAAAAGTCTTGCATGAATCCATTTGTTCCTGTTCCAATATATCCCTTCTTTCCGATGGTAAAGCAGACAGCATATTCTCTTGCTGAACCAGCTAAGTTGCTTTTTTGCGTCCAGATATTTATTGAAGGATTATATTCCCAAAAATCGCTACGCATACTATCAAGGTCATAACCAATTCCAATGTATCCTTTGGTCTCAATTGAAAACCCAACAGCACACCATCTACCCGTTCCTCCAAAATCCGCTTTCTGAGTCCAATAACCTTGTGCATTTGCTATTCCACAAATTGCAAGAAGAGCGACAAATAGTTTTATTTTCATTGACATATTGATTTATTGTTTCACAAATTTTAATATACAACTATTCTTTTCACCTACAACTTTCAAAAAATAAATCCCGCTTTCTAAAAAAGACAAATCAATTTTTATCTCTGATCGTTGATTTCTTAACTCGGCTTGATAAACCTTTTCACCAAGCACATTCCAGATTGAAATGTTTTGTACTTTACTTATTACATTTTCAATTTTTAATTCCTTATGAACCGGATTCGGAAAAATGTCAATCTGCAAATTTGCGTTTGCAGATTGCACTGAAGCAACCACGTTAAAAATTGCGGCTTCAACCTCACAACTGTTATTGTCTGTACAAACTACATTGTAGTCACCACTTGTTTGAGCTAAATAAAAATAATTTGTTGCCCCGCTGATGATGTTTCCGTTCTGATACCATTGATATGTAAGTGCTCCTGCATTTGCGAAAAGTGTATCTCCACTTTGTTGAATACCCTGCGGTGGCGGATATGGATAGACAGTTATGTAATTATTTATTGTAAGCGTATCGCTTCCATTTGCATTTGTTGCGATAAGCATTACATCATAACTTCCAGGAGTGTTGTAGCAAACAGTTGGGTTCAATGCAGTGCTTGTATCGGGTGTTCCTCCAGCAAAACTCCATTGATAAGAAGTTGCATTTGAAGAAAGATTTGTAAATGATGCACAAGTGCCAGGGCAGATTGGATTTAAAGCGGATTGAAAATTAGCTGAAGCATTTTGAATTGAATCAGGACCATACTCCCAAAATTCTTCATCAGTAGCACCTCCGGTTCCTGTGCCGATGTATCCTTTTGTTCCGATTGAAAAACTCGTTGCTGCTACTCGAACATTTCCTTCATAATATGCTTTCTGTGTCCAAATATTTGTTGCCTGATTCCATTCCCAAAAATCACTACGTAAACTATCGCCATCCCAACCCAAACCAATGTATCCATTCAATCCAATTGAAAGACTTATAGAATAATAACGTGGCGTACCACCAAAATCTGCTTTCTGTGTCCAGGCATTTGTTGCTTGATCCCAGTCCCAAAAATCTTTTCTTAATGATGTTACATCCATTCCAATTCCAATATATCCTTTGCTTCCAATAGAAAAACTTTCAGCGAAGGCTCTTGCTGTACCACCAAAATCTGTTTTCTGTGTCCAGGAATTTGTTGTCTGATCCCATTCCCAAAAATCTTGAAAGTATCCGACAGGATTATTATTGTATCCAGTACCGATATAGCCCTTTGTTCCAATAGAAAAGCCTACAGCGTAAGCTCTTGGTAAACCACCAAAATCCGCCTTCTGTGTCCAGATATTTGTTGCTTGATCCCATTCCCAAAAATCATTTTTGTAAACATAAGCGCTATCTCCTGTTCCAAAATATCCTTTTGTCCCAATAGAAAATCCAACTGCTTCAGATCTTGTGCCACCTCCGAAATCTGCTTTTTGTGTCCAAACATTTGTAGCTTGATCCCACTCCCAAAAATCACTTTGATAAAGTCCTCCTTGATCTCCTGTTCCAACGTATCCTTCGTTACCAATTGAAAAACTTATAGCCCAACTTCGTACTGTTCCACCAAAATCTGCTTTCTGATTCCACACGCCTTGAGCATTTGTGATGCCGCAAATTGAAAGAAGAATGATGAGTAGTTTTATTTTCATTTCGTAAAAGTATAAAATCTTTTCCCCAATTCCCCTTACTATTTTCTTCTCAATCTCCTCTCAAAAAAATATTTTCACTTTTATAAAATAAATTTCCCCATCTGCCGTTATAGAATTATTGATCTCGAAATGAAAATGTTTTCAATCACTATAAAAGAAGAGGAGGTAAAATGAATCCACCTTATCAGAAAAGGAAGAACCCACAGGCGGTGTATGAAGCGGTTCGGTTTGTAAAAAACTTTCTTCATGCTTAAAGTAACCGCAATTAAAAAGCGGCAGGGTTGCAGCCGGAGTAGTTGCAGCAGATAAAGTCGCCCCAAAACTTCAAAAAAATGCCAATTCTCAGTATAAGTGTGGTTGTCAGCGCTGCTGATATAACTGCAATAGAGACCTCGGCAGGAGACATCAAGCTGAAACTTCCTTTTTTGATTAACTTAACTCCGCAAGAGCGGAAGAAGTTTAGAAAGAAAGGTACCAAGCGCGAAGGGTATGTAAAAGATGTGTATGAAGGGATTGTGGCAAATCCAACAGTAGTTCCGGTTACGTTCAGTATTCCGGAATATACGAAGGATTACAATCTCGACACCGTGCTTCTTCATATCCGCAGTGTGTTGTCATCCATCATTGAAGGCATTGACGATACCCGCATGATGGTAGGTGTTGAGCTGATGAAACAGAGCGACACCGGTTACGATTACCTGAAGCGCGCTGCTAAAGATAATGCAGCACTACAGTCAGTAGTGGATAAAATCGCCAAAGCTTTTGCCGGTCAAGGTAAGAAGAAAACACCGCCCAAACCATAAAGGGTAGCGTTGTTTTCTGAATACCGTTCTTCTTAGACGAAGGGCGCAATCTGATAAAGGTTGTGCCCTTTGTGATTTACAGCCCTCCATCACTTTTTCAAAATGCAAAACATCATTTCCGCTATAAAAAGAATGAAGTGAGGTAAACCGGTTTACTCACATAAGTGAACCGGTTTAGTAAAGAAGTAAACTGGTTTACTTCAGATGTTATCTGGTTTAGCAAATCAGAGAACCGGAATAGTAAGTTAGTAATCCGGTTTACCTGTAGATGTTATCCGGTTTACTTCTTTAGTATTCCGGATTAGTAACTCAGAGAACCGGATTAGTAAAGAAGTAAATTGGTTTAGCAAAGAGGTATTCCGGTTTACTTGCACAAGTTAACCTGTTTACCAGCGAAGTAAACTGGTTTACCTCTGAAAGGGGCAAAAATTGATGCGATGTGAGATAAATAATCCCCTCTCTTTCACCCCTCTTTTAATAACTTCACGAATTTTTTTTTTGCAGTAAACTTTTTTTGTTTACTGTTGTCCCACAAAAAAAGCACATTTGTCAGCAATAAGAGGGCGTTAGCGGAAAATAATTCAGAAAACGTTAATTACCCGTTAAATTTATAGAGGAGACCAAATAAAATATTCACAACAGCGTTTGATAACTTCATGGTATGGTAATTGAAAGTTGACCTGCCGAAACAATTAAATGCACTTATTTGTTCCCCATTAATGATTCAAGATTATGATAAAAAGATTAGATAGAGGAAGAAGAAGAGACCGTAGCCGCAGAAAAAAGGTGAAAGGCGAACATGACGCAAGCACCCGCATCAAGGTGCAGCTCGATCACAAAACAATGATGATCGTTCACAGCATGACTGCTTTTAAGATGTGGAAGAAGCGTTATCCGCTGGCAAGAGTTATTGCATAACTCCGCGCGAAATTTCTGTTACTGATCAGAAGTTTTTTCGATCAGTTGCAGCAAATTTTATTTGTCAGAAAAATTATCAACGAATATTTGCACAGTAAATATTGTTGTTTACATTTGCCTCCCCAAAAAAACGGGGTGTATTTTCCTTGAAAATATATTGAAAATGCCGATGCGCCAGCAGTTCAGTGTCTGACAAGAGAGTCATGCAGGATCTGAATCGAAAAAATATTGGCAAAATAGTAAGCCGATGTAGCTCAGCTGGTCAGAGCTACTGATTTGTAATCAGTAGGTCGGGGGTTCGAATCCCTCCATCGGCTCAGGTTCTTTGAAAAACAGAAAGGAATTGGAAGGGGCGATACCAGAGTGGCCAAATGGGGCAGACTGTAAATCTGCTGGCTTACGCCTACGGAGGTTCGAATCCTCCTCGCCCCACTTGGTAAAACAAGCAGGTGCGTAGGCAATAAGAATATGTTGGCTATGTGCAGAGGATATAGAGTCCGAAATCGAATCCCGAAACTTCGGGACGAAATATTAAAAGCGGAAGTAGCTCATTTGGTAGAGCGATAGCCTTCCAAGCTATAGGTGGCGGGTTCGAGCCCCGTCTTCCGCTCGAAGAAAGTTGGCAAATTGCAAGTTGCAAATTGTAAACTGCAAATTGAATTTAGCCAATGTAGCTCAGTTGGTAGAGCACATCCTTGGTAGGGATGAGGTCACCGGTTCGATTCTGGTCATTGGCTCAGAAAGAAAAAAAAGTTAGTTGAAAATTGTTATTATTAAATCCGAAATCAAGAATCAAAAATTCGAAATTCTAAAAAGGCTTCCTTAAATACAATCATAATAAATCAATCGTCTTAATAAACATTTAATAATTAAATAAAATGGCAAAAGAAAAATTCCAACGTACCAAACCCCATGTGAATATTGGTACTATCGGTCACGTTGACCACGGTAAAACAACCCTTACTGCTGCAATCACTACAGTGCTTGCTGAAAAAGGATTTGCAGAAGTTCGTTCATTCGATTCTATTGATAACGCCCCCGAAGAAAAAGAGCGTGGTATTACTATTAACACAGCGCACGTAGAATATCAAACTGAGAAACGTCACTATGCACACGTTGACTGTCCCGGTCATGCTGACTATGTAAAAAACATGGTTACAGGTGCTGCGCAGATGGACGGAGCAATTCTCGTTGTTGCTGCTACTGATGGTCCGATGCCGCAAACACGTGAGCATATTCTCTTAGCTCGCCAGGTTGGTGTGCCTAAGATCGTTGTGTTCATGAACAAAGCCGATATGGTTGACGATCCTGAACTTCTTGATCTCGTTGAAATGGAAATTCGTGATCTTCTCACCTTCTATCAATTTGATGGTGCTGCAACTCCGATCATCCGCGGCTCTGCATTGGGCGGATTGAACAAAGATCCGAAGTGGGTTCCTGCAATCATGCAATTGATGGATGCAGTTGATACTTTCATTCCGGTTCCTCCGCGTGAAGTTGACAAGCCATTCCTGATGCCGGTTGAAGACGTGTTCTCAATCACGGGTCGTGGTACCGTTGCTACAGGTCGTATCGAGCGTGGTGTAATTAACTCAGGTGAAGATGTTGATATCATCGGTATGCAAGAGAAGTCATTGAAGTCAACTGTTACAGGAGTAGAAATGTTCCGTAAGATTCTTGACAGAGGTGAAGCAGGTGATAACGTAGGTCTTCTTCTTCGTGGTATTGAAAAAGATCAGATCCGCAGAGGAATGGTGGTTGCAAAACCGGGTTCTATCACTCCGCACACCGTTTTCAAAGCTGAAATTTATGTATTGAAGAAAGAAGAAGGTGGTCGCCACACTCCTTTCCATAACAAATATCGCCCTCAGTTCTATCTCCGCACCACTGACGTTACAGGTGAAATCACTTTACCTGAAGGTCGTGAAATGGTAATGCCGGGTGACAACGTAACAATCAATGTTGAATTGATTCAGCCGGTTGCGATGGACAAAGGTCTTCGCTTCGCTATCCGCGAAGGTGGTCGTACCGTTGGTGCAGGACAGGTAATTGAAGTAGTAAAATAAATTGGCAATAGGCAGTTGGCAGTGTGCAAACACAAAAAGAGTAGTGTACGAATTGCCAACTGCCAACTGCTTTCTGCCTCTTGAATTACGGGTGTAGCTCAATTGGTAGAGTAGCGGTCTCCAAAACCGTTGGCTGGGAGTTCGAGTCTCTCCACCCGTGCAATAGAAAAAGATAACGCATAGAAAAGAATGAGCAAAGTAACGGCATACATTAAAGAAAGCTACATCGAGTTGGTCGAGAAAGTTTCATGGCCAACATGGAGTGAACTTCAGGACAGCGTAGTGGTGGTAATGATCGCCTCACTCATTATTGCGTTAATTATTTTCATCATGGATTTCGGAATTCAAACCGTTATGAATTTGTTTTACAAAATGGTAGGATAACTGTTATGGTAAAAGCACCTGTAAAAAAAGAACCAGCAAAGCCAAAAGTTGAGGCCATCCTCAAATGGTATGTGGTGCGCGCCATAAGCGGTAAGGAGAAGAAGGTAAAGCAATATATTGAGTCGGAAATCAGCCGTTTGAAGTTGAATAATTTTGTAACGCAGGTTCTTGTTCCTACTGAGAAAATATATCAGATAAAGAACGGAAAGAAAATGAGCAAGGAACGCCAGATGCTTCCCGGCTATGTTTTCGTTGAAGCAATATTGACCGGAGAAATTCCTCACATTATTGAAAATATTTCTGGTGTTATAAATTTCCTTGGACCAAAAGGCGAAGCGCCTGCTCCGCTGCGTCAGACCGAGATCAACCGCATCATGGGCAAGATGGATGAAGCGGCAGACAGCGAAGCAGTGATGAACGTTCCGTATGTAGTTGGAGAAACGGTAAAAGTAATTGACGGACCTTTCAACAGTTTTTCAGGAGTGATTGAAGAAATAAATGAAGAGAAAAAGAAACTCAAGGTAATGGTAAAAATCTTCGGACGTAAAACTCCGCTTGAGTTGAGTTATATGCAGGTGGAAAAAGAATAATAAAAGTACAAAGTATCAAGTACGAAGTACAAAGAAGAAAGCTTCCATTTCGGATTTGTCGTAGTACTTAATACTACATACTTAATACTCTCAATAAAATGGCAAAAGAAATAGCAACATTCATAAAACTACAGGTTAAAGGTGGTGCAGCTAATCCTGCTCCTCCGATAGGACCTGCGCTCGGTGCAAAGGGTGTAAACATCATGGAGTTCTGCAAGCAGTTTAATGCTCGCACAAAAGATGATGCAGGAAAAGTTCTTCCCGTTATCATTACTGTTTACACTGATAAGTCATTCGAGTTTGTAATTAAAACTCCTCCCGCAGCAGTTCAGCTTTTAGATTTCGCAAAAATTAAAAGCGGCTCGAAGGAATCAAACAGAAATAAAGTTGGTACTGTAACATGGGATCAGGTGCGCAAAGTTGCGGAAATAAAAATGCCTGATCTTAACTGCTTCACCATTGAATCAGCAATGAGCATGGTTGCAGGTACTGCTCGAAGCATGGGTATCGAAGTGAAAGGTCAAAAACCTTTTTAATAAATTGAGTGAGTGAATCGGAAATTCAAACTCCCGATTAATTAAGTCAATAGAAATAAAAGTTCATTAACAGAAGGAGAGCGCGATTATTTCAACCTCGTTTGCACTTCATAAAATTATTGCAATGGCAAAAGTCGGCAAGAAGAGGAAACAGATCCTCACCAAAGTAGATCGCACAAAGCACTACTCATTAACAGAAGCTTCAAAGCTCGTTAAGGAAATTACTACAACAAAATTCGATTCGTCAGTTGACCTGAGTATTCATCTCGGAGTTGATCCCCGTAAAGCAAACCAAATGGTTCGCGGAATTGTTACGCTTCCGCACGGAACTGGCAAAACGAAAAAAGTGCTCGTTCTCTGCACACCTGATAAAGAGCAGGAAGCAAAGGATGCAGGAGCTGATTATGTTGGTATGGATGAATTCATTCAGAAGATTGAGCAGGGCTGGGTTGACATGGATGTTGTGATCACCATGCCTGCTGCAATGGGTAAGGTTGGTAAACTCGGAAAAGTTTTAGGTCCGAGAAACCTGATGCCGAATCCAAAGACAGGAACTGTTACGAATGACATCGGCAAAGCAGTAAGAGAAGTTAAAGCCGGTAAAATTGATTTTAAAGTTGACAAGCAATCGCATATTCATACATCCGTAGGCAAAGCTTCCTTCGATGCCCAGAAGATTGAAGAAAATGCGCGTGAGCTTATTAATAGTATTGTGAAGTTGAAACCGTCTTCTGCAAAGGGAACATACTTGAGAAGCGTTTACATGTCCAGCACCATGAGTCCATCGGTGCAGATTGACACGAAAGAACTTCAATAATATACTCTTGTTTTTCATCACCTATTAAAAAAGTAAAACAATGACTAAAGAAGAAAAAAATATAATCATAGATGACATTGCAGGGATGTTGAATCAATACCCTACTGTTTATATTACAGATACATCTGCACTTACGGTTGCAAAGACAAGTCAGTTGAGACGCCTTTGCTTCAATAAAAATGTGAAGATGGTTGTTGCAAAAAACAAACTCATCCGCAAAGCGATGGAGAAGACGAACAAAGAAGCGTTCGAACCAATCTTCGTTGCGTTGAAAGGCACGAGTGCAATTCTTCTCAGCGAAGTAGGGAATGCCCCTGCAAAACTTATCAAAGAATTTCGCAAAGGCGGAAATACAAAACCACTTCTGAAAGGTGCATTCATTGATCAGGCAGTTTTCATCGGTGACGATCAACTTGACACGCTTGCTGCGTTGAAGAGCAGAAACGAATTGATCGGAGAAATTATCGGCTTGTTGCAATCACCTGCGCGAAATGTTATCAGCGCTCTTCAAAGTAGTGGTGGCAAACTTGCAGGCATCTTAAAAACTTTATCCGAGCGACCGGAATAAATAACACGGCTTCCTTTACATTAAATATAAATTCAAATTAAAAATTCTTAATCCTTTAAAAAACAAATATCATGGCAGATTTAAAAGCATTCGCTGATCAATTAGTTAACCTGACAGTGAAAGAAGTAAACGAACTTGCTAAAATTCTAAAAGATGAGTACGGCATTGAGCCGGCTGCTGCGGCAGTTGCAATGGCTCCTGCAGGTGGCGATGGCGGTGGCGCTGCTGCTGCTGAGAAAACATCTTTTGATGTAATCCTTAAAGCTCCGGGTGGTGCTAAACTCGCTATCGTTAAGTTAGTGAAAGAAATGACAGGTCTTGGCTTGAAAGAAGCAAAGGACTTGGTTGATGGCGCTCCGAAAGCAGTAAAAGAAGGGGTAACAAAAGAAGAAGCAAATTCTCTTAAGCAACAATTGGAAGAGGCGGGCGCAGAGGTTGAAGTTAAGTAAGAGTTGTTTCTTCTGTTGAAGAGAGCATCAACTTTCCTTTTAGGAATTTTGAAGTAGCGTTTAAAGTTTAAAGTTTGGGTTCAATAAAATCTCAAACTTTAAACCTTAAATTTTAAACAGTTTTATTCACTTACTTAAATTTCGATTAACGTGTCAACAACTCTCAGCCAAAAAAGAATCAACTTCTCAACCAGCAAGCATGGAATTGAGTATCCCGATTTTCTGGATATTCAATTGAAATCTTTTCAGGATTTCTTCCAGCTTGAAACCACTTCTGACAATCGCCAGAATGAAGGTTTGTATAAAGTGTTCAGCGAGAACTTTCCGATCACGGATTCACGCAATAACTTTGTTTTGGAATTTCTCGACTACTTCATTGATCCACCACGGTATTCAATTGATGAATGTATCGAGCGCGGATTAACGCACAGCGTTCCGCTAAAAGCGAAATTAAAATTGTACTGTACCGATCCCGAGCATGAGGATTTCGAAACGATCGTGCAGGACGTGTACCTTGGTACAATTCCGTACATGACTCCGAAGGGAACCTTCGTGATCAATGGTGCAGAGCGCGTAGTGGTGTCTCAGCTTCATCGTTCGCCTGGTGTGTTCTTCGGTCAAAGCCGTCATGCCAACGGAACGAAATTATATTCGGCTCGTGTAATTCCTTTCAAGGGTTCATGGATTGAATTTGCGACTGACATCAACAGTGTCATGTACGCATATATTGACCGTAAGAAAAAATTTCCTGTTACTACTCTTCTCCGTGCAATCGGTTATCAGTTCGACAAAGACATTCTTGAAATCTTTGGTCTTGCTGATGAAATAAAAGTAAGCAAGGCATCACTGAAGAGCAGCATCGGTCGAAAACTTGCCGCGCGTGTTTTGAAAACTTGGGTGGAAGATTTCGTGGATGAAGATACAGGCGAAGTGGTTTCCATCGAACGTAACGAAGTTGTCATTGAGCGTGAAACGATCATTGAAGAACATCACGTTGATTTGGTTCTCGATGCAGGTTCAAAAACAATTATTCTACACAAGGCAGAAATAAATGCAGGTGATTATGCAATCATTTATAACACCATGCAGAAGGATACTTCCAATTCAGAAAAGGAAGCTGTTGAATACATCTACCGCCAGTTGCGTAATGCAGAGCCGCCTGATTATGAAACAGCACGGGGTATTATTGACAAACTATTTTTCTCCGACAAGAGATACGATCTTGGTGAAGTTGGTCGTTACCGAATCAACAAAAAACTTGGATTGCAAATTCCTCCTGAGAACAGAGTTCTTACGAAGGAAGATATTATCATGATCATTAAAAATCTAATTCAGTTGGTGAACTCCAAAGCTGAAGTGGATGACATTGATCACTTGTCAAACAGACGTGTTCGCACCGTTGGTGAGCAGTTGTACACACAATTCGGAATCGGACTCGCGCGGATGGCGCGTACCATTCGCGAGCGTATGAACGTTCGTGACAATGAAGTGTTCACTCCTGCTGATTTGATCAACGCGAAAACACTTTCATCAGTAATCAATTCTTTCTTCGGAACGAATCAGCTTTCTCAGTTCATGGATCAAACAAATCCACTTGCTGAGATTACGCATAAGAGAAGGTTGTCCGCACTCGGGCCGGGTGGTCTTTCGCGTGAGCGCGCGGGCTTCGAAGTTCGTGACGTTCACTATACACACTATGGTCGTCTCTGCACAATTGAAACTCCTGAAGGACCGAACATCGGTTTGATTTCTTCTTTGTGTGTGTATGCGAAAATAAATAATCTCGGATTTATCGAAACGCCTTACCGCTCTCTTACAGACGGAAAAGTAGATGTTGATAAGCCCGTAATTTATTTGACTGCTGAAGAAGAAGACAATAAAGTAATCGCGCAGGCGAATGCAAATATTGATGAGCACGGTAAGTTCAAAGATCATAAAGTAAAGGCGCGTTACCTCGGTGATTTTCCTTTGCTTGAGCCAGAGAAAATTGACTTAATGGATGTTGCTCCGAATCAGATTGCTTCGATTGCAGCATCGCTCATTCCGTTTCTTGAGCATGATGATGCGAACCGTGCGCTCATGGGATCGAACATGCAACGTCAGTCAGTCCCTCTTCTTCGTTCGGAAGCTCCGATCGTTGGTACTGGTCTTGAAGGACGCATTGCACAGGACTCGCGCGTACTCATTAATGCAGAAGGTGATGGAGTAGTGGAGTATGTTGATGCAAATGAAATCACGATCCGTTATTCTCGTAAAGAGCATGAGCGTCTTATCAGTTTTGAAGACGATGTGAAGACATACAAGCTTACAAAGTTTCATAAAACAAATCAAAGCACTTGCATTAACTTGAAACCGATTGTTCGCAAAGGACAAAAGGTGAAGAAGGGACAGGTTCTTTCTGAAGGATACGCAACCCAGGATGGTGAACTTGCATTAGGTCGTAACCTGAAAGTGGCGTTCATGCCATGGAAGGGCTACAACTTTGAAGATGCAATTGTAATCAGCGAGCGTGTGTTGCGTGAAGATATTTTCACTTCCATTCACATTGACGAATACTCACTTGAAGTTCGCGATACCAAACGCGGTATGGAAGAACTCACTGCTGATATTCCGAACGTGAGTGAAGAAGCGACAAAGGATTTAGATGAGCATGGAATTATCCGCATCGGTGCAGAAGTTTCGGAGGGAGATATTCTCATTGGCAAGATCACTCCGAAAGGAGAAACAGACCCATCACCTGAAGAAAAACTTCTTCGTGCCATCTTCGGAGATAAAGCGGGCGATGTGAAAGATGCTTCATTGAAAGTTCCGCCTTCAGTTCGCGGAGTTGTAATTGACAAGCGTTTGTTCTCGCGGATTCTTCTCAAGGATAAATCAATGAAGAGTGATGAGAAGACACAACTTGAAAAGTTAGACAAAGAATATAATTTAATTGCTGCAGAACTGAAAGAAAAGTTGATTGATAAGCTTTTTGTTTTGGTAAGCGGCAAAACATCGCAGGGTGTGGTTGACATTTTTAAAGAACAGGTAGTTCCGAAAGGAGCGAAGTTCACGCAGAAGATGCTGGCTGATATGAATTACGAAACAGTAAATCCAAACAAGTGGACGACTGATCGTGAGAAGAATGAGCAGATCAAACAACTGCTGCATAATTATACCATCAAGTATAATGATGTTACAGGTGTTTACAAACGCAGAAAATTTTCTCTCACAGTCGGAGATGAATTACCTGCCGGCATCATGCAGCTTGCAAAAGTTTACATCGCGAAAAAACGTAAGCTGAAAGTTGGGGATAAGATGGCAGGTCGTCACGGAAATAAAGGAATCGTTGCGAAAATTGTTCGCGATGAAGACATGCCTTACCTCGCTGACGGAACTCCTGTTGACATCGTTCTCAACCCACTTGGAGTACCATCGCGTATGAACCTTGGTCAGATTTACGAAACCATTCTAGGTTGGGCAGGACTTAAACTCGGAGTTAAATTCGCTACGCCAATTTTTGACGGAGCAACCTATGCTCAGATTGACGAATGGGTAACCAAAGCTGATCTACCTAAATTTGGAAGTACCGTATTGTATGATGGCGGTACTGGCGACAAGTTCGATCAGTTGGCAACTGTTGGTGTGATTTATATGCTGAAGCTTGGCCACATGGTTGATGATAAGATGCACGCGCGTTCTATTGGACCTTACTCGTTGATTACGCAACAGCCGCTTGGTGGTAAAGCACAATTCGGAGGTCAGCGTTTTGGAGAAATGGAAGTCTGGGCACTTGAAGCATTCGGTGCTGCAAACATTCTTCAGGAAATTCTTACTGTTAAATCGGATGATGTAATAGGAAGAGCAAAAGCATACGAATCAATTGTGAAAGGCGATAGCATGCCGACACCGGGAATTCCAGAATCATTCAACGTACTCTTACATGAGTTGAGAGGATTAGGACTCAAGATAACGCTTGATTAGTTTAAAGTTTAACGTGTTTAAGGTTCAAAGTTAAATGCAATAAACCTTAGACGCTTAAACGACCTTAAACTTTAAACCTTAAACTTTAAACGTAAACAGAAATGGCAACCAGAAAAGAAATAAAAATCAAATCCAACTTCACTAAGATTATTATCTCGCTTGCTTCTCCTGAACATATTCTTGAGCAAAGCAGCGGTGAAGTATTGAAACCTGAAACCATCAATTACCGCACTTACAAGCCGGAGCGTGATGGATTATTCTGCGAACGTATTTTCGGTCCGGTAAAAGATTGGGAATGTCATTGCGGAAAATACAAACGCATCCGCTATAAGGGTATTGTATGCGACCGTTGTGGTGTAGAGGTAACTGAGAAAAAAGTACGCAGAGAGCGCATGGGTCACATTCAGTTGACTGTGCCTGTTGCGCACATCTGGTATTTCCGTTCTCTACCAAATAAGATTGGTTACCTGCTTGGGTTGCCAAGCAAGAAGCTAGACATGATCATTTATTATGAACGTTATGTTGTGATCAATCCAGGCATTAAAGCAGCCGATGGTGTAAACTATTTGGACTTCTTAACAGAAGATGAATACCTCGCCATCGTGGATACGCTCCCGAAAGATAATGCGCATCTTGATGAAAGCGATCCGAATAAATTTATGGCAGAAATGGGGGCGGAAGCATTGTACAAGTTGCTTGCGCGCCTAAAACTGGATGAGCTTTCTTTCTCTCTGCGTCATCAGGCGAATAATGAAACATCACAACAACGGAAAAATGAAGCTTTGAAAAGATTGAGCGTTGTAGAAGCATTTCGCGCTGCTAAACTCAATGTGGAAAACCAACCGGAGTGGATGATTGTGAAGGTAGTTCCGGTTATTCCCCCTGAACTTCGCCCCCTTGTTCCATTGGATGGAGGCCGTTTTGCAACCTCAGATTTAAATGATTTATACAGACGTGTAATTATCCGTAATAATCGGTTAAAGCGTCTTCTCGAAATAAAAGCTCCTGATGTAATTCTCCGCAACGAGAAACGTATGTTGCAGGAAGCGGTGGATTCTCTTTTTGATAATTCGAGAAAAGTAAATGCAGTAAAGACAGAAAGTAATCGCGCGTTGAAGTCACTTTCTGACTCATTGAAAGGGAAACAAGGTCGCTTCCGTCAAAACTTACTTGGTAAACGCGTTGACTATTCAGCCCGTTCAGTAATTGTCGTTGGACCTGATATGAAACTTCACGAGTGTGGTCTTCCAAAAGACATGGCAGCAGAACTCTTTAAGCCGTTTATCATTCGAAAGATGATTGAGCGCGGTGTAGTAAAGACAGTAAAAAGCGCAAAAAAAATTGTTGACCGTAAAGATCCTATCGTGTGGGATATTCTGGAAAACGTATTGAAAGGCCATCCAGTTCTTCTCAATCGCGCTCCGACCCTTCACAGATTGGGTATTCAAGCCTTCCAACCAAAATTAGTGGAGGGAAAAGCAATTCAGTTGCATCCGTTAGTGTGTACTGCCTTCAATGCTGACTTTGACGGTGACCAAATGGCTGTTCACGTTCCGCTTGGTCATGCTGCTGTCCTTGAAGCACAAATGTTGATGCTTGCTTCTCACAATATTTTAAACCCTGCCAATGGCGCACCTATCACTGTTCCTTCTCAGGACATGGTTCTTGGTTTGTATTACACCACTAAGGGAAAAAAGACAGAAGGCAAAGCAAAAGTGAAAGGCCAGGGTGCTTCATTCTATTCTCCTGAGGAAGTAATTATCAGTTACAATGAAGGTCGCATCGATCTTCATGCGTGGATAAAAGTTAGAATAGACAACCACATAGATAATGAAAAATTAGTAACAAAATTAATTGAAACTACAGTAGGCCGAGTTCTCTTTAATCAAGTTGTGCCGAAAGAGAATGGATACATCAATGAATTATTGACCAAAAAATCTCTTCGCGATATTATTGGTCAGGTACTAAAGAAGTGCGGCATTGCAAAGACAGCTAAGTTCCTTGATGATATTAAGGATCTTGGATTCAGTATGGCGTTCAAGGGCGGATTATCATTTAACCTTGATGATGTGCAAGTACCTGCTGCAAAAGCAGAGTTAGTTGATAAAGCGAACACGGAAGTGGAAGAAGTGTTGAGCAATTACAACATGGGTTTCATTACTTACAATGAACGTTACAATCAGATCATTGATATCTGGACGCGTACTAATTCCCGGATAACAGATACGTTGATGAAACAAATCAGCACCGATAAACAAGGATTCAATTCCATCTACATGATGCTTGACTCTGGTGCACGTGGCTCTAAGGAGCAGATTCGTCAGCTTGGCGGAATGCGTGGTCTGATGGCAAAACCTCAAAAGAGCGGAAGCGGTGGAGGATCAATTATCGAGAATCCGATTCTTTCAAACTTTAAAGAAGGTCTTTCCATTCTTGAATACTTTATCTCCACTCACGGAGCGCGTAAAGGTCTTGCTGATACAGCGCTGAAGACAGCAGATGCGGGGTATCTTACAAGACGTTTGGTGGATGTATCTCAGGACGTAATCATCACCGAACCCGATTGCGGAACACTTCGAGGACTTGCTGAAACAGCATTGAAGAATAACGAAGATGTGGTGGAATCATTATATGATCGTATTCTTGGTCGTGTGACTGTTCATAATATTTATCATCCGTCAACAAATAAATTAATTATTGGTGCAGGCCAGGAAATAAAAGAAGAGGTTGCTGATCTTATCGAAAACTCTCCTATTGAAACTGTGGAGATCCGTTCTGTGCTCACATGCGAATCAGTAAAAGGTGTGTGTGCGAAATGCTACGGACGAAATCTTGCAACCGGTCGAATGGTTGAGAAGGGTGAAGCCGTTGGTGTAATTGCGGCTCAAAGTATTGGTGAACCGGGTACACAGCTTACACTCCGCACCTTCCACGTGGGTGGTACAGCGAGTAAGTCAATCACTGAAAGTGAATTGAAGGCGAAGTTTGCCGGCAAAATAGAGTTCGAAGATTTAAAAACCGTAAAAGCCAAGGACGGCACCAAAGAATATGATGTGGTTATCGGGCGTTCCGGTGAAGTACGTATAAGTGATCCTAATACAGGTACAGTACTTACTACTTCAAACATTCCGTACGGAGCCAAGGTTCATATAAAAAATAAAGCAATAGTCGCCAAAGGAGATGTAATCTGTAACTGGGATCCTTACAATGCAGTTATCCTTTCTGAAGTAGCAGGTAAAATCGTTTTTGAAAGCGTGGAGGAAGGAGTTACTTTCCGTGAAGAAAGTGATGACCAAACTGGCTATAAGGAAAAAGTAATTATCGAAACAAGAGATAAGACGAAGAACCCGCTCATAAAAGTTATGGGCGAAACTAAAGATGTGCTTAAGGGCTATAACATTCCTGTTGGGGCACACATTATGGTTAATAGCGGGCAGAAGATTAAAGCCGGAGATGTGCTGGTAAAAATTCCGAGAGCATCAGGCAAGAGCGGGGATATTACCGGTGGACTGCCTCGTGTTACAGAACTTTTCGAAGCGCGTAATCCTTCGAACCCCGCAGTGGTTTCTGAAATTGACGGAATCGTTTCTTACGGTGGCATCAAACGCGGTAATAGAGAAATTATTGTTACATCGCGTGATGGTGAAACTAAGAAGTATCAGGTGGCATTATCGAAACACATCCTTGTTCAGGATAACGATTTTGTAAAAGCAGGAGAAGCATTGAGCGATGGAGCCATCACTCCGAGTGATATTCTTGCTATTAAAGGACCAAGCATGGTGCAGGAGTATCTTGTTAACGAAGTACAGGAAGTATATCGTTTGCAGGGTGTGAAAATTAACGACAAACACTTTGAAGTAATCGTTCGTCAGATGATGCGCAAGGTGATGATTGAAGATCCGGGAGATACCATGTTACTTGAAAAAGAATATGTAGATCGTGTGGACTTTATCACCGAGAATGATGAGATGATGGATAAAGTAGTGGTACTTGAGCCGGGAGATTCTCCTGAAGCAAAGGCCGGACAGATCATGACGCTGCGCAAATTCCGTGAAGAGAATTCCATTCTCAAACGTAAAGACGCGCAACTGATTGAAGCTCGTCCTGCTGTTCCAGCTACATCGTCCCCGGTGCTGCAAGGAATCACACAGGCATCTTTGCATACCAAGAGTTGGATTTCTGCGGCATCGTTCCAGGAAACTACAAAGGTGCTGAACGAAGCTGCCGTAAACGGAAAAGTAGATCACCTTCTCGGACTGAAAGAGAACGTAATCGTTGGTCACCTCATTCCTGCAGGTACTGGTCTGCGCGAATACGAGAAGATCATCGTTGGTTCGCAGGAAGAGTACGATTTGCTGATGGCTTCCAAGAAGGAAGAAGAGCAGATGGTGCGGTAGTACTAAATACGAATGTACGAATAGAGGGCTGCCGGTAAGGCAGCCCTTCTTTTTTCTTTCCTTTATCTTTGCATAAAAACAATTGCCATGACAAAAGATCAACAGAATATTTTTCGGAATCTGAATCGTGAAGAGAAAATTGAATTGGTTCAGGAGTTATGGGATGACATTTCTTCTGCGCCCGTTTCTCCCGACATTTCCGAAGAGCATAAAAAGATTCTACAGGAAACTTTAAGCCGGATTGAAGAAGGAAAATCTCAATTCAGTATGTGGGAGGATGTGAAAGTAAAGTACGGTAAGAAAAAATAATGGCATCTCTTTTTATTTCAACCGATGCCGAAAGCGATCTTGATGAATCATTCATCTGGTATGAGGTGCAGCAGCAGGGATTAGGAGAACGTTTTATATCAGCGGTAGATGATGGCTTCGCTTTCATCAAAACCAATCCTGAAGCGTTTCCGGTTGTTTTCAGAAATATCAGAAAACATGTCCTTCGAAAATTTCCCTTCAACATTTATTACCGTTCGGATTCTTTAAAGCAAAATATCGAAGTGATCAGAGTTTTGCATCAAAGCAGGAAACAAAAGGTAAAATAAGGGGCTGCCGGTAAGGCAGCCCTTCTTTTTGTAGAGCAGTAATGGCATAACTACTTTTATTTTGCCAATCCCGCCAATCACCTATCTTTGATCTTCGCTATTTTCTCTTATGCGCGCTCCCCGAAAAGAAAATCGTCTTTATCTTTTCTGTCTTGCATTCTTCTTTCTGATTGCATCGCATTTTTCTTTTGCGGTATCCCCCCGTGAGGACAAACATTTCCAGTTCCCACATTTCTTTTCCCAATCTCCCGATGATAAAGACAAGTACCTTTTACATTTCAGTAAGGGAGTCATGCAATTCAGTAATGAAGGGGTTGCATTTCAAATCATAAAAACAACTCATGCTGAAAAAGATTTTGAAAACCCTGATGCCATTCTGCAAACGGGCGATGCCTTCTCAGAAAGTGTTCAGCTTAATTTTAAGGGGAGCAACAGCAATTGCTTTCTCCACGGAAGCGAACCACTTGCTTCGCGCAGTAATTATTTTCTTGGCAATAATAACAGCAACTGGAAAAGCGATTTGCAGAACTACAATGCTTTACTCTACAAAAATCTTTACAATGATGTGGATCTGAAATATTATGTATTGAATGGTGAAGTAAAATACGATTATACCATTCAGCCGGGAGGAAACATCGCCTCCATAAAAATGAAATACTCAGGAATAAAATCTTTGCTGGTTAATAAAGACGGAACTCTTTGCATCACCACTCATCTTACCGAACTCAAAGATTACCTCCCGAAATCCTATCAGATCATCAACGGAAAAGAAGTTCCGGTTAAAGTTCACTATCGTTTGCTTGATGGTGCAACTGTTGGCTTCACTACAGAGCAATACAATAAAAACTATCCGCTTATTATTGATCCTGCTTTGATCTACTCAACTTTTGTCGGGGGAAGTTCGGATGACTATGAATACACTGGCGGAATCTCTTTAGACGCAACTGGAAATATTTATGTAACAGGAAGAACATTCAGTCCTAACTTTCCGACAACAGCAGGCGCTTACCAAACAGGATGGGGAGGAAATATGGATGCGTTTGTTTTCAAACTTAATCCAACAGGAACTGCATTGGTCTTTTCAACTTTTGTTGGAGGTAATGATGTCGATGCTGGCTATACAACGAAGATTGATCCTGTAACCAACGATGTGTATGTAGCGGGTACAACCGCAAGTCTAAATTTTCCCACCACTGCTGGTGCGTTCCATACTGCTTATGCTGGAGGCTTGTATGATCCGTTTTGTTTTAAACTGAATTCAAGCGGAAGTGCTTTCGTTTACTCAACGTTGATGGGCAATGCACAGGATGATTACGGTGCATCATTAGAAATTGATAATCTGGGCAACGCTTATGTAGTTGGCCAATCAAGCGGTGTGTATCCCACTACAGCGGGTGCTTATCAAAGCGCTTATGCTGGCGGTCCGTGGGATATTTTTGTAACGAAGCTGAATCCTACCGGCAGCGCGGTAATTTTTTCTACAATGATTGGCGGACCGAATGAAGATCATTGCCACAGCATTCAGGTTGATGGTAACTATGACGTATACATCGCAGGGTTTGCGCAGAGCGGCTATCCCACGACTGCCGGAGCGTACGATGTAACTTACAACGGAGGTCAATGGGATATTTACGTTACAAAAATTAATTCAACAGGAACAGCATTGATCTACTCTACGTTTGTCGGTGGCTCCGGTGGTGAGTGGTCATGGAATGGTTTGGAGATTGACAATGCAGGCAACGCCTATGTGGCGGGCTACGCGCCTGCAGGATTTCCAACTACTGCTGGTGCATTTCAAACTGCTTATGGAGGAGGCGCTTTTGATGCGTTTGTTTTTAAATTGAATCCTACGGGATCATCTCTTGTTTACTCAACATACGTTGGCGGCACAGGTGATGATGAAGCATGGGGCATATCTTTGAATCCTAATAACGAAGTATTCATCACCGGACTTTGCAGTTTCAGCTATCCATACACTCCCTGCGCTTGGGACACAACATTTAACGGAGTTCAGGATGCGTTTATCACTTATATTAATTCAACGGGCAGTTCTCTTTTATATTCATCTTACATTGGCGGTGCTGCTTACGATCAGGGATACAACATCATTGATGTTGGCAATCTTGTTTATGTTGCTGGTGCAACATCCTCTGTTGATTTTCCACATTCTGTTGGAGCGTACGATACAACATGGAATGGCGCGAAGGACATCATGGTTTTCGAAATGGATATTTCAGGAGTCATTACCGTAACCGCAAACTTCAACTCCATTGCTTCTGTCTGCCTAAACGGTTCCATTCAGTTTAACAATACTTCCGTCAACGCAACAACTTACAATTGGGATTTTGGCGATGGTGGCACAAGCACGTTGCAGAACCCACTTCATACCTTTACTACTTCCGGCTTGCACAATGTGAGGTTGATTGCCACTGCAAGTTGTGCGTTGCCCGATACGTTTATTGTTCCTGTAAATATTAGTGATCCTCCTGTGGCTGCTTTTGTTTCAAACGTTCCATGCGGGCTTACTGCAAACTTTACTGACGGAAGCACAGGCGCTATTTCCTATGCATGGAACTTTGGCGATGCAGCAACTTCGGCTTCCCCATCTCCTTCTCACACTTACTCGATCGCAGGAAATTATCCTGTCACGCTCATCGTTACCAATGCTGCGGGCTGCGTTGATACCCTGCAGCAGCAGGTAATTGTAAGCGCGCCTTCCGCAGCAGCGTTTACGTTTACGCCTCCGCAATGCACACTCAATGTTTCGCTTCAGAACACTTCTGCAAACGCTAGTACATACTCGTGGAATTTTGGTGACGGTACTACATCAACCAACGCAAGTCCTGCACATACCTACACCGACACGGGAACTTACACCATCATGCTCATCACCGATCCCGGTGTTTGTGCCGATACTACATCCCAATCTGTAACACTGCATCTCCCGCCTGTCGCTTCATTCACAAGTGTACCCGGTTGTAACCTCGTTTGCAATTTCATCAATACCACTACAGGTGCTGTTTCGTTTTCGTGGAACTTTGGCGATGCTTCCACCTCATCATCACCTTCACCTACTCACACTTATTCTGTTGGCGGAAATTATCCTGTCTCGCTCATCGCCACCAATTCATTCGGATGCAGCGATACAATTCTAAATTCAATAATCATCAATCCCCCTGCTGTAGCTGCCTTCACCTTTAATGCTCCTCAGTGTATGTTGCCTGTTTCTTTTCAAAATACTTCTGCCAATGCAACTTCATTGCTTTGGAATTTTGGTGATGGCAACACAACCACTGCTACAAATCCAACTCACACCTTCAGCGACAGCGGAAGTTATTCAGTCACACTAATTGCAAATCCAAATCAATGCCCGGACACGATCACACAAACCATTACCCTGCATGGCCTGCCGGTGGCTGCGTTCAGCGATGTGCCCTCGTGCAATTATTCATGCACCTTCATCAACAGCAGCATAGGCGGTGTTTCTTACACATGGAATTTTGGCGATGCATCTTCATCAATACAAACTGCTCCGCTCCACACGTATCCCCTTGCAGGAAATTATTTTGTTTCCCTCATCACTACCGATCTGTTTGGATGCACCGACACAGCGCAGCAAAGCATCATCATCAGCAACAATGCAGTGGCAGGTTTCACAGCAGCGCCTCCACCTTGCACACTCACTGCTTCGTTTCAGAATACATCTGCAAACACCACCTCCTATCAATGGATATTCGGTGATGGTTCTTCATCCACCGATGTAAATCCTGTTCACGTATATGCAATTTCAGGCACCTATCCAGTCATGCTCATTACCGATCCTGCCGGATGTGCGGATACAATGATACAGCAGGTAACCGTGAGTCGTGCGCCAGTGGCCGATTTCACTAACGTTGGCAATTGCACGTTCACCATGGCATTTCAGAATACAAGCGACAGCGCAGATACATACACATGGAGTTTCGGTGATGGCGCCTCAGATGTTGCCGCATCGCCTGCGCATACTTACACTTCAACAGGCAACTTCAACGTAACGCTCACCGGAATCAACAGCGCGGGTTGTACCGATACCATTACAAAGCAGGTAAGTGTAGTTGTTTTTTCTCCCGCTGGCTTTGTCACTGCTTATGATACTTGTTCAATGCAGGCACAGTTCACCGGCACTTCAGCAAATTCATCTTCCTCGTATTGGTATTTTGGCGATGGAGCTACATCGGCATCGCAGGCCGCAGTGCATCAGTATGCACAGGCAGGAACGTATCCTCTTGTCTTCATCACCAACCGCGGAACCATTTGTGCCGATACGCTTGCTGTTGCTTTCAAAGCTACCGAAGATCCACAGCACGGTCTCTACATTCCCAATTGTTTTACTCCCAATGGTGACGGATTAAACGAACGGTTCACCGTCATTGACTTCAGTAAATGCGAAACCTATCACCTTTTAATTTTTAACCGTTGGGGTCAACTTGTTTTTGAAAGTGATGATCTTAGCAACACATGGGATGGCAGGTACAAAGGTGTTGCCGTACCCGAAGATGTGTATGCATGGATTCTCAAAGGAGACCATACCTACCGGCAGGGATCGGTAACGGTAGTGAAGTAGGGTGAGATTTCAGGGTGAGCCGTATTTTTATATCGTCCGATCTGATACGAAAATAAAAAACCTACTTTTTCTTCAACGCATAATTCGCATTGAACTCAAGAAACAATCTCAAGAATGGTCTTAATCCCCTCAAGTAAAATAGAGGATGTCTCCACGGGCGATGATTCTCTTTCTTTATAATTTTAAATCCGCCTCGTTCAACCAATTCTTTAAATCTGTAAGAATCAATTTCATGATAGTGTCCTCTATCCCACAGTATTTTTCCTCTTTCCGGAAGCATGATAAATAAAGTGCCATTATCTTTTAATAATTTATGAATCTCGATCAGCGTGTATAAAGGATTAAACTGATGCTCGATCGTGTGCGAATAAATAATTATGTCATACGCTTTTTTAGGCGCAGTAAATGCAAGATCAAGATCGCCCGATGTATTATCAATTTTGATTTGAAGTGCTTCTTCAATACTGTCGGTGAGCGGACTTCTTTGTCCAATATCCAATACATCGCGTCCTGTTATGTCAGGAATATTCTGCATTAAATAATCTGCACTTCTCTTCCTATGCAAACGTTGTTCATAGCTATCATGGCAGTATAAATCTTTTGCAAAATTTTCATTCAATTCTTCACTCATAAAGATGTTGTTTTAAAAATAAATTCAATAGTTCACAAGGGCAATCTTATTCTATAATCTGCTTTTCGCATTCACCATCACCTGTTTCACCTTCGTATTCGCCTTCATATTCTCAAAAGTAGTTTTTCGTTTGCAGATGATAGATTGATACTCCGGCACATCATACGAGATAGCAAAAGGAAAAACCGATTCAATGTAAAAACCATTATCATAAATTAACTTTGATAGATAATTGATATGAAGGGGCTCATCAATAATCTGCAATATCTCCGGTTGTGTTTTATGATACCATGCAAGTAAATTCGGTTCAGGATTATTAATCAGTATCGTAGAATTTTCGTGAGTCACTTTATTTATCGTCTTAAAAATATTGTCATGCTCTGCCATCGGAATATGTTCTAGCACATCAGGAATCACAACAAAATCAAATTTTTCCGCAGGCATAAAATCCGTCATATTCGAAACATGAAACTCCATGTTCTTTAAAGAAGCATATTTCTTTCTGTTCAACTCAATCGTTTCATTGCTGATATCAGCCCCCACAATTTTTCCTGACAAAACAAACTTTGCGATCATGTGAGTAAGTGAAGCAGAGCCACAACCAATCTCAAGCACACTCGAGTTATTCTTAAGACCTGCCTTCTTCAGATTCTTAAGAATAAAATAATGCCTTGCATTCGGCTTGTTGCTCGTCTTTTCCTCAATACCAGCCCACACTTTATTGTAGTAATCAGCTACCTCTTTATGCGATGGATTCATGTCGCGAAAGTATAATTTTCCCACCAAACCCTCACCCACAAAAAAAGTCCGCCTCACCAGCGAACTTTCTTCATTCGTAAATTCGTACTCAATTCGTTATTCGTTGGTCACGCCTTCACCATCCTAATCACCAACCGCGTCAGTTTCCCCGCCTGCGCCACCACATTCTGGCTCGTCACTCTCACATAACCCGGCTTATCACTCTCCATAATATAATTCCCCTGCGGCACCTCCTCAATCGGAAAAGGAACACTACCCACCCTGCTGCTCTTCTTCACAATATTCAATTCAACCACCTTGCTGCTCACACCCGGCAAACGAATACCCGTAGCATCATCCAAATAAGTAACCTGTATAGCGCGGTGTCTCATCCCAATATTATCAACGCTGAAAGCATCAATAACCGCATTGTAAAAATCAGCATCACTCAACGCAAACTGAACCATCCTGTCCTCCAAACTATCAATAATAGTTCCCAGATTCTTAATCTCATTATCAAGCGAAACATTCAACGACTTCTTATCAGAACGAGCCGCCTTCGGCTTCCCCTTCCACGAACCAAACGTCCCAATCTGCCCACCAAGCAAAATCACAAATGCAGCATCCACACCATAACCACCCGCAGTCAGCGCAAGCACGTGCGTATTCGCCCTGTCATTCACAAGCTTCCACCGATCAACCAAATCAGTATCCTTCCCATATCGCAATTCACTCCACGAAAAACCAATCTCACCCCTCAGTACACCATCATTCGTATCCTCACCAAAAGAAAAAAGCGCCTTCGCTCCAATCCAGGCAGTCTTCGCAGCCACATCCTTCGCAGCCGCCTTACTGCTCGCATTTCCGGTCGTGTCATTAATCTCATCATCAATATCACCCACCCGCGCAATACTCGCATCAAGCTCATCCTTCTTGTTCTTGATAGCCGGTTTCAAATTCCACTTTCCAACGTTCGTTAGCTTGTCCATCACAGTCTGACCTGCAACAGCCCTGTTCAATTCTCTGCTCTGTTTGTCTTCCATAATTTTTAAGTTTAATTTTGAAATTTAATTTATTTAATTGATACAATCATTTTTCTTTCGGCACTGCTTCTCTGCAAACTCTGTTCCCCCGCTCCCGCTACATGAAACAAGAAATAGCAACAACAAAATTTTTCAATTTTACCTTCGTACAATTCCCATTCACCATAACCACCAACCTTATTACCATATTTTTAAAAATAACTTCTGATAATTTATTAAGTTTGATAAATCCGCTGCCAAATAAATAATTTGTCCAATATCTTTCTCAAGAATTTTTCAACACCACATAAATTTCAATAAAAACCGCAAAAAAGTTATTAACACCAAGTCCTTAACCCATTAGCCACCCTTCTTTATCAATATCCAAACTCTAAATTGAATGTTGATGCCTCTCAATCCAATGTTGTCAACTCTCTTTTGAATATTGTTAACTCTCAATCGAATGTTGTCAACTCTCTTTTGAATGTTGTCAACTCTCAATCGAATGTTGTCATCTCTCAATCAATAGGTGTCAACTCTCTTTTGAATGTTGTCAACTCTCAATCGAATGTTGTCAACTCTCAATTGAATGTTGTCATTCCTCTTTTCAATATTGTCAACTCTCAATCGAATGTTATCAACTCTCAATCGAATGTTGTCACTTCTCTTTTGAATGTTATCAATCCTCAATCGAATATTGTTACCTCTCAATCAATAGGTGTCAACTCTCAATTGAATGTTGTCACCTCTCTTTTGAATGTTGCTTGCTCTCTTTCTTTATGTGTTAAATCTCTTTTCAACCATGCCAACTCTCTTTTCATTTCAACCAACCAACCTAACCTCCCAAGCCCCATTCCTCCCCACCATCCCTTTTTTCTTCATTCGTTAACTTTAAATCAATTCGTTATTCGTTGATGATTTTCTACCAATCCTATTTTTATACTTTTGGCAACTCATTCTCAGGAAATGCACTCAAAGTTCCTAACCTATTTCCGCGATCCGCTCGATAAAGAAGCGTTGACTTACTTTGAGATAGAATCATCAGCAACTGATTTACTCAACGGTATTTTCATCAATGAGAAAACAGGCAACTGCTATCCCCTCATCAATGGCGTTCCCGTTTTTATCAAAGATGCTTTTCCTTCGGAGTGGATTTCAAAACATGCTGAGAAGATTAAGGAATTGAAATCATCCATTTCATTATCCACCAATCCCATCATCCAATCATCCAATGCTGCTCTAAGATGGAGCTTCAGTTCCGAATGGGAAGCACATCAAAAAGAAGAAATGGAAACCACCTGGGGCTTCACAGTGAAAGGTCGTTACGAGCAATTTCTTCTCGAAGTAGAAACCACAGAGGCAGAAATAAAAAACAAAACCCTCCTCGATGCCGGTTGTGGTAACGGAATGTTGACAGAATATCTTTCAAGTAAAGGATTGATTTCTTTTGGAATGGATTTCTCCAACAGCGTATTTGCAGCCGAAGCAAAAAGAAAAAGTGAGAACGTTTGTTTCCTGCGAGGAGATTTGCAGCAACCACCATTTACGGAAGAAACATTCGACTTCATTGTTTCAAACGGAGTTATTCATCACACACCAAATACAGAACATACCTTTCATCAGCTTGCAACCACAGTAAAGAAAGAAGGAAAGTTTTTCATCTGGCTTTATGAACGCAAAGGTTCTATGTTATGGGGAATGAAAAGAAGAATCTTCGACTGGCTGCGAATTTGTATTTCAAGAATGCCGGCTTCAATTCAAAGGATAATCGTCAGCATTTTTACCCGAAGCATTTTTTTCTTGTATAAACGAACAGGAAGGAAACTCGATTATCAAACCCTGCATGTAGATATGTTTGATTCCCTTACGCCACGTTGGCGGTGGTACCACACACCCGAAGAAGTAAGCCGCTGGTATTTCGAAAGCGGCTTCGGAGCAGTCCGATTAACTCATTGGGACAATCGGTATGGCTTCGGGGTGTATGCTTCAAAAACTCCCGTTGCAAAACCACCGGGAGAACGATACGTGGTGAAGTAAACTTTTAACCACTGAGAACACAGAGATCCACTGAGAAAACCCTCCGTGCTCTCCGAGGTTTCTTTTTCGGCTGATTGTTTTATTTTTGCTCATGCTTTACCACAAAGAAATTACCGAGAAAATAATCGGAGCGGCAATAGAAGTTCACAAACATTTAGGACCCGGCTTGCTTGAATCTTCCTACGAAGAATGTTTGTTTTATGAAATAAAAAAGTCCGGATTACTTGTTGGGCGACAATTGGCACTGCCACTTATTTATAAAGAAGTAAAACTTGATGCCGGTTACCGTATAGACCTGATGGTGGAAAACAAAGTGATACTGGAAATAAAATCAGTGGAAGCAATTAATGATGTTCATCGAGCGCAATTGATGACCTATTTAAAACTATCCGGTTGTAAAGTAGGAATGCTTATGAACTTTAATGTTACAAGAATAATGGATGGCATTCAGCGTTTCGTAATGTGAAAAATTTTTCCCTGAGGGAACGGAAAGTCACTGAGAAAACCCTCGGTGCATCTCTGTGCCCTCCGTGGTTTTATTTTTTTATTTCAGAAAACAGATTCAGGAAACGCTCCTTCCTCATCTCAATCGTGTAATTTTCTTTTATCCTGTTTCGCGCCATCATACTGGTTGATTTGCGGTCAATAGTTAAGGCAAACTCAAGAATCTTTTTCAATTGCCCAACGTCTTTTCTTTTCAGAATAAATTTTTCATCATTGATAATTTCAGGAATCGCACCTACGTTACTACCGATGGGAATGCACTCACACAACATTGCTTCACACAACGCATTCGGAAAACCTTCAGTGATTGAAAGCTGAAGGTAAAATTCCTGTCTGCTGTACAAGTCTTTCAGCAAATTGTTTTTTATATCTCCGACAAAAACAACATTGACGGGAATATCTTTTTTCATCTCATCTTTTTTTCCACCTACGATTGTAAACGTACACTGAGGAAAAGAAGAAGCTACAGCAATTATTAAATCAATTCCCTTCAGCCGAAACAAATGATCCTGTTCAATGCCATGCGCAACAGTGATAAATGTGTTCGGTATTTTTTCTTTGATACAATTCCAAAAGGTTGCATCAAATCCATTTCGGACAACCGTTACAGGTGTATTGCAATTCTCAACAAAATATTTGTAACCTTGTTTCGGATAATCATCATCCTGATAAGTGTAGTTGGTAAGAATAAGTGAATCATGAACAGGGCACAAATGAGTTGCATTCCTCAAGCACCATTTTGTAATCGCCCCAAAAAATGGTTTGATATAGCTTCCTGTTTTTACAGATGGAAATTTGATGCACTCCAGTCCACCCATTATGCACACAATTGGTTTACCTGTAATCTTGCTGAAGAGAATGGGAAGAATAGTTTGATAACCTACAAACCGGCTCACCATTATTTCTGTGCTGGAAATATTCTTCAGAAGAAAAAATAATTGCGTGATGAATCGCAGTGGAATTTTTATTTTCTCATTCGAGCGAAGATCGAACACCCTCACATCAAATTCGGACGAAAAGAGTTCAACTTCTTTTGTGATGAGTGAAGAATGTACCGGACAGAAAAGAAGAATCCGTTTTTTTTTCATGTCTCAAATCTCACGCCTCAAATCTTATTTTGTACATCTCGCTTCCACACCGTTGCCGCCTTGATTGATCCAGATCTTCTTACCTCCAAGTTTTTCCAGCAAAGATTTTATCTGAGCAGGTGTTCGCAGATGCTTGTAGTAATCAGTAAGCCCATCATACGTATCCATTCGGCACCACTCTTTGTGTTGCTCTTTGCTGAGTTGAGGATATTCGCGTACGTATTCGAAAAGCGGGGTGAATCGAATGAGTAGCCAATACAATACCTTGTTATTTTTAAATGCCCAGTGCAACGGAAAAAATATATCAACCAATTTATGAATGATGCGCTGACTTTTTTGCGGTTTCATTTTCCGAAAAAATTCTCTGTAGATCCAACGCATGTTGCCATAATAAGCCAGCCGCCAACGGTAGTGATCTATTACGAGAATTCCATTTTGCTTTACTTTTTCCCAAAGTGACTCAATTGTTTTTTCAGAAGAGGGAGTGTGCTGAACAACCCCTAAGCAAATCACTACGTCAAATGAATCATCAGGAAAAGGAATTTCATAAGCACCTGCCTGCGCTATTTTATAGTTGGCTTGATCACCAATGTTTTGTTTGTTTGCTTCTACGGCATGACTGAGGTCAATTGAATGAACGAGTGCTCCGCTTTTTACCAGGAGTTCCGTAAACCTACCGGCACCGCAACCAACTTCCAGAACTGTTTTATTTTTTAATTGATCGAGCGGAAAACCAAGGCAACGCTCCAGCCGCTCTTTGGTAATGCTCATTTCATTGTGACTATCGAGTTGTGTTTTTGAAAACGTGTTCCACTGTAGCCCAAATGCAGAGGCGTAATTATCTATCGGAACAAAACGGGGAATGTCTTTAAGTACAGGAAAAGTTTCTCCGTTTGCAGAAACTAATTGCCCGTTCTGTTGAGAGAGTTTTTCTTTTGTTTTGGGAGATACAAAGTCAATCATCGGGTTGCGAAAATAGGATTTTCTCCGTGTACCTCTGTGGTTTAAGAAAAATGAACCACTGAGAGCACAGAGAGGCACGGAGGAAAAAATCACTTTTGATTTTGTTTAGCTTTGCGAACTTCAGTAGATATGTGCGGCATTACCGGCTTTATTGATTTTAAAAAACAAACATCGCGAGAGATACTTATTGCAATGCGTGAATCCCTCATTCACCGCGGACCGGATGACAGCGGTGAGGCAACGATTGACACACAATCTGCAACTGTTGCTTTTGGTTTTCGCAGGTTGAGCATCATTGATCTTTCGCCACTCGGGCATCAGCCGATGACGAATGATGCTACTGGTGATGTGGTAATGCTGAACGGGGAGATTTACAATTACAAAGAACTTCGCAAAGACCTTGAAGCGCTCGGTCATAAGTTTAAATCAAACAGCGATACGGAAGTGGTTTTGAAATCCTATCAGCAGTACGGAACAAAATGTGTGCATGGTTTTATCGGAATGTTTGCCATTGCATTGTTTGATAAAAAAAATAATCGCGTTGTTTTCTTTCGTGATAGGGCAGGGGTGAAGCCATACTACTGGTATTGGCGCGATGATCTATTTCTTTTTGCTTCTGAACTGAAAGCGTTTCACAAACATCCTCAATTCAAAAAAGAAATTGATACTGATGCGCTCTCACTTTATTTTCAGCATGGATATATTTCTGCACCCTATTGTATTTTTAAAAATGCTCATAAACTTCTGCCTGGACATTTTCTTACGGTTGATCTTTCTTCAAAAAATACCTCGATTGAAAAATACTGGGATGTTACGGATGAATACAACCGCCCGAAATTAAATATTGATTACAACGAAGCTGTTGACACTACGGAGCGAATTCTTTCCTCCGCCTTTCAATACCGCATGGTGGCTGATGTTCCGGTAGGTGTATTTCTTAGTGGAGGTTATGATAGTTCGGCCGTTACTGCTTTGCTTCAGAAAAATTCTACCCAGAAAATAAAAACATATACCATCGGTTTTCATGAAAAAGAATACAACGAAGCGGATCATGCAAAAAAAGTTGCAGAGCATCTTGGCACCGATCATCATGAGTATTTCTGTACGATAAAAGATGCGGTAGAATTAGTGCCTCAGCTTGCTGATATTTATGATGAACCTTTTGGAGACACTTCCGGAATTCCGACCACACTCGTAAGCCGCATAGCACGGCAACACGTAACGGTTGCTCTGAGTGCAGACGGTGGTGATGAAGTATTTGCCGGCTATCCACGCCACAAACGCTTTATGAATTACTGGAAAAAGTTTTCCATGATTCCGAATGGTGTTGGTACACTGATGGCAAGTGTGCTGAAGAGTATTCACAATAAAAACAAACCGGCAGCGAAAGCAGATCGCCTCGAAAAATTATTTCTTGTTTTGCAGAAAAAGGATCCTGTAAAAGCGTTTGAGGTAATTCATTCGTGTTATACAGAGGGCGAGGCGCAAAAGCTGATCAATGCGGAAGCAAAGCATCTCCATTCAGTATTCGATGATAACAATCTCTACAATTCTGACAATGATACGCTCGCGCGCATCATTGCTGTAGAATATAAAACATACATGGTGGATGATATTCTTCAAAAGGTTGACCGTGCTACCATGAGTACATCGTTAGAAGGGCGCGAACCGTTTCTTGATCAGCGTATCATTGAGTTTGTTGCAAAACTTCCTTCGCATTACAAATATCAAAATGGTGTGGGGAAGGTTATGCTGAGAGATATTGTTCATCGCTACATCCCAAAAGAAATTATGGATCGCCCGAAGATGGGATTTGGTGTGCCGGTGGAGAAGTGGCTGAAGAATGAACTGAAAGATTTTTTTGAAGACACTTTTTCACAGAACTCCTCAAGCGGTGTATTTGATACCCTCAACAAGACAGAAGTTGAGAATATGAAAAAAGAATACCTCGCAGGGCGATTGGAATTTTTCGAACGCTTATGGTTCGTCTTTTTCTTTATGGCGTGGTATAAGAGATGGATGAGTTGATTTTACTCCACCGCTATTTTCTCCACTGCAATTATTTTTTTGCCTTCCGTCAATTCACAAAAATAAATTCCGGGAGATAATTCATCACGGCTAAAGAGAATGTCGCGATTGCTGTTGATGGTAATTTCTTTTTCAAGTTTTCCATCAACTGAAATAATATGTACTCTCACATTTTTTGCCTCCAAGCCTGAAGGAAGTTTTATTGTAAAACTATTGAAGGAGGGGTTTGGAAAGATGGAGAAATGAATAAAATTACTTTTTTCAATTCCTGTGAATTCATCGGTGTAAACCGGTCCCTGAGTCATGCCAGGGTTGGATGTCATTCCCTGAAGGTTAAGGAAATGATCAATGTAATTGCAACTTGTTCCTGATAAATTTGGATACTCAATTGCGCCTACCACACTGTCAACAATATGCGGAACATAAATTTTTGCATCAGGTGCAAGGTGAAGGTATGCTGCGGTATAACCAAAAAATGCACCACTTGAAGTTACATGACCCACTATGTTAACGGAATTGGCAATGGCTGTTTGAGTATAGTTGGATAAATCGAATTGATAAATAGGATCGCTGATTAACCGGGTTAAATAAATTAGTTGCCCGTTAGAAGAATAGGCAAGCCCAAGCGCATTGGGATAACCTGAAATTGTAATGGGATTTGAAATTACTCCCGTGTTAATATCAAAATCAAACAATTCAAATAGCCCGGAAAGAGAAAGCGCACAGGCGAGGTGCGTTCCATCAGGCGAAACAACAAGTTGCCCCATGGCATTATGGATCCCTCCATAAGTTCCGCCCGTGTGCGAAGTACCCACGCTGTTGAGTACAGGGATAGTATCTAGTCCGGAAGCATTTAGTTTATAGCAGGCAAATGTGTTGTTATTCCATTGATGAGTAATTACCCAGTAATAATAATTTGTCCTGTTCCAAACCGCTGCAATTTTTTCTGTAGATGGAGTTACCAGAGGAACATTTTTTTTGCCGGCAACAATATCTCCGGTGCCGCCATTCAAACTAAGATCAACTACTGAATAACGCAAACCATTGGCTACGGCAAATTCGGCTACCGTGAAAACATAATAATTTTCTGTTTCATATTGATTGAGAATGAGAGATGTTTGTCCGCCTGTAGTACTACCGAGTAGCCCTGTTCCATTTGGCATCAGTTGATGATTTTTATTCCACACGGTATCGCCATTGCAATACATAAGCAGTTCGCCCGAAGTATTACAGGCAGTAGCTGCCACATCCCAATCATACATGGCACTATTAGTAAGCACAACAGGAGACCCGGTTCTAAAATCAATACCGGCATGATCGCCAAAATACCAGATCGAATTATTATTTTTGTTTTGTGCTTCGCATTCTACTTGCACAATACATGAAAGAAAAATAATGGCTAAGAGGTGTAGATTTTTTTTCATACTATTTCATTTCCGTAAAACTACAAATTGTATTTATTGCAGCAAAAAAACAAACTCATCCTTGAAGGGCAATGTGGTTAAGTTTAGTGTTCGCAGGTCTTATGGCGAAGACCTAGCGGAGAGCTTCTTCTTCGAATAGTCAGATAAGTTTCCTGTTAGCGCATGGCACAACCCAGACAGCACAAAATTTACTCCACCACAATTTTTTCTTCCGCAATTATTTTTCCATCACCGAGTAACTCACACAAATAATTTCCGGAGTTCAACTCTCTTCTTCTTACTACTATTTCCCTTTGAGTAACAGAAACAGTTCTCACAACTTTGCCATCAATGGAAATCAGTTGCAATTGTAAATTTCTGAAAGCAACACCATCAGGAATTTTCACAGTGAACTGATCTTTTACAGGATTCGGAAAAATATCAAGGTGGAGTATTTTTGTTAGTGTGTTAGTACCTACTGTATTTGGAGGAAACACAGGAGAAGGCGAAAGCCCACACTGGCTCACTCCTCCGGCAAGATTAAATCCGCTATTGGTGAATCCACATGCTGCGCCCAAACTGTCAGGAAAATCAATTTCTGAAAGGGAAGTACCGTTCCATTTAGCAATGTATATTTTTCCGTCAGGCGCAAGTTCGAGATAGCCGCAGGCATACGGACCGGAATAGGGAACATTACCGACAACAACTTTTGATGCACTGATGGCTGCTGACGTGTAAATATTGAGGTCGTATTGTGCCACTTCTGATTGTGTCCAAAGTGTAGTATAGAGTTTTTGGCAGTCGGGAGAAAATTCAACTCCCCAAATGGAATTTACATTTGTAAGTGTAATAGGATTTGAAATAATTCCTGTTGCAATATCGAAATCATAAAGTTCAATAATGGAAGAGTAGGCATACGCGCATGCAATCTTGGTTCCATCTGGCGAAATGGAGATCTCTCCTGTTGCATCATGCCAACCACCATAAACGCCACCCATGTTTACATGTCCAACTGAACTGATTACAGGAACCGAGTCAACCCCGGAGATGGTGAGTTTGTAAGTGGCAAAATTATTATTGCCCCATTGATGTGCGATTACCCAAAACGAATTGTCAACATGATTATAGATGGCTGCAATTTTTTCTGCCGAAGGAGCAAAGAGCAAATGATTTTTTACGGTAACTGCTCCAAGTCCGGCAGACAGATTCATATCAACCACTGAATATCTGAATCCGTTTGGTGAAGCAAATTCAGGCACGGTAAAAATGTAGAACAAACTATCTTCTTCATTAAGTCGAAGAATCAATGCTGTTTGTCCGCCTGTAACACTGCCATCGAGATTAGTTCCGTTTGTCATCACCACGTTATTGCTATTCCAAACTGTTTGACCATTGGTATAGAAAAGAAGATTGCCTGAAAAATCACAAACTGCTGCACCGTAATCGTAGGTTGACATTACACTTGTTGTGATTACCACCGGGTTGTTATTGAAAAAATTAATTCCTGACTGATTCCCGAAGTACCACTTCTTGTAACAATTCTCAATGGGGTTATTTGAAAAAGAAGAACCGGAATAAAGTGCAAGAACTGAACACAGGAAAATGGTTAGTAAATTTCTTTTCATTTTAATTTCTTTTCATCAAAGCTAAGCATTGCCTTGGAGGTGGCAAAAAAAATGTGAGTGTTAACTTAGCCCCCAATCCCGAAGGAGTTTTTTTTTCCCCGTTTTAGAAAATCAGGTTTATCCTCTTCTCCCATTTGAATTAAAAGGGCAACTCCTTCGGGGTCTTGCTTCAGAAGAAACGCTTCGTCTTTTTAAAGAAGCATTGGTTTTAGATAGAGAAGTGATCGCTTTAGTAAAAGAAGTGTTCCTTTCTTTAAAAGAAGCGTTCACTTTAGATAGAGAAGCGTTCACTTTAATAAAAGAAGTGTTCCTTTCTTTAAAAGAAGCGATCCTTTCTTTAAAAGAAGCTCTCCATTTTTTTAAAGATGTGTTGGCTTTAGATTGTAAAACGCTCACTTCTATAAAAGAAACGCTCCCTTTTTTAGAGGAAGCGTTCATTTCAGATAGAGAAGTAACTGCTTACCTCACAATATGCGGTTCGGCTACCATCCAGTCAGTAGGTCCGTCTTTTCTTATTTCGCAATGGCGGAAAATTTTGGTTTTGCCTATCGTTAAGCCATCTACTATAGTAGTGGCAGCCATTGTTGGATAAATGAATTCCCATACTAATCCGTCATTGCTCATTGCCCAGCAGTGAAAACCTTTTCCGCTCGGAATTCCTTTTGCAACCAGCAGCGCGGAGCCGGAGAGTTCGCCATCGCTTACTACAAAATCCTGTTTGTTTATACTGCCTTGTTTTTTCACTTTCATACCTGCTGAGGTAATAATTACTTCGGCACTGGCTGGTGTGGCATCGGCAAGTTCCTGCACATTGCCAACAAGGGTGCGCATGTTTCCCTTTACTTTTCCCAATTCGGTATCGCGCTCGGCTATGGTATGCGTGGGCGGCACTGTCTTGGTGCCGTTGTGAGCGGTTTGCAGCTTGCCGATGTTGGTGAGAAGTGTGGCAAGCTTGGCAGCCAGACTTGCGAATAATGCACTTGTATTCATTGAATTGTAAATGCCGTTTACTTTAGTAATAAAATCATCTATGTCAGCCGGCAGATCGAGTACGGCAATCAGGCGTTTCACGGATGACATTGCAAGGATAATGATTGAATGAATTTTTTTCATTGTTGTTTGTTTTTTAGAATTAGAATTGATTTGATTGTTATTGAAATGATCAGAGCATTTTTTTTCTTAGTATTTAATTCTTGCCTGGGTTTTCAGAATAATAGCTTCCTCGCCATCGAGTTTTATTTCTTTTGCTATGATGCCTGCAATAACCCACACCGGAATGTTCAATGATTTTGCTATTTTTTTGACAGTACCAAATTTCGGATTCGGATTTGCACTGAAAATTGCATAGTATTGAGTGCGGCTTATATCATTGCTTTCTGTGTAATCGCTAAGAGATTTATATCTCTTGTCCCACTGTTTTTTCAGTTGTCCGCTTGCACCGTTGTCTTCATTATCTTCCACATGCAATTGACGGAAAATTCCAAAATCCTGCCTGTTCGGCTGGCCGAACAACTCAAAACTTATTTCAACAAGTTTTCAACATGGAGAAAAGGTGTTCATCATCCTGCAGAACGAAACAAAAGCAGAACACCAATAAAATTTAAGAGACACTTAAAGGAAAATGTGAGGTAATTTTTTTTCACCTTAATTTCTTTCCCCAAAAACGAAGTAGAGTGTGCGTAAGGCGAAAGAAAATTCGCGAAGCATAAACCTTAATTATTACGGCTTCAGCAATTGGTAAGCTACCAAGCTACTTACATACGCAAGCGCAAACATGTAAAGAAACTGAATGAGCGGCCACCTGATGTGTTTAGTTTCGCGAAACACTACGGCAACTGTACTCATGCACTGCATGGCGAAGGCATAAAAAAGCATGAGTGAAAGACCAACTGCAAAAGTATATCGTGGTGCGCCTGTATCCTGATTAATTTCGTTCTGCATTTTTTCGCGCACGGTCAGTTTAGTTGCGCCTTGGTCGCCCACGCTGTAGATGGTGCTCATTGTGCCAACGAAAACTTCGCGCGCAGCAAAAGAGGTTACAAGAGCTATTCCGATTTTCCAATCGAAGCCGAGGGGTTTAATGACGGGTTCAATCACTCGCCCCATGATGCCGGCATAAGATGATTGAAGTTTTTCTGATTTTATTTCTTTCGCTATGTCCTGTTGCGACATTGTTGCGAATTGCGGCTGATGATATTTTTCTTCGATCATCTTAAAACGATCACCGGGAGCGAATGATGACATTACCCAAAGAATGATGCTGATGGAGATGATCACTTTTCCGGCATCGAATAAAAATACTTTTACCTTTTCGATGATGTGCAAACCAATCGTGCTCCAGCGCGGAACTCTGTAAAGCGGAAGTTCCATCATAAAGTAGCTTCGCTCTTTCATCCTGATAATTTTTTTCAGCACCCAGGCACTTCCTATCGCTGCTGCAAAACCGATGAGATACATGAACATCAGCACGAGCCCTTGTTCGTTAATGCCGTACACATATTTATTCGGAATGATGAGTGAGATAAGCAAGGTGTAAACAGGAAGCCGCGCAGAACAACTCATCAGTGGAGTAACAAGAATGGTGATGATTCGTTCTTTCCAATTCTGAATGGTGCGCGTACTCATGATGGCAGGCACTGCGCAGGCAACACCGCTCATCAAAGGAATAACTGATTTGCCGTTGAGACCGAACCTGCGCATCAGTTTGTCCATGATGAAACTTGCGCGCGCCATGTAGCCCGTGTCTTCAAGGATTGCAATAAAGAAAAACAACAACGCAATCTGCGGAATGAAAACTACGATACCGTTTAGTCCGGCAAGAATTCCGTTTACGATTAAGTCGTTGAGCAAGCCGGCAGGGAGTGCATCTTTTACCTGGCTGCTGAGCCATGCAAAGCCCGAGTCAATAAGATTCATCGGGTAGGCAGCAAAAGCAAAGATGGACTGAAAGATGAGAAAGAGGATGACAAGAAAAATTAAATAACCAAACACACGGTGCGTAAGAACATTGTCAATAGCATGTGTATATGATTTGCGAAGCGCACTAACCTGGCTCACGCTTTCGCTCATCAACTCCGAAATTTTTTTATACCGCTCCAGCGATTCGCGCGCCTGCATTTTCTGCGCATCGAAATGATGTTGAACACAAAGCTCTTTGATCTTATCCTTCTTGTGCTGCTGTATTTCAAAATTGGTGATGATGTGCAGATTGTTTGCAACAAGAAATGCATCGTAGTTGCTGCTCACGTTTACAGTAGAAATAATTCCATCAACTACTTCGGGAGCAAAGGTGCGGATGTCGAGAAATTCTTTTTCAGAAACAGAAAGTGCCTGCGTGAGTGCATTCTTCAGTTCAGCAAGTCCTTCACCTTTGCGGGCATTCATCGGCACAACAGGCACACCTAGTTTTTGAGAGATGGCTTCGTAATCAACTGCAATTCCTTTGTAGCGCATCATGTCCATCATGTTGATGACAAGCACAACGGGAATTTTCAGATCAATAACCTGGGAACAGAGAAAAAGATTTCGTTTAAGATTTGTTCCGTCTGCAATGAGGATTACTATATCGGGATGCAGTTCATTATTCGGATCGCAGAGAATGCGGAAAGGAATTTCTTCGTCAGGAGATTTCGGGTAGAGAGAATAAATGCCCGGAAGATCAATAAATTCTGCTTCGTTTTTTTTTCCGTCATTATCAATAAGAGTTCCTGTTCCTGTTTTCTTATCAACAGTAACGCCCGGAAAATTTGCAATCTTCTGATTCAAGCCCGTGAGTGCATTGAATACAGTGCTCTTCCCGCTATTGGGGTTTCCAACTAAAGCAATGCGAAGATTTTTTTTCAAGTTATTTTCTGCTAAAGAATCATCGCAGAATTTTTTTTTGAATGGCTGAACGTTTCCTTTTTCCCAGTCAACCAATTACCATAATTACCTAATTACTTTTATAACCACCACAACTGCTGCTTCATCCCTGCGCATGCTAAGCAGGTATCCCGAAACTAAAATTGCAATCGGATCACCAAGAGGAGCTACACGCACAACTTCAATTTCTTCTCCGGGTATGCAACCCATCTCAAGCAACTTGAGCGATGCTTCGTAATCAGTAAAAGAATCAATTAGGGCTTTGTCCCCACGCCTTAGTTCAGAAAGCAGCAATGAGTGTTATTTTTTTTAAAGGGGTTCAAAAGTAGAAAAATTCGGGAGAGAAGGGAGGAGGAAAATGGAGCGGGAAATTAAAAGAAATCAACTGTTCTTTGGCTGAACAGAATGAGTGCGGCTGAACTTCGGGCAGTCGCATTTCTTTTTAAAGACAAAGCATCCGTTGAGAAAAACAGAAAACGAAAAACAAAAAACTGCGAGTATGATTCTTCTTGATTTCATTGATACAAAGGTAACTCTATAACGCGGAGCGATGGAGAATGTTTGAATGAAATCTTTCAACCGGAATTTTTGATGTAATTTCAGCCGCAAATTTTTTTGAACGATGAACTGGTTATTTCACTTCGGGCAGTACTGGCTTTTCATGAAACGAATGATGACGAAGCCCGAAAAGTTTTCGATCTACTGGAAACAATTTCTTCGCGAGGTTGACAACTTCGGCTACGGAAGTATGGGAATTGTTGCGTTGGTTTCTGTTTTCACGGGTGCGGTTATTACGATTCAAACAATTTACAACCTCACCAGTCCATTGATACCGCTGTATTCTGTAGGCATTGTTGCGCGCGATTCTATTATTCTTGAATTTTCTCCTACTATTATCTGCTTAGTGCTTGCCGGAAAAATCGGTTCAAGCATTACGAGTGAGATAGGCACGATGCGCGTGACTGAACAGATTGATGCACTCGAAATCATGGGCATCAATTCGGCTGCTTACTTAGTTCTTCCAAAGGTAATGGCTGCTATGTTTATTTTTCCTTTTGTAATTCTTATCAGTGCGTTTCTTGGAATTACGGGTGGCTATCTTGCGGGAACGCTGACAGGAAAAATCGGTTCGTCTGAATTTATTTATGGTCTTCAAAAAGATTTTATTCCGTACAATGTGGAGTTCGCGCTCATCAAATCGTTTGTGTTTGCTTACGTTATCACCACCGTTGCATCTTATCATGGGTTTCATACCAAAGGCGGATCGCTTGAAGTGGGGCGGGCGAGTACTCATGCTGTGGTGTACAGCAGTATTCTTATTCTTCTTGGCGATTACATTCTTACTCAGCTTTTGCTTGTATGATCGAACTTAAAAATATCAGCAAGCGGTTTGGCGATCGTGCCATTCTCAGCGATGTGTCGTCCTCCTTTGGGCAGGGCAAAGTAAATCTTGTAATTGGCGGCAGTGGTTCGGGCAAAACTGTTTTGATGAAGTGCATGGTGGGCTTGCTCGAAATTGATGAGGGAGAAATTTTATACGCCAACCGTAATTTTTCTTCACTCAACTTTAAGGAGCGCACTCCTTTCAGAAAAGAAATTGGAATGGTGTTTCAGGGAGGTGCGTTGTTTGATTCGATGAGTGTGGAGAAGAACATAATGTTTCCGCTGAGTATGTTTACGGAGATGACGTATGAGGAGAAGATGGAGCGCGTAAACTTTTGCCTGAAGCGTGTGAATCTTGTAAACGTAAATAATCATCAGCCATCGGAGCTAAGCGGAGGAATGAAAAAGCGCGTTGCCATTGCGCGGGCTATTGCTCCCAATCCGAAGTATCTTTTTTGTGATGAGCCCAACAGTGGACTCGATCCGCGCACATCAATTGTAATTGATAATCTTATTAAAGAAATTACGATTGAGTACGACATCACCACCGTTATCAATACGCATGATATGAATTCGGTTCTTGAAATCGGAGATAAAATTAGCTACCTGCACAATGGAAAAAAATGGTGGGAGGGAACTGCCGATGACATTCTGCGCATTGACAACAAAGAACTGAACGAGTTTATTTTTGCTTCCAAGCTCGCGCAGAGTATAAAGAAGCTGGGGTAAAATAAAATACTCTTCCATATAAAACGTCAGGTTAGTCGCGCACAATTCAACACTCAATAGCGGAGGACACACAAAGGATATGGGATGGGGTGAAACGGGTTTGGATTTGAGGAAAATGGGACGCTGGTTGAGTAAACTATTTATGGATTGGAGTGGAGCGGGATGGGAGTGGAGCAAAACGGGATGGCTGTGGAGGCAAACGGGATGGGAGTGGAGAGAAACGTTTTGCGAGTGGAGAGAAACGGGAAGCGAGTTGAGTAAAAACGGAGTGAATTTGAAGCTAAAAGTGGGCTTTTTTTTTCATTTTAAAAAAGACATAAAAAAAGGGTTGACACTTTCGCGCCAACCCCTACATACAAAACGAATCTTTTAAGATCTATTTGTTTGAAATTACAATTGATTTGGTGATGATTTCTTTTTCAGATTTAATCTGAATACTATACACACCAGCTCCTTTGCTGCTCAAATCTATTACAGCATTGCTAAGGTTGGAGTAAACACCGGTATAAACCGACTGCCCCAAACTGTTGAAAACAGTAACCGTCATGTTATCCTTTTGTCCGTTGTTGCGGATGTAAATCATGCCGCTTGAAGGATTCGGATAAATGCTGATGCCTTTAGATACATTTGCTTCTATCACACCATTTGAAAGATCCATGTTCGGACGAATCACAAATGCACCTCCGAAAGCAGGCCATGTTCCGCCACCATCAGCAGTATAAAAAACAGTGCCTGTAGTAGTAATGTTAGCAGTATGCCCTAAGCCCATATTGTTTGTATCAAGCTGAGTAATGGCAACAAAAAACTGCGCCCCAGCACCCACTGCAAAAGGAGTAGTGAGAGGAAGCGTGAGAGAAACAAGAAATTGGGTAGAAGTATCAGCCGAACCAAGCGTATATGGACCTGATGTAGCAACAACAGAACCCGGCAAACCGGCAGCCATATCATATACATCTGCTTGAATATGATCTCCAAAATTTCCATTGGCATAAAGAAGAGATACAGATTTAATAATTCCGGCATTCGGGAAATCATATAACTGAGCAGCCGTGAAAGACACCCCTTGTATGCCGAGCACCTGAGACATGCCTGTAAAAGCTTCGTCATCGCGGGCATACGTAGTATCATTAACATTCACCTGAGTAGCCAGCGTATCATTCGAACTATTCAAATCCGCATTGTCCATAAAAGTAGAATACTGAAATAAATATTCACCCGTATCAGGAAGAGTAACAGGACCTGCAGAAAGCAGCGGAGTAATAGCAGCCGGAGCCAAACTAACCCCATTGCTTGGTGCGCTGAAGATAGAACCTACGAAAACCAGATTCTGAAACTCATACACATTCGCATTAAAGCCCACATTGGTTTCGCTGTTTGCACCTAAGTTAGTAACCATTCCACCGACATCAATCGGCTGAAGCTGCGACAGAGGAATAATAGTATATTGACTTGGGAAAGGCGGCACCATACCAACATCATCAGAAAGAAGCTGACCTACGTTAAGCTCATCAATGCCGATGTAGTTACTGTTTGCACCGTTCGGACCACCGTTAACAACAGCATAGCGTATTGCAAATCGTCCATTCGCACTTGCGGTTGGAACAGGATACGATTTTTGCTCCCAACCGGTAACACCAACCTGAAAATCATCAAGCATAACCCAGCCGGTTCCTTCAGGAGTAGAATCGCCCGAAGCCGAATACATGACTTTTATAGAATCAGGGAAAGTAGAACCATCCGGACTTCTATCAAAGAAAGTCAGCATATCAGTAGTAGCCACATTCAAAGCAGGCAGAACGAGCCAACTATCAATATCATTAGTACCGCTGACTACCTGATAATTTGCACCAACATAACTGTTAGTAGCACCATCATAAGCCGGGAATGTAGCAGGATTTCCTGTAAACCATGTTGGAAATGCTGCTTGTGGACCACCTCCACGATAATAGGTAAGATAACCGCGCGCCTGGAGTGAAGTAGTATCACTCGCCTGATCGAAGTTATCAGAAAAAACAAACTGAGTATTGTTTGGCTGCTGATGTCTTAACGATGAAGCATCATGAGCAAAACGAGCGTTCACAGAAGCAGTTCCTTTAACCGAACCCTTTTGAGACAATACTTTTCCCGAACTTAATTGAACATTTCCTGTTTTGGCGCCATTAGCAACAGGCGTGGAAGAATAGGAACTAAAGCCCCCTATCAACCCACTTAATAATAACACGTAAATTTTTTTCATTTGAATTTGATTTTTAATTAAACATAAATTTTTGAGTCGGCAAAGATAATCTTCCATTCCATTCGTCAAAGCGGATTTTTGAAAAAGATGAGATGCCGATGACGCATTAACACTCATCTTCATCTCCAATTCAAAAAGAATGAATCCTTATTTAAGAACAGGAAGTTTTATTTCATCAGGTACAATAAAAGCAGTGGTGTACTGCCCTTCAATGCTCTTTAAAAAACGTTGTGCTTCCAGCCGTGTGCTAAAATCTCCCACCCGTATTTTATAATTGGGTGCAGTATAAGTAAGGTAAGAAGGAACATCTGAATGTTTCCCGCTGAAATCAAGTTTCACTTCAGCAGCTTTCTGCCTGACACCACCAAAGTAAATCTGCACACGATACCCGCTTATCGTTTGCTTTAATGTGTTGATGTCTTTTTGTTTTGCCTCCAGTTCATCAAGCCGCGAATCTCGTGTGAAGATAATCGTACTGTCCTTATGATACGTGGTAATTGTTTTTTGTGCCGATGAAAAAAAAGGAATGCTCCAGAGAAAGAGAAGATAGAAATGTTTCAGAAAATTATTGCTTCGGCTTTTTTTCACGCTTCAAAAGTAGAAATCATTCTTTGATTGAAAATAAAAAAGCTGCACGTATGCAGCTTTTCTTTTTTTTCCCTCTGGAATTTTATTTCTTTCTTACCAGCACCTCATCCACCATTCCATAATCTTTGGCTTCCTGTGCCGTCATCCAATAGTCGCGATCGCTGTCTGCCCACACTTTATCAATTGTTTGTCCACTGTGGTTAGCGATGATCTCATACAATTCTTTTTTCAACTTCTGAATTTCGCGTGCAGTTATTTCAATATCGCTTGCCTGTCCTTCAGCACCACCCATTGGCTGGTGAATCATAATGCGGGAGTGAGGAAGCGCAGAACGTTTTCCTTTTTCTCCTGCGCACATCAGCACCGCTGCCATACTTGCAGCCATACCGGTGCAGATGGTTGCAATGTTGGGTTGAATAAATTGCATGGTATCATAAATACCAAGCCCTGCATAGACCGATCCGCCCGGAGAGTTCATGTAAATCTGAATGTCTTTTTTTGCATCCACACTTTCAAGAAATAATAATTGCGCCTGGATAACATTGCTCACATAATCATTGATGCCCACGCCAAGAAAAATGATGCGATCCATCATCAATCGGCTGAACACATCCATGCTTGCCACGTTCAGTTGGCGCTCTTCAATAATTGTTGGCGAAATATAATCGGCTCGAACGGTTGAAATTACATTATCAACGGTGATGCTGCTTATGCCCATGTGCTTGGTGGCATACTTGCGGAATTCTGTTCCGTAATTCATTTGGGTTTTGGGTTTGAGGTTTAAAGTTTCGGGTTTTTAATTCAACACACCAATCTGACTAAAGTTGTAGTGTAAGAATAAAATATTCAGGTTTCAAAAATAGACGAACGAATCGGGAAAATATTTTGTGAAATGAAAAACGATGACTTAGTTATTAACAAGTTGTTTCAGAAAAAGTTTGTCTTCTTATTAATCAATTTAATCAACCGTCAATGGTGGTGCTCCAACTCGTGCTGCGTCTTCTCATTCAGCTTACTCACAAATTCTTCGTAAGGTAATTCTTCAACTTCAAGTTTTACCTGCTGCTTCAAATGGCGGAATACTTTATCTTCCATAATTGATTTCTGTAAACGGTCTGCGTTCTCCTCTTTTTTTACATAATCATCGGTAATTTCTTTCATGCGCACATCGTCAATATCATACATTCCGTATTGAGCAAACTGCTGACGAACCATCACCGCTGCAAGGTTCAATATTTCATCCGCTTCAACAACAAGGGTATTTGCTTCTGCCACGCGCTTCTTTATTAAATCCCAGCGCAACTCTTCTGCGACATGAAAATACTGATGCTCGAATTCTTCTTCCGTCATCTTACTTTCTTTTTCATCCATGTTTGCTTTCAGCATCCGTTTAAGAAAATCATCAGGGAGAGGAATCTCCAACCTCTCAAGTAAATGTTTATTCAAATCCTTTCTCAGTTTTTTGTCACTCTCGCGTTCAAAATGACTTGCAATGCCTTCTCTTATTTTCGCACGAAACTCTTCTACGCTCTTCACAATGTCAACTCCGTGAATCTTATCAAAGAATTCCTGGGTCAGGTCTGCTCTATCAACCTGGTTAATCGTTTTAATGGTGAAGCGATAATCCGCATTCACTGACGGAGAATTTTTCTCCACCTTCAGCATGGTGCTCACTTCCGTTTCGTTGCAGAATACTTTCATCGGATTAAAAACAACCGACTTGTCTTTCTTCAACCCGATAAACTGACTGCGGTCTATTGCATCTTTTATTATTTCGATGGATAAGGTAGTGGTGGTAACATTTCCTCCTTCTTTCACAGCGCCTGTTTCATCAAGCTCTTCAAACGAACCGTACAGAATGTTTGTTGCTTCAGAAGTTTCGGGGTTGCTGAATTTCCCGTAACGTCTGCGCAAATCGTTCATCTCATCATCCACCATTTTATCATCCACCTTCACGATGTAGAAAGGCAGCTTATCTTTTGCAGACAAATTCACTTCAAACTGCGGAGCCATGCCAAGTTCGTAAAGAAATTCAAACGATGCGCCTTCTTCAAACACCATTTCTTTTTCCGATTTTTTCGGAATCGGCTGACCAATTACATCCAGCTTGTTTTCATAAATGTAATTGCCAAGCGTGCTCGAGGTAAGTTTATTCAACTCATCAAGCATCGCGCCTTTGTAATACATTTTCTTAATGATGCCTGCGGGCACCTTACCCGGACGAAAGCCCTGCAACTGCGCAGTGCGCTGGTATTTCTTCAGCACTTCTTCTACTTGTGGCTGATAATCTGCCGACAGCAATTCAATTTTTAAAATTCCGTTCAACTTATCCGGTTGTTCAAACGTTACGTTCATTTGGTTTGAGGTTTTTAGTTTCCGGTTACTGGTTCGAGGTTTAAGGTTGGGAACTGTTGTTAACCCGAAACCTTAAACCTCAAACCCGAAACCGCCAGTGCGGGCGGAGGGACTCGAACCCACATGCCGTGAGGCGCTAGATCCTAAGTCTAGTGCGTCTGCCAATTTCGCCACGCCCGCAAAAAAGGAGCGCGAAAGTAGAAAAAAAAAGTTATCCATTGTTGATATAAGTTATACGAGGTTCAGGCGTAAGTCAACGATCATAAAATCTGGAGCGCATCGGCTGCTATGTATATCAAATAACTGTTAACGTATAACTCCTTAATTGTGGAATTATTTCCATTTTGCACTCAATACCAAACACCCCGATTAGTAAATTCGTATCCATTCACGATTTGTACATTGCTGAGATCTTCTCTAAAGAATTCAAAAACGGATGAACAACTCGTTGCCGACTACAGGCAATCGGGCGATGAAGCATGTGTGGAAATTCTTTTCAACCGCTACTGCCAGATCGTATTTGCTGTTGCATTAAAATACCTGCACAGCGAAGACGAAAGCAAAGATGCGGTGATCGAAGTTTTCGAAAAAGTTCCTGCTGATGTAAAGCGGTACGAAATAAAGAACTTTAGCCACTGGGTTTACATTGTTACCAAAAACCATTGCTACCAACTGCTGAAGAAAAGAAAGAACAACCTCACTGAAGAAGCGCTTGATTATGCTTCGCCAATTGTTTCTGAAGATGAGAATAATGATACTGTCTGGGAAAAGAAGCTGGCAGAGCATCTTGATGAATCTCTCAATTCATTAAGCGAAGAGCAGCGCACCTGTGTACGTATGTTTTATCTTGAAGAAAAAAGTTACGAAGAAATTGAACACACCACCGGCTACAATTACAAGCAGGTAAAGAGCCACATTCAAAACGGAAAGCGGAATCTGAAGATTTACCTCAACAGGTTTAAAAGAGATTAAGAAATGAGCAGCGATAAAAATATATTCACCCATTCAGCCCATCTCACTCCAGAGCAGATGCTGAATTATCTGCGGCATCAACTCACCAAGGAAGAAACGCATAACGTAGAGCGTCACCTTGCCGACTGCGACCTCTGCAGCGATGCACTTGACGGCTTGCGGAAATTAAATGCTGACACAAGCATGCTCACCATTACCACCGAACTGCAAAAGATGGCGCGAAAAAGAAAAGTGCAAAAGCGCAAAATCTTTTCTCAGCTCGATCTCATCTCTCTTTTTGCCGTTATCTTTTTAGTACTGTTTTTAATTGTAGTGACAGTGGTTATGTTTTGGAAGAAATAATACAAATGGAATCAATCTTTCTTGATTTCTGAAAAGTCAATTAAATAGTAAAAAACAAGAGGTAGCTAGTTCTGTTAAATTTTTATTTTTAATTTTGAATTCTTAATTTCCAATTTCCTTTGAAACAATACCACGATTTACTGCGCCATGTACTGCTGCAAGGCACCGAAAAAAGCGACCGTACAGGCACCGGAACGAGGAGTGTTTTCGGTTATCAGATGCGTTTTAATTTTCATGAAGGATTTCCGCTACTGACTACAAAAAAGGTGCACACCAAATCCATCATTCATGAATTGTTGTGGTTTCTTAAAGGCGAAACCAATATTAAATATCTGAAAGAAAACGGAGTGAGTATCTGGAATGAATGGGCAGATGAAAACGGAAACCTCGGTCCTGTGTATGGCTACCAATGGCGAAGCTGGCAAAGTGCAGATCAAAAAACGTTTGATCAGATTACGCAGGTAATTGATCAGATCAAAAAAAATCCTGATTCAAGGCGACTGATCGTGAGTGCATGGAACGTGGGAGAGATTGATAAGATGAAACTTCCACCTTGCCATGCATTTTTCCAATTCTATGTTACAGATGGAAAATTAAGTTGTCAACTCTACCAACGGAGTGCAGATATTTTTTTGGGAATACCGTTCAACATTGCATCGTACGCTTTGCTTACGATGATGATTGCACAGGTTTGCAATCTTGAATGCGGTGAATTTGTTCACACCCTTGGCGATGCACATATTTATTCAAATCATTTCGAACAAGTGGAACTGCAACTCTCCCGTGAATTCAAATCGCTCCCGCAAATGAAACTCAATCCTACGGTCAAAAATATTTTTGATTTTAAGTTTGAAGATTTCACTCTTGAAAATTACAATCCACATCCTCCTATCAAAGCACCCGTAGCTGTATGACAATTTCATTGATAGTAGCAGTTGCGGAAAACAATGTGATCGGAAAGAACAACGATCTTCCGTGGCATCTTCCTGCGGACATGAAATTCTTTAAAGAGAAAACAATGGGTCATTTTGTAGTGATGGGAAGAAAAAATTTTGACAGCATTCCTGATAAGTACCGCCCGCTATCAGGAAGAACAAATATTGTTGTTACAGGGCAAACTGATTTTCATGCCGCAGGTGTAACTGTTGTTCACTCTCTTGAAGAAGCAATTCAAAAAGCAAAAGACAAAAACGAAACAGAGTGCTTCATCATTGGCGGTGGACAAATTTTTTCTCATTCATTAAACATTGCTGACAGAATTTACCTTACAAGAATTCATCGTTCGTTTGAAGGCGATGTTTTTTTTCCAGAACTAAAAAAAGAAGAATGGAAAAAAATTTCAGGAACCGATGTTGAGGCGGATGATAAAAATAAATACTCGTTTTCTTTTTTGACGTTTGAACGGAAATAAAAAATCCCTGCTTTTGCAAGCAAGGATTTCAATTCTCAATTTCTAATTCTCTTAAGCTACCTTCAATCGGTTCACATTGGCCTTTGCAAATTTTTCCTTTGCATAAGTTAGTGTAACGTGAAAATCTTTGGCGGATTTTCCCTGCGAAGGAAGTTCATACATAGCATCGAGAAGAATTGCTTCGCAGATGGAACGCAGTCCGCGTGCACCGAGTTTGAATTCCATTGCTTTCTCTACAACAAAATCATAAACCGTTCTGTCAATGGTGAGAGCGATACTCTCCAACTGAAATATTTTTTCATACTGCTTCACCAATGCATTCTTCGGCTCGGTAAGTATGGAGCGCAATGTTGCTTTGTCCAGAGGATCGAGGTGACAAACAATCGGCAAACGACCGATCAATTCAGGTATCAAACCAAATGCTTTCAGATCAACAGGGCTGATATACTGGAGGTAATTACTCTTGTCGAACTGTTCGCCTTCCTTGCTTGCTTTGAAACCAACAGCGTGAGAGTTTAAACGCTTGGCAATTTTTTTATCAATGCCGTCAAACGCACCACCGCAAATGAATAAAATATTTTGCGTGTCAATAGTGATCATTTTTTGTTCCGGATGTTTGCGACCACCATGTGGAGGCACATTCACCTGCGAACCTTCCAGCAATTTTAATAACGCCTGCTGCACTCCTTCTCCACTTACATCACGAGTGATGCTTGGGTTGTCGCCTTTGCGCGCAATCTTATCAATTTCGTCAATATAAACAATGCCGCGCTCGGCAGCCGACACATCGTAATCTGCAGCTTGAAGTAAACGTGTGAGAATACTTTCAACATCTTCTCCCACATATCCGGCTTCAGTAAGTACAGTTGCATCAGCAATGCAAAACGGAACATTCAGCATCTTGGCAATCGTTCTTGCCAAAAGGGTTTTACCTGTTCCTGTTTCACCGACAAGAATCACATTCGATTTTTCTATTTCAACTTCTTCCTGCTTTTTGCTTTTGTGAGAGATGCGTTTATAGTGATTGTAAACGGCAACACTTAATACCTTCTTTGCTTCGTCCTGCCCGATCACATACTGATCAAGAAATTTTTTGATTTCAATCGGTTTAAGATTGTTGAGCTGGTTGCTGATATTATTTTTCAGTCGGCTGCTCATCTCATCACTCAGAATGTTTTGTGCCTGTTGAATGCACTGATCACAAATGTGTCCGGTGATTCCTGCAATCAATACATATGTTTCACTCTTATCACGACCGCAAAAACTGCAACGTATTTCTTTTTGGTTTTTCATATTGCTGAAAGATTGAAAATCAATTTATCTTTTACGAAGATAGAGAATATTTGTTTGTACCGCGAAGAAAATCTTTTACCACATTTTAAAATCATTAAAAAGGTTGAAATATTCTGCTTTTTAGTTATCCAGCGTGACGCGTATCCTTCCTTCAGCAATTTCAAAGATGATGAGTTTTCCATCCACGAAATATTTTCCGCCATTCTCTACCGCTATCGGAGTGCTTCGTATCGGCATCATTACTGCGAGCCCTTCCATCCTGCGTGGAACGTTAAGTGTAACAATTCTTTTCCCTCCTTCATGACTCACATCAGCAGTTACAAGATCGCGCCCCGCCCACCAGTCACCGAAATCTTTTAACGAACCAAACCATGCATCGTCTTTCATGGCATTCACAAATGTACGTTCCACTTTTCTTCCCAACGCATTTGGATGAACTTGCCCTACATAACATCCTCCATATCGTGCAATCTTTTTTGCAAGTGCGAGTGCAGGTTGTAAGCGTTCGAACGTATAAGGAGGAAATTCATCATCCTGAGTTACAGGAAAAGCGTACGCCTCCATTTCATCATCGTACTCACGATTGTAATTCATCTGAAATGGAAAATGTGTGAGCGAAACATTTGCTGAAACAGATGAACTGTAATGATAGCCGGTTGCAATCATGCTTTGGGGAAAGGTAAACGGCACATACAAATTATTTGAGCGAAATGAACTTACATTTATTTCCGGCACATAATGTTCAATCAGGTATTTGCTTACTCGCATTTCTCCATAAACAGTTCCTCCGTATGTTTTCTCATACGCCATTACATACGGGCGATATGCTGGGTATTGTTCAATGCCTGTGCCTTGTTCAAACTGATCGAACAATGGAGAGCCGGATACAGATAAACTTGCCAAATCCATTCCGTCTTTTTCAAGTTGCTTCAGTTTTTTGAAATCATTCTCAGCGTTGAAAATAAACGGATGCATATCGCGTACATATTTTGTTTGAATAAAATAGGTGCTGTGAATTGCCATTTGTTTTTCTTCAGCAGCATTTGCTAATGCATCATCAAGAGCTTTTTCTGAATTGATGTTGTGAGTTAGAATGACAGAAAGATTTTTATTGTATGGAACAGTTTGTATTGTTACCGCGTCTCTATCGCCCGACAAATAAATATTTCTGATGAATCGCAAAAGCACGTCAATAGTAGGTTCAAAATCATTTACCTGCGCCCGGTTAAACTCTTCATGGCGGTTGTTGTGACCCTTGAGAATTAGATAGCCAACATCAAAGCCGATTGCAAATGCTTTTCCCTGCTCGTAATAACGCTGGGTTATTGCAGCACTTTTGTCTTCGTATACGGCTAGTGGAGTAAGAATCGGTTTGGAATAACTATACGTGCCAATGGTTTCTTTAAATTTCTTTTTGTTGCCGATGGAAATGTGCTGTTCGCGATCGTCAGTAAATTCATTGGTAAGGTTAGAGGAATCGCTGCGCATAAAAATTTCGAAATGCTGCTTTGAAGGAACCGGTTCTTCAAAACCAAACACTTCGTTCAAGCCCCCACCAAGTACATTCACTCCGATCATTGTTCCTCCATTGCGGGGAAATGCTGCGAGTTGTTGCAATGCTTCCGGGGATAAAACTGCTCCTGAGATAATCGGATAAACCAATACTACTTTGTGTTGCAACGCTTCGCGTACATCACCCGTTACCATAAAAGGAACTCCGATAGTTTTTAATCCGTGCGCAATGCCAAGCCAGGATGAGCTGCTGTCAGTCACTAGCACAGCAAGCCGGTTTGCGTTGCCTCCCGCATATTTTTGAAACCTGGTTGCAATATGTTCAGGGAATTCGGACTTTGAATCAGGCCCAACTACGCGCGGTGCTTCATAAACTTCTGCTTTGCGTACTTCGTACGTTTCAGGATATTCTGCTGTTTTCAATGTACCGATAGCATCGCCCTGTTTATCAGAACCACAACGGCTCAACAATAAAATCAAAGTGAAATAAAAAAGATGTTTGAAAATTTTTTCCGTGTTCACGAAGCAAAAATAGAAAAATGTAAAACGCTGATTGTATATGTCTGAAAAGTTATCCGTGAATCGCTACACGTTATTCGGGTGTTGACTCTTAATTTTTCAGTTCGCTCTTATCGCATCCACCGGATTCATTTGCGATGCCTGAAGTGCGGGAACAAATCCGCTGATGACTCCGATGATGGCGCTTACTCCAATTCCCATGATGATGTTTCCGCTTGTAAGAACAAATTTAAAATCCTCGATTGAGCCACTTACGATGAGAGTTAGTAAGTACACAATTAGAAGCCCGATCATTCCACCGAAAATGCAGAGAACAATTGCTTCAATTAAAAACTGAAGAAGAATAAAATAATTTTTCGAGCCGAGCGATTTTTGAATGCCGATAATGGGTGTGCGTTCTTTCACGGATACGAACATAATGTTGGCGATGCCGAAGCCGCCAACTAAAATTGAGAAACCACCAATGATCCATCCGGCAATTCCAATAGTGTGAAATAAACTGTTGAGTCCATCTGCAAGTAAGCTTGTTTCGTTGAGGGCAAAGTCATCTTCTTCTCTCGGTTGTAGCTTGCGTATGCTGCGCATTGCTCCTTTCAGTTCATCGCGCATCTCAGGCATGGCAACGGTTTGTTTTGCTCTCACCATCATGTACGGATCAATACGATCGCTGCGAAGGTTTACTAAGTTGCGTGCATAATTCACGGGGATGATCATGTTGTCGTCTGTAGAAATATCCACCATGCTCTTGCCTTCTTTCTTTATCACCCCGATTACCTCGAACTTGCTTCCGCGAACAGCGACTTCTTTATTCATCGCATTGCCATCAGGAAAAAGTGCTGCGGCTACATTTGCACCGAGCAAACATATAGGGCGACCGCTGTTGGATTCTGCTTCTGTAAAATACCTGCCATCAGTCAGTTCAAAGGTTTTTATCTGATTGTAATCCTGGCTTACGCAAAGAATGTCAGCATTCTCTACTGAGCTGTTTTTATATTTTATCAGTTGTCCACCGATGCTTGCTACATATGCATACGCATCAACAGAGTTCATCCGATGCTCAAGCTCCGTCATTTCTTTATAGCCAGGCAACGGACGATTCATGTACTTCCACCACGGGTACCCATCATCTCCTTCCGGTGTCCAGGGCCACTTCTGTATGTAGATTACATTGTTTCCCAAGCTCTGCACATCGGTTCGGATTTTCCGTTCAAGTGCATCAGTAACTGTGAACACACTGATGATTGCAAAAATGCCGATGGTGATTCCGAGCAAGGAAAGAATGGTGCGAAGTTTATTTACGCGCAGTGCTTCGAACGCAAAGAGAAAACTTTCGCCAAAGAGTTTTAGAAAAATTCCGAACCGCTTCATGCGGGTAAAAGTAAATGATTTCTTTTTGTAACAAAGAAAGATTAACGGATGATTAACTCGGCAGGGAACGAATGAACGAATGATGGGGGACATTACCCTATTGCAAAAGTTTACAATACTATCCCATACATATTTTACCCTACTGTAAAAGTTTACAATACCATCCCATAAATATTTTGCCCTATTGTAAAAGTTTACAGTGCGATCCCATACAAATTTTACCCTACTGCAAAAGTTTACAGAGCTATCCCATACAAATTTTACCCTACTGCAAAAGTTTACAATACCATCCCATAAATATTTTGCCCTACTGTAAAAGTTTACAGTGCCATCCCATGGACATTTTACCCTATTGTAAAAGTTTACAATACGAATTTGAGAATATTGTATGCTTTTGATTAATGAAGCAACGGGGTTTAACAACTATCTTCAAAAATTTGCTTTAAGTTTACGGCAATGAAACAACCCTTACTTGTGTTCCTTTTGTTTTTCAGTTTCCTGAGTTTTTCTCAAGCTCAGATCACCTTTCAGAAAACCTACGGAGATTCTTTGGTAGAAGACATCGGTCAATCCATTTTGCAAACTGCCGATGGCGGATATGCAATTGCAGGTACTCGATACACCGCTGGAAATATTTTCGAATCTCTTTTTCTTATCCGCACCAATTCGAATGGTGATACGCTCTGGACAAAACTGATTCGCGAAAACTTCAATCAATACCAGTGCGCAGCCGTTAAGCAAACTCTTGACGGAGGATTTATTTTTACAGGCATAAACGGAAACGGAAATCTTTTTAATCCCTATCTTCTCAAAACGGATTCAGCAGGAAATGTGGTGTGGAGTAAAAGTTATGAGATCGCGGGGCAAGAGCATACCTATTCGGTTGTTCAAACTACAGACAGCGGATACTTTATTGCCGGCTATCTCTACAATGGAAGCAATCTGATCTACTTCATCAAAACAAATTCTACGGGAGATACACTCTGGACAAAATCGTATGGCGAAACAAATTACAACGCTGCTGTTTATTCCGCAGTGCAAACATCTGATGGCGGTTTTATTGCTACCGGAACTATTGAGGATAAAAGTACTCAGGATGTTGATGTTTGTCTTTTCAAAACAGATGCCCTCGGAAATGTAGAGTGGACAAAGGCCTTCGGTGAAACCGGTTATGATTACGGTCAGCAGGTAGAACAAACTGCTGATGGAGGTTATGCAATTGCAGCGGTAACGTATAGTTTCGGAGTAGGGTCAGCAGACTTTTATCTCATCAAAACAGATTCTTCAGGAAGTTTAATGTGGACTAAAACCTATGGAGGAAGCAGTGATGACCTCAGCGAATCCATTCATCAGACTTTTGATGGAGGATATTTGTTCATCGGTGAATCCGCAAGTTTCTCTTTCGGAAATTTTGATGTGTACTTGATCAAAACAAATTCCGGTGGAGATACACTCTGGACAAAAACAATAAATGGTTTGCAGAACAATGAAGGATATTCTCTCATTCAAACTTCCGACAGCGGCTTTGCCATCACAGGAACTTATTTCAACTGGAATATTCATAACGATGTCTTTCTTGTAAAAACGGATGCAAGCGGAAACATGGGATGCACAGAGCGAAGTAGCAATGCAACAGTAACTTCGCCAGCTACACAGTTCATCAATCATCAACTCACGGCATTCACTCCAGGCACTATGGTGATTCCAACTTTTACAAATACAAGCACCGGAGCAACCGTAGAAACACTTTGTATTTCTGATGGAATTAAAGAGAACGTTTTTGAGAATTCAATTTTTATTTATCCGAATCCTGCTGAAAGCGAGTTTGCTGTTGGCAGTAAGCAGTCGGCAATTAAATCAATTCAGATTTCTAATCTGCTTGGAGAAAAAATATATTCGGCTGTTCACTGCGGACTACAGACTGTCGCCTGCCTACTCTTTCCCCCAGGCATTTATTTTGTAAAAATTGAAACAGAGGAGGGGAGTGTGGTGAAGAAACTTGTGAAGGAGTAGAAATTTCGAATTGGAATCCATTCTTACCTTTGAACCTTAAACTTTAACCTGCAATGGCAGATGTCTTTTATACCATTCTCATTATCTGGATTCTCTCGCGCATCTTTGGCGGCACTACAAAACATACTGTTCAGCGCAAGCACGAATATCAACAACCACAGAAGAAAGAAGGGGAAGTAACCATTACTCAAACAAAATCTTCTTCCAATAAAAATAATGACAGTGGAGAATATGTGGATTACGAAGAAGTGAAATAGCAATGACTTAACAACGCTCTGTTTATCACTTCTCTGATTTTTTTTTATTGCTGATTTTTTATTCTTAATTCTGCACTCTCTTTTTGTATTCAATCCGAGATCAAGAATCCACAATCCGAAATTTCTAAGTTATATTGTATGAATAAACTGAAAAAATATCTTCCTCATCTCATTGCCATCGCAGTTTTCCTCGCCATCACCATGGCATATTTTTCTCCGCTCTTCAGCGGGAAGGAAATGAAGCAAAGCGATATTTCCAATTGGGAAGGAATGAGCAAAGCCATTGACGACTTCCGTGCGAAGTATCACGAAGAACCTTTGTGGACGAATGCAATGTTCGGAGGAATGCCTGCTTACCAGATTTCTGTAGTGTATCCTGCCAATCTTATTCAATACATCAATAAAGCAATCTGGCTCGGGCTTCCCTCTCCTGCAAACCTGGTGTGGTTACTTATGATCGGATTTTATTTTCTACTCATTGTTCTTAGGATTGATCACCGCATTGCAATACTTGGTTCCATCGGCTTTGCATTTTCGAGTTACTTTATTATTTACATTGGAACCGGACACAACACGCAGGCACATGCCATTGGTTACATGGCACCTGTCATTGCCGGTATCATCATGACTTATCGTGGGCGCTGGCTGCTTGGTACAGCAGTTACAGGTTTGATGCTTGCACTTGAGCTTTATGCAAATCATTTACAGATTACGTATTACCTCATTATGATTATTGTGTTGTTGGGAATTTCAGAGTTGATAAAAGCGTACAGAGAAAAAACACTTTCTTATTTTTTCAAAGCTACTGCTTCGCTTGCTGTGGTTGCAATCATCGCTGCCTGCACAAACATTACAAACCTGATGGCAACAGAAGAGTACGGAAAATATTCTACTCGCGGACCATCAGAACTTACTGCTGATAAAGAAAATAAAACCACCGGTCTCGATCGCGATTATGTAACGGGTTGGAGTTATGGAGTAGGCGAGAGTTTCACACTGTTCGTTCCGAATTTTAAAGGAGGGGTTTCCGAGCCGATTGCGAAAATGAATAAAGATGCCTTGAAAGATGTGGAACCGAACTACAAGCAAAACGTTGGGCAGTTCGGTGCATACTATGGAGATTTGCCGTTCACGGGGGGACCCGCTTATGCCGGTGCAATCATCTGCTTGCTTTTTGTAATCGGACTCTTCATTGTGAAAGGGGAAATGAAGTGGTGGATTCTTTCAGCAACGGTTCTTGGTTTAATGTTGAGTTGGGGAAAACATTTTATGGGCTTCACAAATTTCTTTCTTGATCATGTTCCGGGTTACGATAAGTTCCGCACCGTTTCCATGACGCTGACGATTGTTGAATTCATGATGCCTCTCATGGCTGTTCTCGCGTTAGATAAAATTGTGAAAGAATCAGCATGGATGAAACAGAACATCAAAAAACTTTATTTTGGAGGAGGAATTGTGCTCGGCATTTCTTTGCTCATTCTTGTGGCACCTACCGTGTTCACTTCCTTTTATACTCAGGAAGAATATGATAATGTAATTGCATCAACGAAAGGTCAGAATATTTCTCAGGATGTTATTGATGGATTTTTTAACTCTGTGGAATCTGCGCGCAAAACAATTATGAGCGCTGATGCCATGCGCACTTTCTTTTTGGTTTTTATTGCTGCTATTCTTATTTACACTTTCGTGCGTTACAAATTCCGAGATGAATATGTCATCTGGTCTCTCGCAGCGCTTATTCTGATTGATATGTGGACGGTTGACAGAAGGTATCTCGGTTCAGATGACTATTCACGTAAGTCAGTCAATGCCGCACCCTTTCCTATGACGCAGGCAGATGAATTAATTCTGCGAGATACTTCTACCTATCGTGTATTGAATCTTGCAGCAAACACTTTCAATGATGCTAGCACTTCGTACTATCATCAATCTATCGGTGGTTATCACGGAGCAAAACTGAAACGCTACAAAGAGTTGATTGACGATTGTCTTACTCCTGAAATGGCAGCAATGAAATCAGCATTTCAAAAGCAGGACAGTGCATCAATGGCAACTGCCTTCTCTCAACCGACCATAAACATGCTCAATACAAAATATCTTATCTTGAATCCTGATGGCGCTCCGCTTGTAAACCAAGGCGCGCTCGGTAATGCATGGTTTGTAAATGAAATAAAAGTTGTTCCGAATGCTGATTCAGAAATTGCTTCAATGAATTCTTTCAATCCGAAAACAACTGTTATAGTTGATGAAAGATTCAAAGAACAAGTGACAGGATTTACCCCTTCTGCTGATTCAACTTCTTCGATCTCTTTAACATCATTCAAGCTGAATGATCTTGTTTACAAAAGCAATTCAACCTCCCCGCAGTTTGCTGTGTTCTCTGAAATTTATTACGACAAAGGATGGAACGTTTACGTGGATGGGAAGAAATCTGACTACCTGCGTGCGAATTATGTTTTACGTGGAATGAAAGTTCCTGCCGGTATTCACTCCATCGAGTGGAAGTTTGAGCCAACAGTGTATGCAACGGGAGAAAAGATCTCATTGGCAAGTTCCGCGCTTTTAATTTTACTTGTCGGAGGAATTGGGTTTGTTGAATGGAAGAGAAAGCAAAGGGAATCTTATGTTGTTTTATCGAGTACTCTAAATAGAAAACGAGAAGGGATTACCGGTAAGCAAGAGAAACTTCTTGATAATTAAAGCCACTAATAAAACGTTAAGTGTTGTCTTCTTCAACCTCAAATCCCAAACCTCAAACCTCGAATTGCAAACGCGTACTCATCATTTCATACTACTGGCCCCCGTCAGGCGGAGCAGGTGTTCAGCGAATTCTAAAGTTTGTAAAATATCTTCCTGAATTCGGATATACTCCTTTTGTAATTACTGTTGATGATAAAGTAGCCAGTTATCCTATCCTTGATTCTTCTTTGCTCAATGATGTTCCTGAAGATGTAAAAATTTTTAGAACGGATTCCTTTGAACCGTTGAGCATTCTTACAAAGTTTACGGGCAACAAAGCTCCTTATGGCGGCTTTGCAAATAAAGACAAAGAAAAATTTTCTCAAAAAGTTTTACGTTTTATTCGTGGCAATTTTTTTATTCCTGATGCGCGCAAAGGTTGGGTGAAGCATGCGTATGAAAAAGCAGTTGAAGTAATTCAGGCAGAAAAGATTGACATAATTCTTATTTCATCTCCGCCACACAGTTCACAACTGGTGGGATTGCGACTGAAGAAAAAATTCCCTCACCTGAAATGGATTGCCGACCTGCGAGATCCTTGGACAGATATATTTTATTACAAAGACATGCTACATACTTCAGTGGCAGCCAAAAGAGATTCCGCGTTTGAGAAGAAAGTTGTTGAAGAGGCAGATGAGTTGATTGTTGTGAGTAATCCAATTAAGAAAAATTACCTTGATAAATCAGGCAAAATTTCAGAAGCAAAAATTCATATTGTCCCGAATGGTTTTGATGAAAATGATTTCACAGAAATTGTAGATACCGTAAATAATTCCTTCACGATCACCTACGTTGGCACAATGGCGGACATCTACAATCCGAAAATTTTCTTTGAATGTTTGCGTGATGCGTTGAAAGAAACACCAACTGCAAAAGTGAAGCTGCGATTTGTTGGAGGAAGAACAGAGAACATTGTTTCGTTCGTGATAGAAAATAATCTCGAATCTGTGACAGAATTTATTCCTCACGTGCCGCATAAGGAAGCAATTAATTACATGAGAAATTCTGATGCCTTGCTACTGGTAATTCCTGATGTACTTGACAGTCATGGAATACTTACAGGAAAATTGTTTGAATACCTTGCCTCAAGAAAAACGATTATTTGCATTGGAGCAAAGGATGGTGATGCGGCTAAAATTATTGAGGAATGTGAAGCAGGGAAGACTTTTGAAAGAAATAATTCTTTGGGATTGAAAAAGTATTTATCAGAATTATTTTTGAAATGGAATCAAAATTCATTGGAGCAAAATCACTCCCGTACTTTTGAAAAGTATTCAAGGAGATCATTGACGATGCAGTTGTCAAAAATAATTTCAAAAGGAACTAAATCTTTTTAGAAGAGAAATAAATGTGTGGAATAGCAGGTTTTGTTGATCAGCAAGTGATGGGCGATAGTGCGAGTGGAATGCTTGGGTCTATGTTGCAGAGCATTGCCCACCGGGGACCTGACGCACGAGGCACCTGGCATGAAGGTGCAGTATCACTTGGGCATAATCGGTTGAGTATTATTGATCTTTCGCCTGAGGGCAATCAGCCGATGGACTATTTTGATGCGGTTATTACTTTCAATGGAGAGATCTACAATTATATTGAAGTTCGGGAAGAGTTAAAGAAGAAAGGTTACAAATTCCAAACTCAATCTGACACAGAAGTTATACTTGCAGCATATCGTGAATACGGCAAGGAATGCGTTCAATATTTTATGGGAATGTGGGCATTTGCCATTTGGGATAAAAAAGAAAAATCGCTTTTCTGTTCTCGCGATCGTTTCGGGATAAAACCCTTCTACTACATTCATTCGGGCGATCGTTTTTATTTTGGCTCGGAATACAAGGCATTAAAACAATCACCGATATTCGACAGTGAGTTAAACCTTGATCAGGTAAGTCGAGGTTTGCAATTAGGGTGGATGTGTTATCAAGATGAAACGTATTATCAAAAACTCAAATCGCTTCCAGCTTCTCATAATCTCGTTTATTCAAATGGAAAAATTTCTATTTCGAAATACTGGGACATTGATACAACCAAAAAATTTAGTGGCTCGAATGCTGAAAAGCGTGATAGATTTTTTTATTTATTTGATCAAAGCATTCGTCAACACATGCGGAGTGATGTGGAAATTGGTGGTTGCCTTAGTGGAGGATTAGACAGTTCTTCAATTGCATCTGCTATTGCTACTGATTTTCCTGATCTTAATTTTAAAACATTCACCGTTTATTACGAGGGAAAGAATGAAGTTGATGAACGACCTTTTGTTACTGAGGTTCTTTCGAAGTATCCATCACTCAATCCATCTTATTTTACTCCATCAGAAAAAGATATTGCAGATTATTTTGCTTCTGCAATTTATCATGCTGATGTTCCCATTGCGGGTTCTTCTCCCATATCACAATATTTTGTAATGAAACTGGCGGCAGAGAAAAAAGTGAAAGTTGTTGTTGACGGACAAGGGGCTGATGAAATTCTTGGTGGGTATATGCACTCTTTCTACCGGCTCATTGGCGGCTTATTAAATCAGTTTAAGTTTACTCAGGCGATCAGGCAATGCTTCGCTCATGCCGGTATGCAGCAAATGGGGTTCAAGAAATCTTCTGATATTTTTCTGAAGAGTATTCTTTCTGGTGTTATGAGTGAGCAGAAACTTTATGAAACGGAATACAAAAATTATTTTCCTTTTCTCTCTTCTGATAAGGGCATTAATTTTAAGCTGGACTCAACTGGCGGATCGCGGTTAAATCAATTTTTGTATCATCTTACTTTTACTACTTCTCTTCCTTCGTTACTTCAGTATGAAGACCGCAACTCGATGGCTTTTTCTATTGAATCGCGGGTGCCTTTTCTGGATCACCGGCTGGTTGAATTTATTTTTTCGCTGAATGATGATGACAAAATAAATAAAGGTGTGACAAAAAAAATTCTTCGGGATTCTATGCAGCATATTCTTCCTGAAAAAATTGCCTGGCGAAAGGATAAAAAAGGTTTTGTGACGCCCGGTGAGGTTAAATGGCTTCGCGGGCCGCTGAAGTTTTTAATTGAAGATGGTTTTTCGCGAATTGATTTCCTCGATCAGAAAAAAATGAATTCTCTTCTTTATGATTTTAAAAAAGGGGATGACAAAAATGCGAACCTTGTTTGGAGAATTGCGGTGCTTAACTATTGGCTGAAGAATTAAGAACGCATAATTCCTCTCACACTGTTCATTTTTTTTATTGATCAGTTCTTTATCAGCTTCTGAGTAAGATTTCCTTTTTCTGTTTTCACGGTTACAAAATATATTCCGGGAGTGAGGGAAGATACATTGAGTTCTGTTTGGAATGGAGAACCGGAAGTTTGAGTAGAAGCTGTCATTACTTTTTCGCCTAGCACGTTGTAAATTTCTGTTGACTTGATTGCACCTTGAGTGGTGCTTATTGCCAATGTGGCTTCGGTTGGATTTGGAAAGAGAGTGAGTGAATTATTTTCATTTAATTCTTCTATGCCAACTAATGATTTTAAAATTTTGCGTACACGGTAATTATGTGCATCGCAGAAGTAGATATTCCCGGCATTATCGAGCGTCATATCACTGGGACCGTTTAATTCCGCAGTGTAGCAGGAGATGCTGTCTCCATTGTAACCAGGAACTCCGGTTCCTGAGAGTGATGAAATCATTCCTGAGAGATCAATTTTTCTGACTCTGTTGTTGTAAGAATCTGCTACGTAAACAACTCCGGCAGCATCAACGGCTACTCCAACTGGTTTGTTTAATTGTGCAGCTAAGGCAAGTCCTCCATCACCATAATAGCCCATAATTCCGTTTCCTGCTATGGTATGAATTAAGCTATCGGCTGCTGTAACTTTCCGAACCCTGTTATTTTGTTGATCAGTGATGTAAATATTTCCGGAAGCATCTATTGCAATTCCTGTAGGGTAGTTAAGCCGGGCAATGCGGGCTAATCCGCTGTCGCCACTGAATCCTGGAAAGCCCGAACCGATGATTGTTTTAATTATTCCGGTTGACATTGTTACTTTCCGGATTAAATGATTCCACGTATCGGCTATTACTAAATCTCCATTGGGATCTATTGCAATGCTATGGGCGAAATTAATCATTGCTGCTGTTGCCGGACCGTTGTTACCGCTGTATCCGGGAGCTCCATTGCCTGCAACGGTGGTGATAATGCCGGTTGCGGCATCTACTTTTCGTATTCTGAAATTGGCTTGATCGGCAAAATAAACATTACCTTGTTCATCTATGGCAATGCCGCGGGGTTGGTTTATTTTTGCCTGCGTTGCCAGTCCGCTATCGCCACTAAATCCGGCAGTGCCGGTGCCTGCCAGGGTGCTAATGATGCCTGTGGAAGCAGTTACTTTTCTTATGCGGTTGTTATCGTAATCTGCAATAAAAATATTTCTAGATGCATCAACCGCTACATTGTATGGGTTGTTTAATTCAGAAGTTATTGCAGCAATACCGTCTGTTGTAAATCCCTGAACTCCGTTGCCGGCAACGGTTACGATCATTTGCGCTTTCGCTATTGAAAAAACGAAGGAAGCAGTGATGAAAAGAATTGATTTAAGTAAAGTAAATTTTTGCATAGGGTTTTATTTTGTTTGCAAGGATATGAAATTTTTTTTTGAAGAGGAATAAAAAAAAATTGTACGTGTTTTTATATTTCAATCATGTTCTTTATTTTTGCTTTATCAACTGAAAATAGTTTCTAACTAATGCGATGCTTACCGAGAATGAATTAACAAAGCTTGCAAAGATGAACCCGCGTAACATTCTTTAGCAAACATACAACACAAACGGTTTGTGTCTATAAATGAACACGCGCTAAAAACCTTAGTAGAAAAAGATGATTGGTAGAGATAACCTTATTCGCTTATTTCTCTGCTCAAAATAAGATGGGTTGAGTGGGTTGGGGCAGTGGTTTCTACGAAGGTTAAAAATGAAGAAGTAGTATTTGAGATGGAACAAATAAAAAATCAGGCAGTATGAATGAAAAACTAAGTAGTATGAAGAACAAACTGAGTAGTATGAGCAAAAAACCGGGTAGTATGGAAGAAAAACCAGGTAGCATGGAAGAAAAACTGAGTAGCATGAGCAAAAAACTGAGTAGTATGGAGGAAAAACTGAGTAGCATGAGCAAAAAACTGAGTAGCATGAGCAAAAAACTGGGTAGCATGGAAGAAAAACTGAGTAGCATGAGCAAAAAACCGGGTAGAGTGAAGACTAATTTGTACTTGGGTTCTCCATACAACTTTACAAATGGCAGAGGTATTGTTAACGAGGATGGAGTTGACCCATAATTTCTTCTATCCCACTCATTTTTATTTGCACACATTATTTTTTTTGTCTATAATTGCCTGACTTTTTAATTATCTCACCTAAAAAATTACATCATCATGGCATCTCAGGAAACATTTGACTCAGTTTTTCAGCGGTTCAAAAACGGGAATGTGCTCATTCAGGCGTGGGCGGACTACAGTCCCGGAAATGCGAGCACGACCAAGGCAGCGCTTACTGCATTTATTTCTGCGGTGGACGCGGCTAACACGGCTGTGACGGATACCGAAACAGATTTGAAAGATGAGCGCGGAGTGCGTAACCCGCTTGTGTTCGAAATTAAAAACACCAACCCAACCTGCTTGGAGACCCGCCTGCGCGGCATGGTGAGCTACCTGGGCAGCGATCCGGATAACAATGCTTTTGTTACATCTGCAAAAAAGGTGGCTTCGATTTTGAAAAAAATCCGTCCGAAATATCCGAAGAAAGCGCCCACCGATCCGCGCGGAAAGGGCAAGAGCCCGATGGAGAAAAGTTTTGCCTCGGCAGTGGGGCAGGGCAAAGCGGTTATCACCATCATCACCAAACTTGGCGGGGCATACAGCCCGGCTGATAGCAACCTGAGCGTTGCAAATTTCACCACGCTCGTAAATTTAATTGATACTAAAAACGGAAGTGTGCAAAGTGCTTTAGAGGCGTATGGAGAAGCGAACAAGGCGCGGCTCACGCTCTACAAAGGTGCGCAGGGTTTAGAAAAAAGACGCAGCTCCATTTTAAGTTACCTCGCCAGTTTCCCCGGGCTTAAAAAGAGCGACCACTACAAGCAGTACAACCTCGCGGTGTTTGGGTAGGTGGTGTGGGTTGATGGGTGATGTATTTTATTTAATACACCATCGCGCCCGCGCCTTCTCAACAATTCTCTTTTGATAAGAGAATCCTTTTTCATTTTCTCTCTCATTTCTTTTCAGTTTCTTTGAGTGCGAAGCAGAAGTGAGAGCAGAGACAAAATGGTTCCGCGCTGCTATCTCAAATTTTAGTTATGCAAGACATTTCCCGCATCTTCGACATTCTCGAAAAGCAAAAAAATATTTTGCCACTCGATAATTCACTTAACAATAAAGTGAATGGAGAATGGAGAAAAACTACCTCGTTCCAATTTTGGATGCGTGCCTCGCGCGTTAGCTATGCACTGTGGACAATGGGTTTGAAGAAGGACGACAAAGTAGCCATCATCAGCAACAATCGCCCCGAGTGGAATATTTTAGACATGGGCATGTTGCAAATAGGAGTAATTAATGTTCCCGTTTACACCACACTCAGCGCACAGGAAACACAATTTATTCTGCATGACAGCGAAGCGAAAATTGTTTTTGTAAGTGATAAAACATTGTTTGAAAAAGTACAATCCATACGCGCACAACTGCCCCATGTTTTTGAAATAATAACTTTTGATGAAGTGGATTCAGCCATGCACTGGCTCAATTTTCTTGAGAAAGGAGCATTCAATGAAAAATATGAAGAGCTTCACGAAATAAAAAAAACAATTCTTCCTGATGATGTTGCTACACTCATTTACACATCAGGCACCACCGGCAATCCGAAAGGAGTAATGCTCACCCATCACAATCTCATCAGCAACGTGTGGGCAACCCGCACACTTATACCAGCCGGTTACCAGGCAAAAGCACTCAGCTTTCTTCCGCTCTGCCATGTGTATGAACGCATGTTGACTTATCTTTATATGTACACCGGCATCTCCATTTATTATGCAGAAAGTATGGAGAAAATTGTTGACAACCTCAAAGAAATTCAACCTGATGTTTTTTCCACAGTTCCCCGTCTGCTCGAAAAAGTGTACGATCGCATTGTAGAAAAAGGAAAAGAGTTGAAAGGAATAAAACGTGTACTCTTCTTTTGGGCACTCAACCTCGGCTTGAAATATGAAATGGACGGAGCAAACGGTCTCTACTACGAAATACAACTCTGGCTGGCGAATAAAATCATCTTCAACAAATGGAGAGAAGCACTTGGCGGAAACGTAAAAGCAATCGTGAGTGGCGGAGCAGCACTTCAACCCAGGTTAGCGAAAGTTTTCTGGGCAGCAAAGATTGTAGTGCTCGAAGGATACGGACTCACGGAAACATCTCCCGTCATCGCAGTCAACAATACCAATCTCCTGGATTCCGTACGCATCGGAACGGTGGGCCCAATCATTGAAGACGTTTCCGTAAAGATTGCCGAGGATGGAGAAATACTCTGCAAAGGTCCCAATGTGATGAAAGGATATTACAAACGCCCCGATCTCACTGCCGAAGTAATTGATGCCGATGGATATTTTCACACAGGCGACATCGGAGTTTTAGAGAACGGAAGATTTTTAAAAATCACCGACAGAAAAAAAGAACTCTTCAAAACCTCAGGAGGCAAATACATTGCCCCACAGCAACTCGAAAATAAATTTAAAGAATCACAGTTCATCGAACAGATGATGGTGATTGGCGAAAACAAAAAATTTGCCGCAGCACTCATTGTCCCATCCTTCGCACACCTCAAAAGCTGGTGCGAACTTAAAAACATACCCTTCACAACACACGCTGAAGTAATAAATAACACCGAAGTAATTGCCCGAATCAAAAGAGAGATTGAAGAATACAATCACAACTTCGGACAAACAGAACAGATAAAAAAGTTTACACTTCTCCCAACCGAATGGACACCTGCTAGCGGAGAATTAACTCAAAAACTTTCTTTGAAAAGAAAAGTAATAGCCGAGATGTACAAAGCATCAATCGAAAAAATGTATGGAGAATCTTAAAGTGTCGCGCAGCACCTGTCAGGATTTTCTTTCAAAATATTTATGAAGAGAACAATAAATAAAGTTGCCATTCTTGGCTCAGGAATAATGGGAAGTCGTATCGCTTGTCATTTCGCAAATATTGGCGTTAACGTGTTGTTGCTTGATATTGCTCCCCCTCCGGACAAAGGCAAGCCGAATGACATTGTAAATGCAGCTCTTCAAAACACATTGAAAGCAAACCCATCCTCCATTTACAAACAATCATTCGCATCACGAATCAAAACCGGAAATTTTTCTGATAACATGAAAGACATTTCCTCTGCTGATTGGATAATTGAAGTAGTAGTAGAAAATTTAGACATCAAGAAAAAAGTTTTTGAAGAAGTAGAGAAATACAGAACGCTCGGTACACTCATCACAACAAACACTTCAGGCATCCCAATCCATTTAATGACCGAAGGAAGAAGCGAAGACTTTCAAAAACATTTCTGTGGCACTCACTTTTTCAACCCACCGCGTTATTTACGGCTGCTTGAAATAATCCCAACACCCCAAACCGATGAGTCAGTCATCTCATTCCTACAAAATTTCGGAGATAAATTTCTTGGAAAAGAAACAGTGCTCTGCAAAGACACACCTGCCTTCATCGCAAACCGCATTGGAGTTTACAGCATCATGTGCCTGTTTCATCTTGTTGAGAAAATGGAACTCACCGTTGATGAAGTGGATAAACTAACAGGCACTATCCTCGGCAGACCCAAGAGTGCCACCTTCAGAACCTGCGATGTAGTCGGGCTTGACACGTTAGTAAAAGTTGCAAACGATTTATACACCCGCTGTCCCAACGATGAAGCCCATGAAATCTTCGAGCTACCTGACTACGTTCAGAAAATTGTAAACAATAACTGGCTTGGAGATAAAACAAAACAAGGGTTCTACAAAAAAGTAAAATCATCAACCGGCAAAAGCGAAATTCTCACCCTCGATTTAAAAACACTGGAATACACAACCAAAGGCAAAACAAAATTTTCAACTCTTGATCAGGCAAAAACAATTGATAATCTTCAGGAAAGATTAAAAGTGTTGGTGAATGGAAAAGATAAAGCCGGGTCTTTTTACCGCACTTCTTTTTACAACCTCTTTGCTTATGTCAGCAACCGCATTCCCGAAATTGCAGACCATATTTATCTTGTGGATGAAGCCCTCCGTGCCGGCTTTGGTTGGGAAATGGGTCCATTTGAAACCTGGGATGCGCTCGGAGTAGCCGGTACGATTAAGAAAATGGAAGAAGCCGGATTAAAACCCGCACAATGGGTTTACGAAATGCTCGCAAAAGGAAAAACAACATTCTATTCAACCGGAAATAACTTCATTACATACTATCACATCCCCACTTCAGATTACAAATTCAAGCCCGGCACCGAAAATATTATCTACCTCAATGCGCGAAGAGACAAAACCATTTGGGAAAATTCCGGCTGCAGTATAATTGACATTGGAGATGGAATCCTCAATCTCGAATTCAGCACTAAGATGAACACAATTGGTGGCGAGATAGTCGAGGGAATGAATAAAGCAATCGAAACAGCCGAAAAAGATTTCCGCGGATTGGTTATTGGAAATGAAGCAGCCAATTTTTCTGCCGGAGCAAACCTCGCAATGATTTTTATGATGGCTACTGAGCAGGAGTGGGAAGAAATTGACATGGCAATCCGTGTTTTTCAGAATATGAACATGCGGGTTCGTTACTCTTCAATTCCGGTAGTAGTTGCTCCGCGAGGATTGTCGCTCGGTGGAGGTTGCGAAATGTCTCTACATGCCGATAAAATTGTAGCTGCTGCTGAAACTTACATCGGCATGGTAGAGTTTGGAGTTGGTCTAATTCCAGGAGGCGGTGGCAGCAAAGAATTTGCACTCCGCGCAAGCGATGCGTACACTCCTAATAATATTGACGAGCAGGTACTGCGGGAATATTTTCTCATCATCGGCACTGCAAAAGTGTCCACATCGGCACAGGAAGCATTCGACATAAAAATTTTAAAACCAGGACATGATGAAGTGACAATGAATTTATCACGTCAACTAACTGATGCAAAACGGGCAGCTATTGAGATAGCAGAAACTGGCTACGTAAAACCCGTAGAACGCAGAAACATCAAAGTACTCGGCAAGAGCGCACTCGGAATGATTTATGCCGGAGCAAACATAATGAAGTCAGGAAATTACATTTCTGACCATGACCAATTGATTTCTCAAAAGCTTGCTTATGTAATGTGTGGAGGAGATTTATCACAACAAACTTTGGTGAGTGAAAAATATTTACTAGAATTGGAGCGCGAAGCTTTCCTATCTTTGTGCGGTGAGAAGAAAACTTTGGAACGGATTCAGAGTATACTAACCACCGGGAAACCACTTCGCAACTAAACATATTCAATTATGACTCGGATAAAAAAAATCAGAGAAACCCTTTTGTTGATTTTTCTTTTCGTTGTACCTTCAATTCTGTTTGCTCAATCGGAAAAAAAACCGGAGTACGCTTCAGGCAAGGATAGAAAGCACCGCAACAAATCGGATGAGTTGGGCCGTAAGCAAGGCACATGGCTTACCTACAATTCCTTCGGAGATAAAATTGCCGAGACCGATTGGGTAAACGACAAGAAAGAAGGCATGGAGAAAAAATATTATTCTTACGGAAAAGTAAAAGAAGAGCAGGAATACCTCGGAGGAATAAAAGACGGAGCATACAACCGGTATTTTTTTAGCGGGCAGGTTGCTACTGAAGGTCAGTATGCAAACGGAAAAAAAGACGGCAAGTGGACAAAATATTTTGAAGATGGAAGCATCCGTCAGGAAGGTGGATTTAAATCCAATAAAAAAGATGGTGTGTGGAAAACATACAATCGTAAAGGCTCAGTGGTGAATGAAGGTACGTTTAAAGATGGTGATGATGTGGCCAGCATTGCGGATGCTAAAAAGAAAGATGATGACAAGAAAGCCGCTGAGTTGAAAAAGAAGGATGGCGATAAATCAAAAACTCCGGGAGGAGTTCCTGTAGCAACTCCTGCAAATAAAGCACCTGCGCAGCCGGCAAACCCTCCGCTTTACAATCCCGGTACTTCGGCTCCTGTTGACACTACGAAGAAGAAGTAATTTATTTTTTCAGAGCACGTTATTTATTGAAAGTGATTATTCAATTAACTTAGTTCGTTAAGTTAACTTGGCAATTATTTTTTCTCAGTCTCAATTATCATAAAAATCTTTCCTTTTCATTAACTTTAAATCCTGAAGGATGGCCGACTTCACATTTATTTGGAAAAAATAACTCTGCTGCAGACCGAACGGAACCCACGTGAGTCGCATTTCCCAGCAATGCAAATCGCGGTAAATATTTAATCCGAAATTGGTGAAGCGCTTTGCCGAAAAATCGTACCAGGAGTTAAAGCCCACTTTCCATTTCGGAGTAAGATTTACATCGCCATTCGCGCTTGCACTCTGCGTTTGATTTCCGGGCCCGTTACCAATCCTACTCCATGAGTAAGTGTAGCTCACCGAAAGGTTATACGGTATGTTGAAGTCAATATAATCTTCGGGATGCAGACGGATGTTTTCCAGTTCTTCTTTCGAATATTTTTTTGAACCGCTTGCTGCTTTTGGTTTCGGTGCAAGAGAAAAACTGGAAGAGAGATTAATATTTGTTAGCCGCAGCCAGTGGTAGTTTACATCATGCTCGAAGCGGTTATAGTCCTTGTTGTTTGCATCATAGGCATAGGGATCCAGCGTTCCGCCAAAGTTGATTCCGATTTTATCAAACAAAATTGTCCGTCCGCTCACACCAAATGTAGAAAGCTTCATGCTGTCTGCAGCCAGATTGTAATTGCCGCTTATGCGTAAGCTCTCAAGCAGTTTTATTTTTTTCATGGTAGCACCGCTGTCACTGTTTACCCGTACTTTCATTTCAAGATTATTGTCCAGACCGAAGTTTACATTTCCGTATTTTCCATTAGCGGGGTAGCCGTAAACGCCTTCTTTAAAAATAGAATATTGTTGAAAATTACCAAGAGAATCTTGCACATAGCGGTAATAACCATAAGATGATTTTCCAAAATCAGGCCTGTAAGAATAACCGATGGAAGGATTCATCACGTGCCGTATGGCAGCTACTGGTCCTCGCCTTGCCTGAAACATTCCGTAGATGCGAGTACTCAGGCCGGCAGAAACGGTGTAATCAAAAGTATTGGCGAATCCGTTGACTTCAGTAGTGTCAGCATGAAGGAGTGCAGGGTTGTAAGTGTATCTCACAGTTTTGAAATACATGCGATCAGTTAAATTAACTGAAGGCGAAAGTGAAAAGTATTTCAGCAACTTGAAGGAGGTTGAAATAGGAAGAACATGTTGAATACCATTATGCAGATTATCGAGTGTTTCTTTTTTGAAGAGTAGCGAATCTTTCGTTTGTGCATAATTGGTTGCCTGCAATTGGTAATACGCGCCGATTCGCTGATACCACTTCTTCGCACCTGTCTGATTTTTCGTTGCAAAAGGATTGATACGCGATATGCCGAAGTTGATGTTTGGCAGCGTGACGTTGATGTCATGAGTTAAGGTATTCTGTGAATGACTAGCGCTGATGCCAAACGTTACAGGCGATTCTGGAAATGTTTGCGAATAAATAATAGACGACTGCAAAGTATTTGATAAAAAATTAGGTGCAGATGTAATTGTATTCCTGTAGTAGGTACTTGTGCCTGCATTTACACTTGCACTGAAATTGCTGTTTGGTTTGGCTTTCGGGTCCTGTGAGTGTGTCCAGTAAATGTGAAAGTCTCTTTGGTCCTGGTAATCGGGCAGTTCTCTTTCACTTGTTATTGCGCGCGAATAGCTCAGGCGTAGATTGCCGCGGTAGTGATACCGGTTTGCGTACACGCTGCTGAGGTCAAGGGTATAGCTGCCCTTTGTATAGATGTCAGAAGTAAGAGCAACGTTTACGTAATCATTCAAGCCGAGATAATAGCCAAGATGCTGAAAATAAAATCCACGTTGTGCAGATTCACCGAAGGCAGGAAAAATCAATCCGGAACTTCTTCCTTTTTTATTCGGAAAAAAACCGAACGGAATAAAAAGTGGTGTAGGAATTTCTTCAATAACAAGATAAGCCGGACCTGTCACAATTTTATTATTGCTAATCACTTTCAGCTTTCGCGCACTGATTGAATAATGAGGAGTATCGTTCTCGCACGTTGTATATTGACCGTTATGGATGAAGAAATTATTGTAAGGGTCTTTCTTCACCGCCTCTCCGTGAATATAACCTTCACCTTCCTTCGTAATCACGTACGAAATTTTTCCCTTCTTCGAATTAAAATTGTAGCGCATTGAATTGGAACGAAACTGCTGAGCGCCTTGCGAAAATTCCGGCTTGCCTGTCAATTCTCCAAGCGAATCAGTGGAACCTTCTGCACTGATTTCTTTTTTCTCGAAATCAATTTTTATGTAATCCGCTTTTATGTGCAGGTCTTCGTAGTCAACCACCGCTTCACCGTAGAGGTACACAAGCTCATTTTCTATATCCACCCGCAAAGAATCGCGTGAATGATATTTCACTCTTGATTTAAGAGCTTCCGTATCAAAGGATGTATCGGGGGCAAGAGAAAGTGTATCGGGTTTTGATTTGGATGAATCTTTTGAGCTAAGAGAGTCGGCAATAATTAGTGTATCGGAGATAGTGTGCAATAGAGTAGGAGAGTCCAAATCAATATTCGAAATCAATTCGTTGTTCGTTGATACATACCCAACACTGTCATGTTGAAAAAGAACACATAGCACGAGTGCAAAAGCAGGCAGGATATTTGTTATTTTGAAGTTCAATTTTCTGATGTGAACAAAAAATCTGATGGCGTCCAAAAGTAAAAAAATCCCTTTGCTAAAAAGTTTTGTACGCTCCTTACTTTTCATCATTGCATTTCTCGGTTTGTCATCGTTCCATACGCCTACATATCATTACGCGCTTGCGCGTGTAGTTATTGATGCCGGTCATGGCGGCCACGACACGGGCTGCCTTGGTGCTAAGGTGAAAGAAAAAGATGTAGCGCTTGCTATCGCGCTCAAGCTCGGCAAGTTTATCGAAATCAATTTTCCTGAGGTAAAAGTTATTTACACGCGCAAGACCGATGTGTTTGTTGAATTGCATGAACGTGCCGAGATTGCCAATAACGCAAAAGCCGATCTTTTTATTTGCGTGCATTGCAACAGCGCTTGCTATCATGACCAAAAGAAAAAGAAAGATGTATGCAACCAGGAAATAAACGGAGTGGAAACATGGGTAATGGGTTTGCATAAATCAGAAGCAAATCTTGAAGTAAGCAAACGTGAAAATGATGTAGTACTTCTTGAAAAGGATTACACAAAAAAATATGATGGCTTCGACCCGAACTCTCCCGAGGCGAATATTATTTTTTCTCTTTATCAAAACGCATATCTCGACCAAAGTTTGCGGCTCGCTTCATTTGTTCAGAATGAAGTAGAGAAAAAAGGAAGAGAAGAACGGGGAGTAAAGCAGGCAGGATTTTTGGTGCTCTTCAAAACGTACATGCCGAGTGTGCTTGTTGAAACCGGTTTTTTAAGCTGTCCTTCAGAAGAAAAATATTTGTCGGGCACGAAAGGGCAAAATGAAATTGCAGAATCTGTCTTCAATGCCTTTAAGAATTACAAAGCTTCCATCGAATCAGGCGAAACAGGAAAGACGCAGGAAAAGAAAATTCCTGCGGTTGAATCAGACAATGAAACGGAAGTAAGAAAAGAAGCAAAAGATTCTTCGGTATCAAAAGTTGATTCTTCAAGCCCAAACCAAACTCCTACCGATTTAATCGTAAAACCTCAAACTTCAAACCCTTCCTCCGAACCAAAATATAGCGGAAGGGAAAAATCAACCCTACCTGAACCAATTATTCAAAAAGATGTTTATGAATTTGCCGTTCAGATTCTTTCATCACCCAAAAAGCTGGAACGAACTACCCCACGTTTTAAAGGAATAAAAGAAATTCACGAAGAGTTTGAAAACGGATTATATAAATACACTTCTCAGCGTTCAAAAAATTTTGACGATGTCATGCAAACACTGAGGAAAATGAAAGACACAGGATTTAATGATGCCTTTGTGGTAGCTTACAAGCTCAAAAAGCGCATCACTCTAAAACAGGCGCGGGAAGAGATGATGAAGGGCAATTAGAGCAGAGTAACAAAAACTATATTTACTTTCGCACGTCATTTATGAAAATATCTAAAGAAGTAAGAATCGGAATAATTGTTTTTTCGGGATTGGCGTTGCTCTTGTGGGGAATAAATTATTTGAAAGGGCGCGACTTTTTCACCACCCAGAAAACAATTTACGCAGTGTACCCACGCGTAGATGGATTGCTGCCGTCAAACATTGTATTGGTAAACGGTTATAAGATAGGATTTGTAACCGGCATCACCTTGCTTCCTGACCATTCAGGGCGACTGGTTATCACGATGCACATTAAAAGTGATTTGCTGATTCCGAAAAATTCAATCGCAGAAATTTTCAGCATTGATTTTCTCGGCACCAAAGGAGTGCAACTTCTTTTTGGCGACAGCAAAGAGGATATTCAAAATGGCGATACGCTCGGGTCGAATAATCAGACCAGTTTAACAGATGCCGTGAGCGCACAGGTTGGTCCGATAAAAGAGCGGGCAGAAAATCTTTTATCATCACTTGATTCTGTTGCTGCGGTGTTTCGCGAAGTGTTTAATCAGGAAACAAAAGGCAATCTGAAAAAATCTTTTCAAAGTATTTCAAAAGCACTCAATTCAATTGATGAAATTGCAACTACTGTGGATACCATGCTCGGAAAAAAGAACGGAAGGTTGAAAGTCTTACTTGAAAATCTTGAATCAATTACTAGCAATATCCAAAATCACAATCAACAGATTGGAGAGGTAATTGATAATTTTTCGGGTATCAGCGATACACTTCGTAGGGCTGATCTTTCTCAAACAATTCTGAATCTGAAGACTACGCTTGAAAAAACTTCCAGTATCTTCGATAAGATAAATAAAGGAGAGGGTTCGCTTGGTATGCTTGCCAACGATGACAGTTTGTATGTTAATTTGAACAACACCGCACGTGACCTCGATACACTCATTAAAGACCTGAATACAAATCCGAAAAAGTATGTTCACTTCTCTATGTTTGGGGGCGGAGGAAAGAAGTAGTTGAAGTTAAGAGCTATTCGTTAATCGGAAAACCGTAAACTTGTCAGCGTGATTTCTCAAATCATTTTCACTCTTTTTTTTTCGGGAGCAGTTTTTCTTTTCATAAGGAATGTAAAAAAGGTTTCCCGCAATATTAACCTCGGCAAACCGCTCGACAGGACTGACCACCCGAAAGAGAGATGGATTACAATGGCGCGGGTAGCGCTTGGGCAAAGTAAAATGATAGTGCGTCCGGTTGCAGGCATTATGCACATTTTTATTTATGTCGGCTTTGTCATCATCAACATTGAAGTTCTTGAAATAATTATTGACGGAGTTTCAGGAACGCATCGTGTATTTTCTTTTCTGGGTTCGTTTTACAATTTTCTGATCGGCAGTTTTGAAATTCTTGCCGTGCTTACCATTTTCGGTTGCGTTATATTTCTTATCCGCAGAAATATTCTGAAACTGACGAGATTCCGGAGTAAAGAAATGACATCGTGGCCAAGAACGGATGCGAATGTAATTCTCATCACGGAGATTTTATTGATGGCTGCATTTCTCACCATGAATGCAACGGACTCTATTCTTCAGTCACGGAGTTTTGAACATTACATTGCGGCTGGTGTGTTTCCTGTAAGTGGAATTTATGCAAAATTGTTTTCAAATATTTCAAGCGAAGGTTTGATGATGATTGAGCGCAGTTGCTGGTGGTTTCACATCATCGGCATACTTTCTTTTCTGAATTATCTTCCATACTCAAAACACTTTCATATTCTCCTTGCATTTCCGAATATTTATTATTCCAATCTTGAAAAGAAAGGAAAGTTTAGGAACATGGAATCCGTTACTCAGGAAGTAAAGTTGATGCTTGACCCATCTGCCGCATCGCCTGAAGGTTATCAGTCACCAACAAGTTTCGGAGCAAAGGATGTTTACGATCTCACTTGGAAGAATTTAATGGATGCTTATTCATGCACCGAGTGCGGAAGGTGTACGAGTGTTTGTCCTGCAAATCAAACGGGAAAACTTTTGTCACCGCGGAAAATAATGATGGATACAAGAGACCGGTTGGAAGAAGTAGGGAAGATTATTGATGCGCAGGGGAAAGATTTCAAGGACGAAAAAAATCTTTTTAATTACATCAGCCAAGAAGAACTGCTTGCCTGCACAAGTTGCAATGCCTGCACAGAAGCATGTCCAGTAAACATTGACCCGCTCAATATTATTATTGAGATGCGCAGGTATCTCGTGATGGAGCAAAGTAAAATGCCATCTGAATGGCAGATGATGATGAATAAAATTGAAACGAATGGGGCGCCCTGGCAGTTTGCGAAAGCAGACCGTGCCAATTGGACAACTACTTTAAATGGATAATTCATGGAGGCATTTAAAGTAGAAACTACGGCTGACTTTTTTTCAAGAGGAGAATCCCCTGACATTCTCTTTTGGGTTGGCTGCGCAGGAAGCTTTGATGAGCGCGCGCAAAAGATTACCAAAGCCGTTGCTAAAATTCTTCACCACTGCAATGTGAAGTTTGCCGTGCTTGGTACAGAAGAGAGTTGCACGGGCGATCCTGCTAAACGCGCAGGCAATGAATTTCTTTTTCAGATGCAGGCAATGACGAACATTCAAGTGATGAATGGCTACGGTGTGAAAAAGATTGTAACTGCATGTCCGCATTGCTTCAATACATTGAAGAATGAATATCCAGAATTAGGAGGCAACTACGAAGTGATTCATCATACGCAACTTCTTCAGCAATTGATTAGCGTTGGAAAATTAAATGTTGCAGGGGGAAGTTTTTCAGGAAAGAGAATTGTGTTTCACGACCCTTGCTACCTCGGCAGAGGAAACGATGTGTATGAAGCACCCCGTGATGTAATTCAAAAGCTAGATGCAGAATTGCATGAGATGAAGCGCTCACGCGCAAAAGGTTTTTGCTGCGGTGCAGGTGGAGGACAAATGTTCAAGGAACCCGAACACGGAAACAAGGATGTAAACATCGAGCGCACGGAAGAAGCACTGGCACTTTCTCCAAACGTAATTGCAGTCGGTTGTCCTTTTTGCATGACGATGATGACTGACGGAGTTAAGAACTTTAATAAAGAAACAGAAGTGAAAGTGCTCGATGTTGCGGAACTCATTGCGCAGGCGAATGAGCTTTAAAGGTTCCTTGAAAATTTATTTCACTCCGAGATTGAACATCATAAAGGAAAGTACATCAGTCATTTCCTCAATTTGTTTTGCAACGGGCTTGCCTGAACCAAGTGGTGTGCTGGCTGCATGCCCCGCGTTTACATCAATGCGGATGAGAACGGGATTATCTCCTTTGTATTTTTCCTGAAGTGCTGCTGCAAACTTAAATGAGTGCGCAGGAACTACGCGGTCATCATGATCGCCTGTGGTAACGAGTGTGGCAGGATAGTTCACTCCTTCCTTAATGTTGTGAAGGGGTGAATATTTGTAGAGGTAATCAAAACCTTCTTTTGCCTCGCTGCTACCGTAATCGCTTTTCCATGCCCAGCCGATGGTGAATTTGTGAAAGCGAAGCATGTCAAGCACGCCTACATTCGGAAGTGCTACTTTAAAAAGATCGGGACGCTGAGTCATTACCGCGCCAACAAGTAAGCCACCATTGGAACGACCACCACAAGCAAGTTTGGAAGGCGAGGTGTATTTATTGTCTATCAGGTATTGTGCGGCAGCAATGAAATCGTCAAACACATTTTGCTTTTTTTCTTTTGTGCCTGCTTCGTGCCACTTCTCGCCAAACTCTCCGCCACCTCGAATGTTCGGCATCGCAAAGATTCCCCCGCGCTCAAGAAAAACAAGCCGGTCAAGTTTGAAGTCAGGTGTTTTGCTGATGTTGAATCCTCCGTAACCAAATAAGAGAGTGGGATTGTTTCCATCCATCTTTACATCTTTTTTATGGACGATGAACATTGGAACTTTTGTTCCATCCTTGCTTTGGTAGAATACTTGATCGGTGATATAATCATCATTCTTAAAATTTATCTGCGGCTTAAAATAAATGTCCTGTTTCCTCATGCGGAAGTTGTATTGATAGATAACAGAAGGCGAAGTAAAAGTAGTAAGCGAGTAAAATAAATTCTGATCATGGTTATCTCCACTCAATTCTTCCACTGTGCCGATGGCATCTAATTTTATATCGAACATAAAATTTCCTCTTCTGCTGAATACTTTCAACTTGCTCGTTGCATTCTCCATGTAATTGCCAACAAAGTTGAAACTGGCGGTGACGATGGACTCCATCACGATGGGCATCTCAGCAATAATTGTTTTCGGCTCCGCACCGGGTTTGTTTGCATCAATAGCAATGAGTTTGTAGTTGGATGCTTTCTTATTTGTCCTGATGTAAAAAATGTTGCTGTCGTTGTCAATCATATTGTAATCGCTGTCGAAATCTTTGACGAGTGTAATCCATTTTCCATTTCCGTTTTTTAAATCCTGAACCATGAGGTTGTTGCCACTCGTGCCGTCAGACCCATAGATAACAAGGTAACGTTCATCATCGGTAACACTTGCAGAAAAATTACGCTGCGGATGGTCTTTATCCATGTACACAAGCACATCATACTTCTGCTCGCTGCCTACCTGATGCAAATAAATTTTCTGAAACTGATTCTGTCCTTTCAACACGTTGCTTGAATCAGGTGCATCGTAGCGCGAGTAATAAAATGATTTTCCGCGCCATGCCATGCCGGAAAATTTTACCCACTCTAGTTTATCGTGCCATTGGTTTCCATTGGCGACATTCATCACATAAATCTCGTTCCAGTCGCTGCCGGCACGGGAGAGGGAATAAGCAATGTTTTTTCCATCGTGAGAAACCGAAACTCCGGTAACGTTTACGGTCCCATCTTCCGATAATTTATTCGGATCGAGAAATGGAACGGGCTTGCCTTTCATATCGCGGATGATGTTGAGGACGTACTGGTTTTGCATGCCGTCATTTACGTGTACAAAATAATTGCTTCCGCCTTTGAACGGCACTGATGATTTCGGATAATTCCACAACTCTGTGAGCCGGCTTTTTATTTCTCCGCGATTGGGAATGTGAGAAAGATAATTCTCTGTGATTTCATTTTGCTGCTTTACCCATGCAGCGGTTTCTGCGCTCTTATCATCTTCGAGCCATCGGTATGGATCGTTTACTTTTGTTCCGAAGTAATCATCCTGTTGATCGGTCTTTCTTGTTGGTGGATATTTTAGCTGTGCTGTTGCAACTATAGTAACAAGCAGGGCTGAGGAGAGGAGGAGTGTGTATTTCATAATACTTTTTTTGTCGGGGCGATAAAATTAAAGAAAGGAAATGGATCGGTAGAGTTTGAGGTTTAAAGTTTAAGGTTGAGCAGCCCGATGAGTTAACTTTAAACCTGAGACCGTCAACTTTAAATCTTTTATTCCGTACATTCGTTCGCATAAATTTTAAATATAAATCAAAATGCTTTACATCGCTGTTGCCTTAACCATGCTTGCACTTGTTGCGGGCGTACTACTATTGAGTAAATCTAAAACGGATGCCATGGGTGCTTTTGCCAAATGGGTTTCGTATGCAGTAATTGTGATCAGCATTGGTATGCTGCTATGCGAACTGGGTCGGTGCGCCATGATGTGCATGCACCACGAGCGCATGGAAATAAGAGAGCACGGCATGCGCGGCATAATGTATTGTCCGCCTGAAATGTGTGGCGGCAGAGCTTGCATGATGCCGATGGGCAGGGGCGGAATGAATTGCTGCGGTATGGGTAGCGGTATGAACGGTTGCAATATGGGCGGTGGCATGAATGGCTGCAAAGGTGAGATGGAACATTGCAAAGAAGGCGGCAAAGGAAAATGCTGCCATGAAATGGAAGACAATGATGACGATGCGAAGAAGGATAGTTTGAAGCGATGACATTAAAATCGTTTAGTTGTTTGCATAAGTTTTTTTATTAGGTGAAAATGCTATCATACAATTAATCTTGAACTCTTCATTGCAAACAATTTTTAATTGGATTAACAAAACCTTTAGCCGATGAATTTCATGAATGGTTTGCAAACGAAATAAAATTGCTATCTTGTTCTCGGATTTTTTTAATCACCTGCGATTTTTAAAATTCAAAAAAAATTAAGGTGATGAAATGCAAACAAAGCATTGCGAGCATTTCATCTTTGTTTCACATCTAAATTATCTTACAATGAAAAAATTTCTACTTTGCTTAACAGCAGCTATGGGCATTGCAATGCTCTCAAATGCACAATGCACGACTAGTAACGCTACCACTTGCCAATGTCCTCCCGGAGGTGGAACCAATTGTGATTTGCTTCCTGACATTAAAGTGTCAGTTGATGCGCTACAAAGCGGCTACACTGTTTATACCCAAACAGGAAATACTGCAAGCGGGTCACAGGGTTCAAATGACGGGCGATTAAGATTGACAGGAACCACACCGAATATAGGATACGGTCCTTTGGAAACACGTTCCATCAACAAATGGTTATGCGGAACGGATACATTGCTTTCTGATCCGGGTACGCTGTGTCCTGATGGAAGAGTTCCAAAGAGATTCGTGAATCAACGCATCTATCATAAGAATGGAAGTGTAATGTCTTACACTGATGTTCCATGCGGCACGATGACATATCACCCCTCACATGGACACATGCACATTGACAACTGGGGGT